>NZ_JBFANF010000002.1:304153-423695 GCF_040674675.1 Dactylosporangium sp. NPDC049742 | reverse complement strand
GCCGCGGCCAACGACACCGACCCCGACGGCGACACCGTGCGCGCCGGCGGCATCGCCACGCCGCCCACCGCCGGCCACGCCGTCGTCGACGCCACCGGCGCGATCCGCTACACGGCCGGCACCGGCGCGGGCACCGACACCTTCACCTACGTCGCCGCCGACGCCAACGGCGGCACCGCGACCGGGACGGTGACCGTGACCGTCACCGCAGGCGGCCCGACCGGCCCCGGCGCCGCCCCCGTCGCGGCGGACGACGCGGTGACGGTGCCCGCCGGCGCCGCGTCCGCGACGTTCGACCCGCTCGCCAACGACACCGACGCCGACGGCGACCCGCTCACCGTCATCGGGATCGGCACCGGTGGCGGCGCCGGTGGCGGCGGCTCCGGCACGCCCGCCGGGGGGACCGTCACGCTCACCGCGGCCGGGCTGCTCGTCTACACGCCGAGGGACGGCTTCCGGGGCGCCGACACCTTCACGTACACCGTGGGCGACGGCAAGGGAGGGCACTCCACCGCCACTGTGACGGTCGCCGTGGCCGACCGCGCCCCGGTCGCCGGGGCCGACGAGCGCAGCACCGCGGCCGGCGCCCCGATCGACGTGGACGTGCTCGCCAACGACACCGACCCGAACGGCGACCCGCTGACGGTCGGCGCCTGGGACGCCACCACCGCCCGCGGCGGCACCGTCACGCGGAGTGGTGGCCTGCTGCGGTACGCCCCGGCGGCGGGGTTCTCGGGCGACGACACCTTCACGTACACCGCGAGCGACGGGATCGTCACCTCGACCGGCACGGTCACCGTCCACGTCGGCGCGGCCGGAGCGCCGGCGCCACGCGCCGACGCCGCGAGCACCCCGACCGGCACCCCGGTGACCATCGACGTCCTGGCGAACGACGCGGATCCGGCCGCCACCGTCACGGCCGTCACGCCCGGCGCGCACGGCACGACCGCGATCGGCGCCGGCGGGACCGTCACCTACACGCCGCGGGGCGGCTTCTCCGGCGTCGACACGTTCGGCTACGCGGTCGGCGACGGCCGCGGCGGGCTCGGCACCGCGACCGTCACCGTCACCGTCTTCAACCAGGCGCCGGTGGGTGTGGACGACACGCTGCGCGCGCCGGCCGGGGCCGCGGTCGTCGTGCCGGTCCTCGCCAACGACACCGACGCCAACGCCGACACGCTGCGGGCCGTCGCGGCGACCGGGGCCGCGCACGGCACGCTGGCGATCGTCGGCGGCGCCGTGCGGTACACCCCGGCGGCGGGCTACCGGGGCGCCGACGGCTTCACGTACACCCTGAGCGACGGCAACGGGGGCACCAGCACCGCCGCGGTGACCCTCGACGTCGCCGGTGGCGCTCCGGTCGCCGGCGCCGACGCCGTGTTCGCCGCCCCGGGCGTCGCCGTGACCGTGACGGTGATCGCCAACGACAGCGACCCCGACGGCGACCCGCTCACGGTGACCGCGGCCGGCCGGGCGGGGCACGGCGGCACGGTGCTCAACGGCGACGGGACCGTCACGTACACCGCCGCGGACGGGTTCGAGGGGGTCGACACCTTCACCTACACGCTGCGCGACGCCACCGGGCTGCAGAGCACCGGGACGGTGACGGTGACGGTCGGGCTGCAGAGCACCGGGCCGGTGGTGGTGACCACGCCGATGGTGACCACGCCGGCCGGGAGCGGCGCGCGGACGATCGCCCCGCTGGACAACGTCAAGGACCCCGACGGCGGCCCGCTGAAGGTCGTCGGCGTGACCCAGCCGGCGAACGGCACCGCCGTGCTCAACGCCGACGGGACCGTCACGTACACGCCGGACAAGGGCTTCGCCGGCGCGGACGCCTTCACCTACACCGTCACCGACGGCACCGCCACGGTCGCCGGCACCGTCGAGGTGATGGTCGGCTCGGTCGACCTGCCGGTCACCGGCGGCGCGGTGGCGCCGCACGCGCTCGCGGGCCTGCTCATGCTGCTCGCCGGCTGGCTCCTGCGGTTCCTGTCGGCGCTGTCCTTCGGCGGCCCGCGACGCGCGCCCCGCGTTCACCGGCGCGGTGCGTGACGGCGCCGTGCCTCAGATCCGGTCGGCGACCCGGATCACGTGCTTGAGCCCCGACCAGGTGTCGTCGATGGCGCAGACCTTGACGTCCACCCGGCCGTGCGCCAGGGCGAAGTCGCGGACCCCGTTCTCGTCGAGGTCGGTCGCGATGCCGGAGGAGCGCTTCGGCCAGGCGACCCACAGCGCTCCGCCGGGTGGCGTCTGCCGGTGCAGCACCGGCCAGCGCCGCCGCAACCTGGCCTGATCAGGGCAGAAGCAGACGATCACGTCGTAGAGGCCGGGCGCGCCGCGACGGTGCAGCACCACGTCGGAGGGCAGGTCGCGCAGCTCGAACCCGGCCGGCGCCCCGTCGAGCAGCACGCGGTGCCCAGCGCTGACGCCGAGCTTCTTGGGCAGTGGAGTCCCTGAATATCCCGCCATGCCTGACCACGGTAGTCATCGTTCACCCGCCAGCCATGCGGGTAACCAGTCACCGTCAGCCAGCCGCAGGGGTCGACCCTTACACCGAAAGCATGACGATTCTCGCCGTCGCCGCCGACCCGGTCGGGGTCGACGAAACCGATCGCTACACCCTGCTGGTGGCCACGGACGGTGACCAGGTCCGGGCCGCACAACGGCTCCGCCACGACGTCTTCGCCGGCGAACTCGGCGCCAAGCTGCAGTCCGGCACGCCGGGCCTCGACGTCGACGCGTTCGACGAGCACTGCGACCACCTCATCATCCGCGACGAGCGCACCGGCGACGTCGTCGGCACGTACCGGATGCTGCCGCCGGACCGCGCGGTGGCCGCCGGCGGGCTCTACGCCGACACCGAGTTCGACCTCGCGGGCCTGCACCAGCTGCGCGGAGGACTGGTCGAGACCGGCCGCTCCTGCGTGCACCCCGAGCACCGCAGCGGCGCCGTGATCAACCTCATGTGGGCCGGCATCGCGCGGTACATGCACCTGCACGGCCACCGCTGGCTCGCCGGGTGCGCGTCCGTGCCGGTCGCCGACGCCGCCGGGATCTGGGACCTGGCCCAGCGCAAGCACCTCGTGCCGCCCGCCTGGCGGGTCCGGCCGCGCAACCCCCTCGCGCTGGACGGGCCGGTGCCGGCCAAGGTCGAGGTGCCGCCGCTGCTCAAGGGGTACCTGCGGCTCGGCGCCTGGATCGGCGGCGAGCCCGCGTACGACCCCGACTTCGAGTGCGCCGACTTCTACGTGCTGCTGTCGCTGGACCGGGTCAACCCGCGGTACATGCGGCACTTCCTCGGTCAGGAGTGAGCACGATGGCCGTCGTCGACTCGCTCTGGCTGCCGCGCTCGACCTGCGACGTGAGCTGCCTGCCGGCCCGCTCGGACGAGCACGTCCCGGTCGCGACGATGGTGAAGCGGATCGTCGTGACCGGGTCGGTCGTGCTGCTCGCGGTGCTCGCGGTGCCAGTCCTGGCCCTGCTGCCGCAGCGGCGCCTGATCGCCGTGCAGCGCCGGCTCGCCCGCGCGGTGCTCGCCGGGCTCGGGATCTCGCACCGGGCCGTCGGCCGGGTCCCGCAGTCCGGCGCGCTGCTGGTCGCCAACCACGTCTCGTGGCTCGACGTGGTCGTGATCCTGGCGCACGCGCCGGCCAAGCTCCTCGCCAAGCGCGAGGTGCGCCAGTGGCCGCTGATCGGCCGGCTCGCCGCCGCCCTCGGCACCGTCTTCGTCGACCGGTCCCGGCCGAAGACCCTGCCGGCCACCGTCGGGCGGATCAGCACCGAGCTCGCCGCCGGTGGCGTGGTCGCCGTCTTCCCGGAGGGCACCACCTGGTGCGGCCGGATGGGCGGCACCTTCCGCCCGGCGATGTTCCAGGCCGCGGTCGACGCGGCCGCCCCGGTCGTGCCGGTGCGGCTCACGTTCGCCCAGAACGGCACGCCGACGACGGTCGCCGCGTTCATCGGCGACGAGACCCTCGCCACCTCGCTGCGCCGGGTCGTCGCCGCCCGCGGGTTGTCGATCGAGCTGAAGGCGCACGCCAAGCTGTACCCGGAGCCGACCTCCTCCCGCCGCGTCCTCGCCCGCGCCGCGACCTCGGTGGTGGCCGCCTAGAACATCCGAGACCCGACAGTCGCGATGTATCGCGTTTGTCTGCTACCTTCGGTGGCATGACGACGTGGAACATCGCCGAGCCCACGCGGCTCGAGCTCAAGGGGGAGGTCAAGGACCTCCAGGTCACCCTGGTCGGCGGACGGGTCAACGTCGTCGGCGCTGACGGGCCCGCCCGGGTCGAGGTCACCGCGATCGGTGAGCGCCCGGTCACGGTCGCCCTCGGCGACGACGGAGTGCTGCGCGTCTCGCACGGGCATCTCCCCAAGTGGCCCGGCTTCCTCTGGTGGCTCTTCCACAGCCGGTTCAAGGTCGACGTCTCCGTCATGGTCCCCGACCGGACCCCGGCCACGCTCCGCGTCGTCTCCGGCTCCGTCATCCTCTCCTCGCTGCGGGCCGGCGCCAAGGTGGACGCGACCAGCGCCCGGGTCACCCTGCTCGGCCTGGACGGCCCCGTCGCCGCCAACGTGATCTCCGGCTCCATCGAGGCGCTCACCCTCGACGGCGAGGTCGACCTGGAGACCGTCTCCGGCGAGATCGTCGTCGCCGACTCCACCGCGCGGAAGGTGCACGCCCGGGCGATCTCCGGCTCGATCACGTGCGACCTCGACAACCCGCCCGTCGACACGGACGTGCGCCTGGAGACCGTCTCCGGCGAGATCACCGCCCGGGTCCGCGAGGACAGTGACCTGCAGGTCCACCTCAGCGCGATCTCCGGACGGGTGGTCAGCGCGTTCCCCGGCCTCGACCGGGTCGGCCGCAACGCCGTCACCGGACGGCTCGGCACCGGCACCGGCCGCCTGACCGCCAACGCGACGTCTGGCACGATCACCCTGTTGTGCCGGCCGGTCGATCTGGACGAGGAATCCTGATGAGTGCGGTGTTCAGTCACGGGCGGTTGCGGCTGTACCTGCTGAAGCTGCTCAACGAGGGACCCCGCCACGGGTATGACCTCATCCGGCTCCTGGAGAACCGCTTCCACGGCCTGTACGCGCCCTCCGCCGGCACGATCTACCCGCGCCTGCAGCGGATGGAGGCCGACGGGCTGATCAGCCACACCGCGTCCGGCGGCCGGAAGGTGTACGACATCACCGACGCCGGACGGGCCGAGCTGGTGCAGCGCGCCGCCGAGCTGGAGCGCCTCGAGACCGACATCAACGCCTCCCTCGCCGACCTGTCGACCCTGGCCGACGAGGTCGAGCAGGGCGTCCACGGCTCGGTGCGCGACCTCAAGCGCGAGCTGAAGGAGGCCGGCAAGCAGGCCCGCACCGCGCCCGCGTGGGGCTGGGGCTACCCGCCGCGGCCCGGGGCGACCGGCGCCGCGAGGCCGGGCGCCACCAGGCCGTCGCCCGCGCCCGGCGACGCCGCCGCCGAGCTGGAGGAGAAGGCCGCCCAGCTGCTCGCGGAGGTGCGCCGGCTGGCCCGCGCCAGCCGCGCCAGCCAGGAGACGATGCGTGCCACGCTGGTCGTCCTCGACGGCGCGATCGACCAGGTGCGCCGACTTCTGCGCTAGCTTTGGGTGACGGGGCGGGGTGTCCAGGAACTTCCCAGGCAACCATCAGCCCTGCTCCAGCGGGAGGCGGAAGACTATGCGCATGGGGGTACGAGGCGGCGTTGCACAATCCGGGGGTGCCCCGTCGCCAGGCGTTGCGCAGGCTGAGGCGAGACTGCTCGTGGTCGAGGACGATCCGAACATTCGCGAGCTCCTTTCGGCCAGCCTGCGTTTCGCCGGTTTTGCGGTAGACGCGGTGACCACCGGTGCCGAGGCGGTCACCGCGGCCCGCGACGCGAAGCCCGACCTGGTCGTCCTCGACGTGATGCTGCCCGACCTCGACGGTTTCGAGGTCATCCGGCGGCTCCGCGAGGGTGGCGTCCGGCTTCCCGTCGTGTTCCTCACGGCCCGGGACGGCACCGAGGACAAGGTCCGCGGCCTGACGCTCGGCGGCGACGACTATGTCACCAAGCCGTTCAGCCTGGAGGAGCTCACCGCGCGGATCCGCGCCGTGCTGCGCCGCACCGCCGGCGACCCGGGGCCCAACCGGCTGGTCTTCCACGACCTGGAGCTCGACGAGGAGACCCACGAGGTGTCCCGCGCCGGGCAGACGATCGCCCTGTCGCCGACCGAGTTCAAGCTGCTGCGCTACCTGATGCTCAACGCGGGCCGGGTGCTGTCCAAGGCGCAGATCCTCGACTTCGTGTGGAACTACGACTTCCGCGGTGACGACAGCATCGTGGAGTCGTACATCTCCTACCTGCGGCGCAAGGTGGACATCGCCGAGCCGCGGCTGATCCACACCCTGCGCGGCGTGGGCTACGTGCTCCGCCTCCCCGTCTGAGGCCCGCCGATGGTGCGGTTCATCGCCGACGTGCCGCTGCGGGTCAAGCTGATCGCCGCGGTCCTCACGCTCGTCACCATGGCACTGCTGGTCATCGGCGTCGCCAGCGCCCTGGTCATGAAGAGCAGCATGTTCGACAAGGTCGACCAGCAGCTGCGGACGATGGCCGAGACCGTCGACCTGACCCGGCTGGCGCTGACCGACACCAGCCAGGACACGATCCTGCAGAGCAACTACTACATCGCCTGGGTCACGCAGCTGCGCTCCGGCAAGCTCGAGACCGGCGTCGTCGGCACCCGTCAGGACGCCGACGCGCCGCCCATCCCCGGCACGTGGGAGGACCTCGAGAAGCACCTCGGCGTGCCGTACACGGCGACCACCGCGAAGACGCATGAACGCTGGCGCATCCTGATCATCCAGCGCCAGGACACGCTGCTGCTCGTCGCGGAGAGCCTCTCGATGGTCGACAGCGCCGTCGACGAGCTCGTCGCCGCGGAGCTGTTCGTCGGCGCCGGCGTCCTCGTCGTGCTCGCCGCCGTCGGCGTCGCCATGGTCCGCGCCAGCCTCCAGCCGCTGCGCGAGATCGAGCGCACCGCCGCCGCGATCGCCGCCGGCGACCTCACCCGCCGGGTGCCCGAGAGCCCGCCGGAGACGGAGATGGGGCACCTCGCCGCCGCGCTCAACGCCATGCTCGCCCAGATCGAGGGCGCCTTCAGGCTGCGCGAGGCGTCCGAGGAGCGCATGCGGCAGTTCATCGCCGACGCCTCCCACGAGCTGCGCACGCCGCTGACCACGATCCGGGGCTTCGCCGAGCTGTACCGGGTGGGCGCCGTCAGCGAGCCCGCGGACACGCTGCGGCGCATCGAGGACGAGGCCTCCCGGATGGGCCTGCTGGTCGAGGACCTGCTCATGCTGGCCCGCCTCGACCAGGAGCGCCCCCTGGCACTGGCCGACATGGACCTGCGCGTCATCGCCAGCGACGCCGTGGCCGCCGCCCGGGCCGTCGCCCCCGACCGCACCGTCGACCTGGAGATCGAGCGGGACGAGCCGATCGAGGTCAACGGCGACGAGTCCCGCCTGCGCCAGGTCGTCGGCAACCTCATGACCAACGCCCTCACCCACACGCCCGCCGGCACGCCCGTCGCCCTGCGCCTGCGCCGCGACGGCACCGATGCCCTCATCGAGGTCGCCGACCACGGCCCGGGCCTCACCGAGGAGCACGCCGCCCGCGTGTTCGAGCGCTTCTACCGGGTAGACAAGGCGCGCACCCGCAGCAAGGCCAGCGGCTCGCACAGCGGCAGCGGCCTGGGCCTGGCGATCGTGGCCGCCCTCGTCTCCGTCCACCACGGCACCGTCTCCGTCTTCAACACCCCCGGCGGCGGCGCCACCTTCCAGGTCCGGCTTCCTCTCACAGGCGGTTCCCAGGCCGCGGTCAGTGGTTTGCAAGCTGCCGTCGCCAAGCTCAAATCATGAGCGAACAGCAGGGATGGGCGCCGAACCCAGCCGAAGAGCAGGGTCGGGCGTCAGCCCCGGCCGCACAGCCGGCCACCGAGCCGGCCGGCACCACCACCGGGCCTTCGAGCCCCACGCCGCCCGGCATCCCGCCGGCTGACGGCACGCCGGCGGGCGCCGCCCCGGCCTTCGGCACCACGCAGGACCACCTGATGCGGTCCGAGACGCCCCCCACCTGGCCGGCGAACCCGGCCGCTACGGCCGCCGGTGCCGCCGACATCCAGGACCCGGCCCGGACCTGGCCCACCACCCCGCAGGCTCCACGGGCCATGCCGGTCACGCCGGTCACGCCGGCCGCGCCCACCGCCCTCGGTCCGCAGACCGTCGCCTTCGGCCCGCAGACCGCCGCCCTCGGCCCGCAGCCTGCCGTCCCTGGCTCGCCGCCCGCCGTGCCCGCTGGTCACGACCCCCAGACCGCCGCCTTCGGCGTGCAGCCCGCGGTGCCCGCCGTCCCCGGCGCGCAGCCCGCGGTGCCCGCCGGTCACGGCTCGCAGCCCGCCGCGCATGGCGCGCCCGGCGCGCGGCCCGGCGCCGACGGACCCATCCAGACCTGGCCGGCGTCGCAGCACGCAGCTCCGCAGGCCGGCCACCTCCGCTCCGTCGCGCAGAGCGGCCCCATCGCGGCCGGGCAGAACGGGCCGTACCCCTTCTCCGGACAGCAGCCCGCCGCCCAGCACCACGCCGGACAGCAGCCCGTCGGGCAGTACCTCGGCGGACAGCACCCCGGCGGGCAGGAGCAGCCGCACCTGCCGACGGCGCAGCTGCCCCCGCACGTGCCGCACATGCAGCGGCCGGTCCACTGGCAGCAGCAGCCGCAGCCCGGGTCGGTGTTCGCGCCGCCCGCCGCGCGCGGGCGCAGCCGGGTCGGGCTCGCCGTGGCGGGGATCGTCGCGGCGATCGGGCTGTCGGCGGTGTCGGCGTTCGGCGGCGGGCTCGCGGCCCTCGAGCTGCGGCCGGCGGCCTCGCCCGCGGTCGTCGGCGCCGCCAACTCGTCCGGCTCGGCCGGCTCCTCCACCACCCTGTCCGACGTCGCGGCGCAGGTGCTGCCCAGCGTGGTGTCGATCAGCACGGGCAACGCGGTCGGCTCCGGCGTGGTCATCACCGACGACGGGGCGATCCTCACCAACAACCACGTGGTCGCCACGGCCCGGGGCACGTCGGTGCAGGTGACGTTCTCCAGTGGGCAGACCGCCCAGGCGAAGATCGTCGGCACCGAGCCCGCCACCGACCTGGCCGTGGTCAAGATCGTGGGGGGCGGCACCTACACGCCGCTCGTGTTCGGCGACAGCTCGACCGTCAAGGTCGGCGACACGGTGCTCGCCGTCGGCAGCCCGCTCGGCCTCGACGGGTCCGTCACCGCCGGCATCGTGAGCGCCGTCAACCGCACGATCGACGAGGGCAACGACGGCCAGTCCGCCGCCGCGAAGATCAGTGGGGCCATCCAGACCGACGCCGCGATCAACCCCGGCAACTCCGGCGGCGCGCTGGTCAACACCGCCGGTCAGCTCGTCGGCATCAACACCGCGATCGCGACCTCGGGCGACACCGCCGGCAACATCGGCGTCGGCTTCGCCATCAGCAGCAACACCGCCAAGACCGTCGCTCAGCGCCTGCTGAGCTAGAAGCTGGTTTCCCCTCCAGAAAAAGAGATCCGGTGGTGCGCCTGGCGGGGCGCCCACCGGATCTCTCTGTGCGGGCCTCAGACCCAGCCGAACGAGCGCTCCACCGCCTTCAGCCAGGACGCGTGCCCCTTGTCCCGGGTCTCCGCGGACATGGACGGCGACCACTGCCGGTCCACCCGCCACTTCTCCCGCAGCGTCTCCGTGTCGGGCCAGAACCCGACGGCGAGACCCGCGGCGTACGCGGCACCCAGCGCCGTCGTCTCGGACACCGTCGGGCGGACCACCGGCACATCCAGTACATCGGCCTGAAACCCCATCAAGAGGTCGCTGGCCGTCATCCCTCCGTCGACTTTCAGGGTCTCCAGCGGCACGGCGGACTCGGCCATCATGGCGTCCACGACGTCCTTGACCTGCCAGGCAGTCGCCTCCAGGGCGGCCCGGGCGAGGTGCCCCTTGGTGACGTAACCGGTCAGGCCGGTGATGACGCCGCGCGCGTCGGGGCGCCAGTGCGGGGCGAACAGGCCGGAGAACGCCGGCACGATGTAGCAGCCGCCGTTGTCGGCGACGGTGGCGGCCAGGTCGTTGATCTCCGGCGCCGAGCTGATGAGGCCCAGGTTGTCGCGCAGCCACTGCACGAGGGAGCCGGTGATCGCGATGGAGCCTTCCAGGGCGTACACGGCCGGGGCGTCGCCGATGCGGTAACCGACGGTGCTCAGCAGGCCACGCGTGCTCGCCACCGGCTGGTGACCGGTGTTGAGCAGCAGGAACGAGCCGGTCCCGTAGGTGCACTTCGCCTCGCCGGGCGCGAAGCAGGCCTGGCCGAAGAGCGCCGCCTGCTGGTCGCCGAGGGCGCTCGCCACCGGCACGCCGTGCAGCAACGTCTTCGCCTCGCCGTACACGTGCGAGGAGGGGCCGATCTCCGGCAGCATCACGCGCGGGATGCCGAACGCCGACAGCAGCTCGTCGTCCCAGTCGAGCGTGGTGAGGTTCATCAGCATCGTCCGGCTGGCGTTGGTGACGTCGGTGACGTGCCGGCCGGTGAGCTTCTCGATGAGCCAGGTGTCGACGGTACCGAAGTGGATCTCACCCGCCTCGGCGCGGGCGCGCAGGCCGGGCACGTTGTCCAGCAGCCAGACCGCCTTCGGCCCGGCGAAGTACGTCGCGAGCGGCAGCCCGCACCGCTCACGGAAGCGGTCGGGGCCGGCGTCGCCGGCGAGGGAGCGGATGAGGGCGTCGGTGCGGGTGTCCTGCCAGACGATCGCCGGGTGCACCGGCTCGCCGGTCTCGGCGTCCCACAGGATCGTGGTCTCGCGCTGGTTGGTGATGCCGATGGCGGCGACGTCGGCGCGGGACAGGCCCGCCTGGTCGAGGGCGCGGGTCGACACGGCCTGGACCTGGTGCCAGATCTCGACCGGGTCGTGTTCGACCCAGCCCGGTCTCGGAAAGCTCTGGCGGTGTTCGCGCTGGTCAAGCGCCACGATGGCGCCGTCGGCGTCGAACACGATCGCACGGGTGGAGGTCGTGCCCTGGTCGATGGCGAGGATGTACACGCTGCCATCTTCGCCGAAGAGTTGTCACGTTCGGGACGGAACCTTCCCGTGGTCGCGTTCGCCGCCTACGCTGCCTGCCGGGAAACAGTGGCCCTATCAGGAGCGATCGTGGCCGTCATCGAGACGCGCATCAGTGTCTGGGAGGCCCTCGCCGGGCGCGCCCCAGGAGTCCCGCTGGGCCCGGCCGACCATGGTCTGTGGCAGGCGGTCACCGACCGGCTCAACCCTGCCCGGGCCCGTCCAATCCTGCGCAAGGCGGTCGAGGCGGTCACGCTCACGTCCGCCCGCGGCGTCGACTACGTGATGGTGCGCTCGCCCGACCGCGGTGAGGCCTGCTACCTGCGGCTCACGCCGGACGAGTGGAGCCTGGCGCAGCTGATGGACGGCACCCGGACCGTCGCGCGGCTCGTCGCCGACTTCGCCCGCATCGCCGGCCGGCTCGCCCCCGACCAGGTCACCCGGGTCGTCGCCGACCTCGCCGGCAACCGCATGCTCGACGAGCTGCCGGTCGACGCGTTCCACCGGCTGCACCGCGTACACCGGCGGCCGTGGCCGATCCGGCTCGGCAAGGCGATCGTCGCGACCGCCCAGGGCCGCCGGGTGGTCATCGCCCGCGTCGACCCGATCGTCACGTTCCTGTACAAGGCCGGCGGCCGGCTGTTCTTCACCCGGGTCGTCGCGGTGCTCGCCGGGCTGGTCGCGCTCGCCGGCCTCGGCGTCTTCGTCTTCAACTGGTTCCGCGCCGACCAGTCGGTGTTCCTGACCGACGACTCCTACTTCACCGGCGCCCTGGTGCTGCTCGGCCTCAACGTCGTCGCGCTCGCCTGCCACGAGCTGGGGCACGCGCTGGGGGCGAAGCACGCCGGCAGGAAGGTCCCGGTCGCCGGTTTCCTGGTGTACTTCGGGATCCCGTCCGTCTTCGTGGACACCACCGACGTCTGGATGGCCGGCCGGCGCGCGCGGCTCGTCACCACGATCGCGGGCCCGGCGACCGGTCTGGTGCTCGCCGGCGCCTGCCAGCTCGTCGGGCTGTTCTACCCGGAGCTGCAGCCGTGGACGTTCAAGCTGGCGTTCGCCTGGTACCTCAACGCGCTGTTCAACCTCAACCCGTTCATGGCGCTCGACGGTTACTACCTGCTCATGGACTGGCTGGAGGTGCCCAACCTGCGGGCCCGCGGCCTGGCCTGGGTCATCGCCCGCCTGCGCCGGCGCCCGCCCCGCTTCGGTGAGCTCGACCGGGAGGGCCGCCTCGTCGCCCTGTACGGCATGCTCGCCGTCGTCTGGCTGGCCATCGCCGTCAACCTGATGTACCGGATCTACACCGACCGGGTCGCGGGCGTCGTCACCGGCCTGTGGAACGCCGGCTGGGCCGCCCGCGCGCTGCTCGCCGTCATCGTCGCCGGGCTGCTCGCCCCGCTGGTCTACCTGCTGTTCTCGTGGCTGCGCCGGCGGGCCCGGCGGGTGCGGGACCGGATGGGGGAGCGCAAGCTGTCCCGCGACGAGCCGCGCCGGCTCGCCGCCCTGCGCGCGTCCAAGCTCGCCGACCTGCCGCCGGCCGCGCTCGCGAAGCTCGCCGAGCAGGCCCGCTGGGTGCACCCGCGGACCGGTGAGCAGCTGGTCTTCGCCGGCGCCGCGCAGCAGTCGGTCTACGTCGTCGTCGACGGCGCCCTGGAGGCCCGCCGCCCCGGCGACCCGACCGGCACCGTCCGGGAGCGGGTCGGCCGCGGCGGCGTCGTCGGCCTCGCCAACGCGATCACCGGCGCGCCCGCCGCGCTCGGCTGGCTGACCGCCGGCACGACCCTGCTCGCGATCCCGCCGTCCACGGTCGCCGCGGCCGTCGGCCCGCTGTCCGGCCCGCCGCCGGTGGAGTGGGCCGAGCTGGAGGCGCTGCTGGCGGAGGCGCCGGCGCTGGCCGACCTCGGCGCGGAGGACCGCCTCGGGCTCATGAGCCGCGCGCACCCGGCGCAGCTGATGCCCGGCCAGCCGGTGCACCTGGAGACCGGCACCGATGCGATCGTCGTCGCGTCCGGGTCGCTGCTGCGGCCCGATGGCGTGCAGGTCGGCCGTGGCGAGATCGTCGGCCCGTACGGTGAAGGCCCGCCCGGCCAGGTCGCCACCGCCCGCTCCGCCGCCCGCGTCTGGGTGCTGCCCGCCGTCGCCGGCCTGCCGCTGCTCATCGGCGCCTCCACGGCGGCCGGCGCTGTGGCCGGCTCTGCCGCCGGTGGTCGCGCGCCGTCCTCGGGTGCCCACCCGCCGTCGGCGTACCCGCCGCTCGCCGCGCCGCCCGGCGTCCACGGCCCGTCCGACGACTCGGTCGACAAGCGCTTCGAGCGCAAGCTGTGGTGGCTGCTCGTACTGCTGCTGATCTTCGCGCTGTTCCTGACCGGCAGCAATCTCTTCTCCGCGCCCGTGTGGGCCGAGATGCCGACCGACCGGGCCCTCATCACGGCCACGCGGGGGCAGACGACGATCACGATCCACGGCGAGCAGCACACCCTGCGCCGCGACGGCAAGATGTACGTCGAGCTCGGCGACGCCGTCTCCGTCGCGGACCGCTCCACGGCCACGATGACGTTCCGCGGCGGCAGCGTCACGGTCCTGTGCGCCGGCGCCCGGCTCGACGTCGGCGAGCTGGTCAGCTCGGTCGACCGCCGCCCGATCCAGCCGACCGGCGCGTACGCGCTGCGCTCCGGCCGCACCCTGGTCGACACGACGAGCACCACGACGGCCTTCGAGCCGCTGAAGCTCACCGTCACCGGCGCCGGCGACCCGGTCGCCAACGACGGGCGGGCCAGGTTCGCCCTGACCGCCGGCAGCTCGTCACCGGAGGTCGGCTCGGGCGTCGTCACCCAGGGCGGCTCGGCCGTCACGGTGGACCCGTCGGCCGACCTGACCTGCGGCGACGGCATCGCCCTGCCGAAGCCGGGCGGCACGCCGACCGTGTCACCGGGACCGTCGCCGTCGGACACGCCCTCGGAGTCCCCGTCACCGTCCGCGTCCCCGTCCGCCTCGGAGAGCGCGTCGGCCACCCCGACGCCGGGCACCACCCCGACGAAGACGAAGACGCCCACTCCGACCCGCACGACCGCAGGGCCGCCACCGCCCACCACTTCTCCTCCACCTCCACCGGACACGACGCCGCCTCGGTTGGCCAACGCGGGCATCGGTGCCGGGCGCTTTGCCCAGACTGCACCACGAGGCTGGTCCTCCTGCGGCTCGCCTGCATCGACAACGGTCACGGTCACGACATCCGACCCGTCGGGCATCAAGTCGGTGACGTTCACCTATCACGTGGCCACCAAGATTCCGTTCGACGGGACGGTGACGATGACCGGTCGTGGTGGCACCTACACCGGCCAGCTGGGGCCGTTCGCCTGGGACTCCAGCAACGTGGCTGGTGGCACCATTACCGTCCGAATCACAGCAGTTGATGGCGCGGGCAACTCCGCTTCGTCGGGCGCGTTGACGACTGTGTTGTTGTCCTGCAATCCCACACCGCCGATCGGCTAGGAGAGAACGTGCTTTGTTGGTTCTGCGCCAAGGCGGCGCGGGGGTCGTGCCGGTTCTGCGCGCGTGGGCTGTGCGAGGACCATGCGAAGTTCGGCCCGTACCTGCTGGAGGTGCACCGGTCGCAGAGCCGCGGCCGGGCCGAAGGGCTCGTCGTGGAGGACGCGGTGCAGTGCGGCACCTGCCGTCCCCGCCCGCAGCCCGTGCCCATGCCTGAGCTCGACTGACCTTACGACCTGTGCCATAACTGGGGGGACTGTTCCGATGAGCGACTTCGACGACGTACTCGAGCGGCTGCTGACCGATCCCGGCTTCCAGGCGCGCCTGGCGGCCGACCCGGCGGGCGCGCTCGCGGGGTACCAGCTGAGCGCCGACGAGCTGGAGCTGCTCCAGGCACAGGTCGGCGGCGCCGACGCGGGGCAGTCGCGGGTCGAGCAGCGCACGAGCAAGGCCAGCATGTTCGGCCTGTTCTCGTCGATCGGCTCGGGCATCGGCGACGTCGTCCACGGCCACGGCGGCGGTCCCTCGTTCGACCACGGCGCCGGGCACAACCTGGGCGACGGCGATCAGGGCTCCGGCGCGGCGCACAGCGCGGCCCGCGGGCTGGGCGCGCTGGAGCAGTCCGGCGGCCGGCACGCCGCTCCCGAGCCGGAGCACCAGCACGGCGGCCTGGCCGCGCACGTGCAGGACGCCGTCGGCCACGGCGCGCACGCGTCGGCCGGCGGTGCCGAGGCGCACGCGGGCCCCGGTGGCGCGTACGCGTCCGCCGGCGGCGTCGAGGCGCAGGCCGGCTACGGCGGCGCGGGCTTCGACCAGGCGCAGCCGGGCTACGGCGACGCCGGGCTCGCCGAGGCACCGGACCCCCAGGGCGCCGGCCTGTCCGAGGCGCCCGACGACCCCCGCTCCTACGCGTCGGCGGGCTATGGCGGCGATCAGGACGGCGGTTACGGCGGTCTGTCCGAGGCGTCCGACGACCCCCGTTCCTACGCGTCGGCGGGCTACGGCGGCGATCAGGACGGCGGTTACGGTGGCCTCGCCGAGGCGCCCGACCCGCAGGGCAGCGAAGGGCTCGCCGAAGCGTCCCCGTACGGCGTCAGCGAGGTCCACTCCAGCGGCCAGGGCACCGTGTACCGCAGCGCGAGCGCCGGCATCGGCGAGGCCGTCGGCCAGGGCGCCCACGCCGGCTCCGGGCACGCGGAAGCCGGGGTCGGCGGGGCCCACGCGGACGCCGGGTTCGGCGAAGCGCAGGCGCACGCGCAGGCCGACGGCGGTGGGCGGCACGGGATCGCCGGCGGGCTCGACAACATCGCCGGTGCGCACCAGCCGGGCCACGGCAGCGGGACGGGTGTCGCGGGTGGCATCGCCGGCACGCTCCGGGACGGTGTGCCCGGCGGGGTGGGTCAGGCGCCCACCGACGGCTACCACACCCGGGTCGACTGGGACGGCGACGGCCGGTGGGACCAGCACACCTACGTGAACCGGGCCGACGGCGGCGTCGACATCGTCGTGGACGCCGACGGTGACGGGCGGGCCGAGTTCGTCGGCCACGACACCGACCGCGACGGCCTCATCAACTCCTCCGAGATCGACACCAACCGTGACGGCGTCATGGATCAGCGGTACGAGGACCTCAACGGCGACGGCTGGCTGGACCGCCGTACCCGCTGAAATGTGAACGGATTTCGCCTGGCGGACATCAACATGTATCGACGTGTTGCGCCGGGTGGCGTGTGCTGTCGGGCATGACTGGAGACCACTCCCATCACCGTCACGAAGGAATCGACCGCCGGGGCCTGCTCGCCGCGGGCGCCGGCGGTCTGCTCGTCCTCGCCACCCCCGGCGTCGCGGCCGCGGACAGCCGGACCACCCGCGCCGAGACCGGCACGGCCGCGACCGTCGGCGCCGGCCCGGCCGCGCTGACCGGGGCCGCCCGGGCGTCCGCCATCACCGCCGGCACCGGCCTGGTCCACGCCGACCTGCACAACCACACCGTGATGTCCGACGGCGACGGCGACCCCGCCCTCGCCTTCGCCTCGATGCGGTCGGCCGGCCTGGACGTCGCCGCGCTCACCGACCACACCACCCTCTTCGGCATCAGCGGCCTGTCGAAGTCGGAGTGGGACCGCACCGGCGCCCTCGCCAACGCCGCCGACGACCCCGGCAACTACACCGCCATCCGCGGCTTCGAGTGGTCGCACCCGCTGCTCGGCCACGTCAACGTCTGGTTCACCAACGGGTTCACCGATCTCGGCGGATCGAGCAACATGGGCGGCCTGTACAACTGGATCACCGGCAACGGGGGTGTCGCCAGCTTCAACCACCCGGGCCGCGAGGTCGGCCGCTTCGGCAACTTCTCCTACTCGGCGGCCGCCCGCGACGCCATGGTCAGCCTGGAGATGTTCAACCGCGGCGACGACTACCTCTTCGACGGCTGGTCCGACGGGCGCACCTGCGCCCTCAACGCCTGCCTCAACGCCGGGTGGCGGACCGGGCTCAGCGGCGTCTCGGACGAGCACGGCACCGACTGGGGCTTCCCCGAGGGCAAGGGCCGCACCGGGCTCTGGGTGACGCAGAACACCCGCGCCGGGGTCCTGGAGGCGATGCGGGCCCGCCGCTTCTTCGCCACGCGGGTCTCCGGCCTGCGCGTCGACGCCACCGCCAACGACGTCCGGATGGGCGGGGCGCTGCCGCTCGCCCGCGGCGACGTGCGCTTCGCGCTGGACCTCGACCGCGGCCCGGACTGGCAGGGCAAGCCGATCCGGATCCAGGTCCTGCGGCCCGGCGTCGCGGCCCCGACGGTCGCGGACGTGATCGACACGGTCGCCAACCAGGTGGTGCGCTTCACCGTGCCGCTGGACGTGGCGATGGGCAACTGGGTGGTGCTGCGCGTCTCCGACCCCACCCGGCCCAACCCGAGCCCCGGCCCCAACGGTCACCCCTGCAACGACTTCGGCCTCGCGTACACCAGCCCGTGGTGGCTCCAGCCGTAAGCCGTAAAGCTGTAAAGCCGTAACCAGCAAGGCCGTCGAGCCGTAGAGCCCGAAGTCGGTCATGGCACGTTTCGGGGATCAGCCGATCGGCGGATCCGCCTACCGTTTTCCAGGTAACCAGACGAGCCGGGAGCGGGCCATGAGCGACTACGACATCGACTGGGAGATGGAGGACGGCCTCCACGTCGACCCCGACGGTGGCGCTGACCTGCTCTCCTCCGACCAGCAGTTCGACGAGCACCACGACGACTTCGGCGTCGACACCGAGGGCCACGACGGCGCGCACACCGTCGACGGGGACCCGTTGGGCGACTACCAGGACGAGCAGCCGACCTTCGGCGACGTGAGCGACGAGTCGCAGTACATCGACGAGACCGACCTGCCGGAGTTCCACTTCGATCCGGGCTTCACCGACGGGTCCTACGACCTGGTCGGCGCCGACCGGCACGAGGCGGACCTGTGGTCGCAGCTGATGGTCGACATGAACGAGGACGTCAACCCGTACGCGCTCGGTTAGAGCCTGATCGCGGACGGGGGTCCGGCGCTCGCGTAGTACCAACCCTGTGCGGTGTCACAACCGAGGGCCAGCAGCCGGTCGGCCTGCTCCGCCGTCTCGACGCCCTCGGCTGTGACGCTCAGGTTCAGGGCGTGGGCGAGGCCGACCACCGCCGCGATGATCTTCTGGTCGACCGGGTCGGCGCCCTCCGGCGGGCGCAGCCCGGCGACGAACGAGCCGGCCAGCTTCAGGCTGTGCACGGGCAGGTGCCGCAGGTAGGCGAAGTTGCTGTACCCGGTGCCGAAGTCGTCGATCGCGATGCGCGGGCCGAGCTCGGCGAGGGCGTTGAGCGCCTCGGTCGGCTCGCCGCCGCTGCCCATGACGGCGCTCTCGGTCAGCTCCAGCTGCAGCCGGTCGGGGGCGAGGCCGGTCTGCTGCAGGATCGCCTTCACGTCCCGGACGATCGTGCGGTCGCGCATCTGCCGGACCGCCAGGTTGACGCTCATCACCGGCGCCCGGTCACCGTGCTCGCGGTGCCAGCGGGCGGCCTGCTTGCACGCCTCGTGCAGCACCCACCGGCCGAGCGGCACGATCAGCCCGGTCTCCTCGGCCATCCCGATGAACGCGTCCGGACCCAGCACCCCGAATCGCGGATGCCGCCACCGTACGAGCGCCTCGACGCCGATCGTCACGCCGTCGCCGAGGCGGACCAGCGGCTGGTACTCGACGAAGAACTCGCGCCGCTCCAGCGCGGCCGGCATGCTCGCCGACAGCTCGTAGCGGGTCACCTCGCGGGCGTGCCGCTCGGCGTCGAAGAGCGCGAGCCGGTTGCGGCCGTCGGCCTTCGCCCAGTACAGCGTCGTGTCGGCGGCCTTCATCAGCTCGCCGGTGCTGGTGCCCTGCAGCGGCTGCTCGACCACGCCGATGCTGGCCGAGATGCTGATCTCGTGCCCGCCGACGTGCACCGGCGCGCGGACGGTGTCCAGCGCCCGCTCGGCGACCGCGACGACCTCGTCGGTGCCGCCGGCCCGCTCGATGAGCACCACGAACTCGTCGCCGCCCATCCGGGCGACCAGCTGGCCGTCGCCGGAGATCGAGCGGGCGAGGCGCCGGGCGACGGTCTGCAGCAGCTGGTCGCCGACGTCGTGCCCGAGCGTGTCGTTGATGACCTTGAACCCGTCGACGTCGAGGTAGCACACGCCGACCCGCGACTCGGGCTCCTCCTCGGCGCCGGCGAGCAGCTCGGCGAGCCGGTCGAAGAACATCGTCCGGTTGGGCAGCTGCGTCAGCGGGTCGTGCAGGGCCTGGTGCCGCAGGCGCAACTGCAGCAGGTAGCGCTCGGTGATGTCCTCGACCATCGCGACCAGCCACTTCGGCTCGCCGTCCTCGTCGCGGATGATCGACGCGACGAGGTCGGTCCACACCTGGTGGCCGTCCTTGTGGATGTACGGCTTCTCGATCCGGAACTGGTCGCGCCCGCCGGACAGCAGCTCCTCGAACATCCCGGCCGCGACCGGCGGGTCCTGCGGGTGCACGAAGTCCTCGAAGGTCATCGCCCGCAGCTCGTCCTCGGAGTAGCCGAGCATGTCGCACAGCGCCTGGTTGACCTCGATCACCACGCCGTCGACGGTGCTCACGCTCATCCCGATCGCGGCGCCGGCGAAGACCGCACGGAAGCGGGCCTCGCTGACCCGCCGGCTCTCCTCGGCGCGGGCCCGGGCCCACAGCGCCGCGGTGCGGATCTCCTCCTGCTCGTCGAGGATCCGGTCGCGCAGCGCCTGCGCGTAGCCGGCGGCGAGCGCGCCCTGGATCTCCGCGACCCGCCTGGTCGGCGCCTTCGCGAACTGCTCGCTGAGCACCGCGACGGTGCGCTCCAGGGTCGTCGGCTCGGTGAAGTGCGCGGCGACGAGCGTGGAGCCGACCTCGCGCACGTCGCCGAGGTCGAGGGTCTCGGCCGTGAGCGCGTGGATGAGCCGGGTCGACAGGGCGGTGAGGAAGTCCTGCACCTCCAGGCCGCTCATCGATACGTAGCTGGTGCCGGCGATGGCCAGCGACCAGCTGCGGGCGAGCCGTTCGGCGGCTCGGTGCGGGCGGTCCCACGACGTCTGCGTGGGGCTGAGGGCGGTCATGATCGGTGGGTGCACTAGTCCTTGCGGGCGACGGCGGCGCAGCCGATCGCGTTGCCGTCGGGTGGGGTCTCGTCGTCCGGGTCCGGCCGCCAGTCGTAGGTCGCGACCACGCCCGGCTCCACGATCGTGAGGTCGCCCAGCAGCTTCCTGACCTTGTCGCTGCCGCGCAGGATCAGCGGCGTCGGGGACTTGCGGTAGACCTCCCACGCCGCGTCCTCGGCGGGGGTGAGCGGCCGGTCGAGGCCGGCGTGGGACAGCACGACGTGGCTGCCCGGCACGCCCGCGGCGGCGTACCCGCTGACGATGTCGGCGGGGCGCTCCTCGTCGGGCACGAAGTGCAGCACCGCGGCCAGCACGAACGCGACCGGCTGGGTGAAGTCGATCAGCCGCTGGACCTCGGGGGTGGCCAGCACGTCCGCGGGGGCGCGCAGGTCGGCGGCGACGACGGCGGTGTCCGGCACCTCGGCGAGGATGGCCCGGCTGTGCGCGACCGCCACCGGGTCGTTGTCGACGTAGACGACCTTGCCGCCCGGGACGAGCTCGTGGATGTTGCCCACGGTCGGGATGCCCGAGCCGAGGTCGATGAACTGCCGGACGCCCTGCCCGCTCAGCATGGACACGGCGCGGCGCAGGAAGGCCCGGTTGCTGCGGGTCAGCGCGGCCACGGCGGGCATGAACTTGAGGACCTGCTCGGCGAACGCCCGGTCGGCGGCGAAGTTGTGCGAGCCGCCCAGGTAGTAGTCATAGACGCGGGCCACGCTCGGCTGATCGAGGTCGATGTCCGCAGGTGCCCAGCTCGGTCGCTCCACCGATCAACGCCTTTCGACCTCGGTCGTGCAGTCCGCACGTGCGTGCTGCGGTTCTTCGGGCGCCTGCGAGCATACGTGCGGGCGGGCGGGAGCAAAACCCACCGCCCGCCCACACGGACATCGATCAGGCGATCTTCGTGATTCGGTTACCCGGGCCCGGAGTGATCGGACCGGTCGCGAGGTGCGCGGTGAGGGCGTCGACGTCGAAGCCCGGCGCGTACACCCGGGCGGCGCTCGGCTGGTTCAGGTTGCTGAAGCCGTCGCCGCCGTTGGCCAGGAAGTCGTTCGTGGTCAGCTGGTACGTCGCGGCGGGGTCGATCGGCGTGCCGTTCAGCGAAAGGTCGCTGACCTTCGAGCCGAGCGGGGCCGACGCGCTGTAGGTGTAGGTGAGCCCGGCGGACACCTGCAGGATCTTCTGCGTGGTCTGCCCCTCGAAGCCGGTGAACTGCTGCTCGAGGACCTTCTTCAGCTGGGCGCCGGTGATCGGCTGGGTGACGACCAGGTTGTTGAACGGCTGGACCGTGAAGGCCTCGCCGTACGTGACCTGGCCGGGCGCCTCGCCACCGGGCGAGTTCGCGTAGATCAGCGACGACCGGATGCCGCCCGGGTTCATCAGCGCGATCTGCGCGCCCGCAGCGGCGGTGTACTTGAGCTGCGCGTCGGCGATCACGTCACCGAGCGTCGACTCGCCGCTGGCCAGCGCGCTGTTGGTGATGTCGGCGGTGATGCTGCCGATGACCTTGTTCGCCAGCGGTGCGACGGCCGTGCGGTACTTGTCGGCGATGACCTTGACCTTCGGGTCGACCAGTGCCGCGTTGCGCACGAAGTTGCCCGCCGCGTCCTTCTGCCACGTGCCGTCGGCGTTCTTCACGCCGTTCTCGACGATGACGTTGGTCGCGGAGGCGTCGACGAACTTGCGCGACTTCTTGTCCAGCGTCACGCGGATGTCGGTGACCAGGGTGCCGGCCGTGCCCGCGCTCGTCACCAGCGAGTTGGCGCCGGAGGAGTTCGGCAGCTGGCAGGTGTAGAAGCGGTGCGTGTGGCCGGACACGACGACGCCGTAGGCCGGGTTGAGGCCCTTGACGATGTCGGTGATCGGGCCGGCGAAGTTGGCGCAGCCGGACGGGTCCAGCGGCGCGGGCGGGCTGCTCTGCAGGCCACCCTCGTGGATCAAGAGGACCATCGACTTGATGCCGAGCCAGCCCAGCAGCGTCGCGTACTGGTTGGCCGTCTCCACCTCGTCGCGGAAGTCGACGCTCTTGATGCCGGCCGGGTTGACGATGCCGGGCGTGCCCTCGAGCGTCATGCCGACGTAGGCGACCGGGACGCCCTCGTAGAGCCTGATCGTGAACGGCAGCAGGATCGGCAGCTTGTTGGACTTGTTGGTGACGTTCGCCGCGAGGTAGGGGAACTTCGCGCCGGCGAAGCCGTCGCCGTCCTGGCAGCCGTCGACGGGGTGGCAGCCGCCGAACTGGATGCGCTTGAGCTCGTCGATGCCCTCGTCGAACTCGTGGTTGCCGACCGAGGAGATGTCGACGCCCATCGCGTTGAGGACCTCGATCGCCGGCTCGTCGTGGAACGCGGCGCTGACCAGCGGGGTGGCGCCGATGCTGTCACCGGCCACGACCGTGTCGCTGTTGCGCACGCCGTCGGTCTTCGCCGCGGCGCGCAGCTTCGTCAGCCAGGTGCTCAGGTACTCGGCACCGCCGGCGGGAGTGCCGTTGATGAGCCCGCCGCTGCCGGTCGGCGGGTCGATGTTGCCGTGGAAGTCGTTGAACCCGAGCAGCTGCGCGGAGGCCGTTGGACCCGTCTTCTGGGCGAATGACACGTTGGCCGGCGTGAGCGGCGTCCACTGGTCGGACTGCTCGGGCGCGCCGGACTTGGCTAAGGGCAGCAAGGCGACAACCGCGACGGCGAGCGCCGGCACCGCGAGGTGCTGGGCGATCCGCCGCGCGCGGGCGCGGGGCTGGGCCATGATCTCTCCTTTTGGAAGACATGCGTCGACGGACATCCTTCCGCAGGCGTCGATCCGGCACGAGCGTCGGCGGGATACGGCTGGATTGCATGCGGGTGAATGCGAGGGTCCGTATCCGATCGGGCCGCCAAGTACACACGATCGTCGACGCTCCGCAGCGCTGTGCGGACGCAAGGTATCCGGTAGGTTTTTCGAAAGGAGGCAGACACATGTTGAGGCGAGCCGCGACCGTCATGGTCGTCGTCACGTCCGCGATCTGGGTGGCTCCCGCGCCGGTCCTCGCCGTCGACCAGGCCGACTGGACGCCGGTCTTCTCCGACTCCTTCGACGACCCGGGCACGCTGCCGTCCGGCTGCGCCGCCTACGACGGCTCGTCGGAGGGCGCCGAGCCGACCTACTTCCGCCCCGAGGCGGTCACCGTCTCCGGCGGCCGCCTGCACCTCGCCCTGCACCGGCGCACCTACGGGGGCAAGCAGTTCGTCACCGGCGAGCTGCGCTGCCTCGGCGCCGCCCAGCAGTACGGGCGCTACGAGTTCCGGGCGCGCGTGCCCGTCGGCGCGGGCATCTCCTCGATCGCGATGCTGCGCCCCGTCGACCAGCAGGCGCCCCAGGACGAGTCACAGCTGGAGATCACCGCCCGGCCCGGCGCCGAGACCGCCCTGGTGCGCAACGGGTCGGGCACCGGCACCTCGGTGCGCACGCTGCCCGGGCCCTTCAGCGACTGGCACTCCTACGCGATCGAGTGGTCCCCGGCCGGCTTCAAGGTCTTCGTCGACGGCAAGGAGCGCTCCGCCGACCCCGGTGCGTCGCCGGCGCAGCGCTGGTTCGGGTTCGCGGTGACGACCAGCGAATCGGGCGCCCCGGGCACATCGACGACGCTGCCGGCGGAGTTCCAGGTCGATTATCTGCGGGTGTACGCGTTTGCTCCGGCATCCTCGCTGCCGGCGGTGGCGGCGCAGCCGTCGACCGCGCAGAACGGGATGTCCGGCTCGCCGGGCGGCCACCGGTGGTCGCTGTGGCTGGCGGTCGCGGCCACGGTGATGGCGGCGGTCGCCCTCTTCGCCCTGGTGGTGCACAAGACCCGCCCGCACCGGCCGCCTCCGTCGCACCGCGCGTAGCGCGCCGCGACGGCGCCCGTTCGCGTCCGGCTTCTGCCCGGCACCCGCGCGCTGCGCCCGCACTCGGGGCCCGCGCTTCGCCCCGGGCTCACGACCGGGCTCACAGGCAGCTCATGACCGGGCTCATGGCCGGGGCTCGTGGTTGCGGCTCGCGGCTCGCGGTCGTGGCTCACGCTCGTGGCGAACAGGGCTGCCGGATCGGCCGGCGGCGGCGAAGGATCGCCGGATGAGAATCCTCGTACTCGGCGGCACCGTGTTCCTCGGCCGGGCGGTCGCCCGGCAGGCCCTCGCCGCGGGCCACGACGTCACCTGCGCCGCCCGCGGCACGTCCGGCGACCCGGTCGACGGCGCGACGTTCGTCACCGTCGACCGGGAGGAGGCCGGCGGCCTGGGCGCGGTCGAGGGCACGTTCGACGCGGTGGTGGACGTCGCCCGCAAGCCCAGCCACGTCCGGCACATGGTCGCCGAGCTGGCCGGCCGGGCCGGTCACGTGACGTTCGTGTCCAGTTGCTCCGCGTACGCCGACGCCGCGACGCCCGACCAGACGTCCGACACCGCGCCGCTGCTCCCGCCCGCCGACCCCGCGAACGAGGACCCCGCCGCCGGCGCCGAGGAGTACGGCCGGTGCAAGGTCACCTGCGAGGAGCTGGTCCGGGAGGGCTTCGGCGAGGTCCTCGTCAACCGGGCCGGGCTGATCGTCGGGCCCGAGGACCCCACCGGCCGGTTCGACTACTGGGTGGCCCGGCACGCCCGCGGCGGCGAGATCCTCGCCCCGGGCGACCCCGACGAGCGGGTGCAGTACGTGGACGTCCGCGACCTGGCCGACTGGATCCTGCGCTGCGCCGAAGAGGGCCGCACCGGCACCTACGACGGGATGGGCGCCCCGATGACCCGCCGCGAGTTCCACGCCGGGCTGCAGGCCGGGACCGGGGGCACCGGGACCCTCACCTGGGTGCCGCAGGACTTCCTGACCGGCCACGCGGTCGTGCCCTGGTCAGGCCCGCGGTCCCTGCCCCTGTGGCTGCCGCTGCCCGAATACGCCGGGTTCCTCACCCGGGACGTCACCCGGTCGCTCGCCGCCGGCCTGCGGACGCGGCCCCTTCCCGAAACGGCGGCCGCCACACTCGCGGCATTCAGTGACACTCGCCACATTACTGGTCTCACCGAAGAGGAAGAAGTCGAGCTGTTGCGGGAATGGCACGCTCGGTAGGGGGTGGTGTGACGAGCCAGTCAGCATTTCGACAGACCGCTGCCCGCGTCGATTCCTGCGGATACATGTGCATTTGCCTGTCATGCGGGCGACTCTTGCCGATGAACAGCGGTGACCCCGGTCCCATCGAACGTCGTTCCCAGGGAACTCACAGCGAGTTTAGGCGTCTGACGGGCAGGAATACCACGTATCACTTGTTGCAACCGAAGCGAACCGGAGCTGCTCCCGAGTCGTCTAGGTAAGTGGTGCAACTCTCACGGGTCGTCACCGGAATCGCCCGCGAGGGTGGAATTCGGCAGGCCACGTGACCGTTGTGTAGGGGGCATACCCGGGGGGCACCCGTTTTAGCAGGGTGAAACGGGGAAGGCGAAGGATGGACGGGGAGGGGCCCGAAGGTGGAGAACGTGAAAGTGGAGATGCGACCCGATACAGGTGCCGAAGAGCGTGACCTGGTTGGTGTGTACCTGCATGAGATCTCCCGCACGCCGCTGCTCGACGCCGCTTCTGAGGTCGAGCTTTCCAAGGCGGTCGAGGCTGGTCTCTATGCGGAGCACCTGCTGGACGAGGGCCGGTTGCCCGACGGTGTGAGCGCCGCCGAGCTGCAGCGCCTCGTCGACGAGGGCGAGCGGGCGAAGGACCGGTTCATCCGGGCCAACCTGCGGCTGGTCGTGTCGATCGCGCGGCGCTACGTGCGGTCCGGCATGCCGATGCTCGACCTCATCCAGGAGGGCAACACCGGCCTGGTTCGCGCCGTCGAGAAGTTCGACTACGTGCGCGGCTACAAGTTCTCGACATACGCGACATGGTGGATCCGCCAGGCGATCAGCCGGGCGATCGCGCAGCAGGAGCGCACGGTCCGGCTGCCCGTTCACCTCGTCGAAGACGTCAACCGGATGCGCAACGTCGCGCGTCAGCTGACCCGCGAGCTCGGCAACGACCCCGAGCCCGAGCAGCTCGCCACCGCCCTCGGCGTCCCCGTCGAGCGCGTCCACGAGCTGAAGCGCTGGTCCCAGGACACCGTCTCGCTCGACACGCCGGTCGGCGACGACGGTGACACCAGCCTCGGCGACCTGGTCTCCGACTCCGACGCGCCGTCGCCGGAGGACGTGGTCCTCGCCGCCCTGGAGCGCCAGCGCATCGAGGGTCTGCTCAATCACCTCGACGACCGGTCCGCGGGCATCATGCGCGCCCGCTACGGTCTGGAGGACGGCCGCGAGCACTCGCTGACCGAGGTCGCGAGCCGGTTCTCCCTCTCTCGTGAGCGCATCCGCCAGCTGGAGATCCAGGCCCTCGGCCGTCTCCGCGAGCTGGCCCGTGCCGAAGGCCTCCAGGCCGCCTAGCCCGCAGACGACCCGCAGCCCCTGACTGTCCCGGTCGGGGGCTGCTTCCACATACTGGGACGCTTAGGTCTCGTTTAGGTCACCGACCATCGATCGACGCCCACGTCCCGTAGCGGTGCCGGCTCGCCCTCAACGTTGCGGAACGGGACCCCCGGGACCGGCCGCCGGAGCCCGGCCCGTAACGCAGCGTCAGGAACGGCCCGGCGGTGCCCGGTTGGCGGCGCGGTGCCGGGAATCGCCCGCCGGGTCCCTTCGATGACGCGTCGCCCGGCTCGCGCCAGCGGTGCGCCGTCCAGCCCAGCCGACGACGCCCCGACCTGGGTGACAGGGGCGTCCTGGCCGTGCCGCGTCCAAGGCGTGCCGCGGCCCGGGTGGTGGCGGGGTGTTCCGGCTGGTCGGCGGCGTCCGGGCCAGCTGTTCGGCGCTCCTGCCCGCCCTGCCCTGCTGCGTCCGTGCCCTGCCGCCTCCTGGGCGTGCCGTGTCGCGGTTCGGGTGGCGGGGCGTCTTGGCTGGTCGGCGCTCCTGCCCTGCCGCGTCCTGGCTGTGCCGCGTCCTGGCCGTGCCGCGTCCTGGCCGTGCCGCGTCCTGGCCGTGCCGCGTCGCGGTCCGGGTGGCGGCCTGGCTGGGTGCGCAGTATCAGAGCCCCTGGGTGCGGTGTCAGAGCCCGGCGCGGTGGGCCGGCGGGCGATGTGGGCTGGGTCAGGGGCGCCGGGCCACGACGAAGAGGCGCGGGAAGGGCAGGATCGTGCCGAACGGTTCGCGGGGGTAGCGCTCGCTCAGCGCGGCGGCCACCCTGGCCCGGAAGTCGTCGAGCTCCGCGCCGGACAGGGCGTCGAAGTAGGGGCGCAGGCCGGTCCCGCTGAACCACTCCAGCACCGGGTCCTCGCCGGGCAGGACGTGGAAGTACGTCGTCTCCCACGCGTCCACGGCCAGGCCGAGCCCGGCGAGGGTGCGCACGTACCAGGCCGGCTCCCGCACCGGCGTCGCGCCGCGCGGCCCCAGGACGGTCGGGTCCAGGATGTCCGCGTCGAGGATCGGCCCGCCCGTCGGGACCTGGAACGCGAGCGTGCCGCCGTCGTCGAGCGCCGCGGCGAGCGTGGGCATCAGCGCGGCGTGGTCGTCGACCCACTGCAGGGAGGCGTTGGCGACGATGACGTCCACGGAGCCGCGCTGCGGCCGCCACCCGGCGATGTCGCCGAGCTGGAACGACAGCTGCGGGGTGCCGAGCGCTGCCGCCTTCGCGAGCATCTCGGGGGAGGAGTCGATGCCGAGCACCGCCGCGTCCGGGAAGCGCGTCGCGAGGGTCGCGGTCAGCGTGCCCGGCCCGCACCCGAGGTCCACGACCGCGACCGGCGCGGTGGTCTGGATACGCGCCACCAGCTCGTGGAAGGGCCGCGCCCGCTCCTCGGCGAAGCGGCTGTACTGCTCGGGATCCCAAGAGGCCATGCCCCAATCTTGCCGGGCATGGCCTCTTGGACGTGCTGTCAGGGCTTACTTGTGCGGTCTGCCGTAGCCGTACGTGTCGCTGCGGCCGTCGATCGACTGGACCTCGACGTTTCGCCCCGTCGTCGGTGCGTGGATCATCTTGCCGTTACCGATGTAGATGCCCACGTGCCCCAGGCCACGGAAGAACGCCAGGTCGCCGGGGGAGAGCGCGGACCGTGAGATGTGCGTGGTCTTGCTCCACTGCTGCGCCGCGTTGTGCGGCAGGATGACGCCGGCCGCCTTCCAGGCGCCCATGGTCAGGCCGGAGCAGTCCCAGCTGCTTGGTCCGGCGGCGCCCCACTTGTAGGGCTCGCCGAGCTGGGCACAGGCGAAGGCCACCGCCGCGTTCGCCGGTGACGTGCACTCGGCACCGAGCGCGACCTTGACACCCGTGGAGCCGGTGCCGCCGCCGGTCGTCGAGCGGCGGCGGAGCGCCTCGAGCTTCTTGACGTCGCCCTCGATCTTCTTCTTCTTGGTCTCGAGCTCGGTCTTCTGCGCGGTCTCCGCGGCGAGCGTCTCGTCGATCTTCTTCTTCTCTTCGTCCAGCTTCGACTTGGCCGACGTGAAGTCGGCGATCTCGTGCTGCTGGTGCTTGCCGATCTGCTGCAGCGTGGTCAGCTGGTCCATGAGCGTGTCGGACGACCGCGCGTTGAGCACGATGCTGAGGTTCTGCAGGCTGCCCGCGCCCTTGAACGCCGCGACGGCGATGACGTCCACGTTGGCGTTGGCGTTGGCCATGTTGTCGACGTAGGGCTGGAGCTTCTTCTGCAGCTCGGCGGCGGCCGCCTGAGTGGCGGCCAGATCGCCATTGATCTTGTTGTAGGCCTCGACCAGGTCTTCGAGCTCGTCGCCCGCCTTCTGGATCTGGGCGTCGATCTCAGCCGCTGTCGGATCGGCCTTGGCGACACTCGCGGGCGCCACGATCGCCAGCGACACGACCCCGATGAAGAGTGTGCGCAGCAGGGACCGTTTGGTGCGGTGTCCAGCGGACAAGGGATGACCCTTCTTCACCGACCGCCTACCGGGTTAGCTGACGGGTTCGGGCGGGAAGAGTGCGCCCTACCGCGCTGTGCGGATTCACCCCAAGGACCCTGGGTCCCCGGCTCGACAGCGCCAGAGCGGCGCTCGACTCGGCGGCGCTTGCCCGGCGCCGCCCGGGGTGGGCGACGGACTGCCGTGCAGGCCAGGACATAACTTAACGTGATCACCAACGAAGCGAAACCCGCGAGCGTTGTTGAATATCGATTACCCCAAAAGTCCGAATCACGGCGGGTTGTCGCTCCACATCGGACAGTGACGCACCACAGAAGATGGTGTTGACGGACACACAATTGGGGCTTGATTCTGCTCTGAGACCCGGTTAAATACACGTAACTTTATTCACCGTCGATGCACATAGTTCGCCCACTCCGAACACCCCCGGAGGAGCGTCACCGGATGTTGCGTGTCCAGAACCTCGAGGTCGTCTACGACGACGTGATGCTGGTGCTGCGAGGCGTCAGCCTGCAGGTCCCACCAGGACGCATCGTCGCGCTGCTCGGCGCGAACGGTGCCGGCAAGACCACGCTGCTGCGGGCCCTGTCGGGCCTGCTCGGCGTCCACGACGGCGCCATCACCAAGGGCGCCGTCACGCTCGACGAGAAGCCCATCCACCGGCTCAAGCCGGCCGCCGTGGTCCGCCGCGGCGTCTCGCAGGTGATGGAGGGGCGCAGGACCTTCGCCGAACTGACCGTCGAGGAGAACCTGCGGCTCGGCGCCCACACCCGCCCGAAGGGCCGGGCGGAGGCGATGGACCGCATGTACACCCTGTTCCCCGTGCTTGCGCAGCGCCGCGGCAGCATCGCCGGCTATCTCTCCGGCGGCGAGCAGCAGATGCTGGCGATGGGGCGGGCGCTCATGTCGGACCCGGCGTACCTGCTGCTCGACGAGCCCAGCCTCGGGCTCGCGCCGCGCCTGGTCGAGCAGGTCCGCGACCTGATCGTGCAGATCAACCAGGCCGGCACCGGCGTGCTGCTGGTCGAGCAGAACGCGACCATGGCGCTGTCGATCGCCGAGCACGGATACGTGCTGGAGACGGGCAAGGTCGTGCTCGACAAGCCCGCCGCCGAACTGCTCGCCGACGACGACATCCGCGAGTTCTACCTGGGACGGGCCGAGCGGTCCTTCCGCGACGTGAAGCACTACAAGCGTCGCAAGCGCTGGCTGTCATAGAAAATCAGGAGTCGCCGTGCTGCGTTTCGAAGACGTCCGGCTCAGCTTCGCCGGCGTCAAAGCCATCGACGGGGTTTCGTTCACCGTCGCCAAGGACGAGCTCTTCGCCGTCATCGGGCCCAACGGGGCCGGGAAGACGTCGATCTTCAATGTGATCTCCGGGGTGTACCGGCCGCAGCAGGGCAAGGTGTCCCTCGACGGCGCCGACCTCACCGGACTGCGCCCGGACAAGGTCGCCAAGCTGGGCGTGGCGCGCACCTTCCAGAACGTCGAGCTGTTCCAGCACCTGACCGTGCTGGAGAACCTCATGCTCGGCCGGCACCACCACATCCGCTACGGCACGCTCGCCGCGATCGCGTGGCTCGGCCGGGCCCGGCGCGAGGAGATCGCCAACCGGGCCGTGGTCGAGGACATCGTCGACTTCCTCGAACTGGCGCAGTGGCGCCGGCTGCCGGTGGGGTTGCTGCCGTACGGCGTGCAGAAGCGCGTCGAGCTCGGCCGGGCCCTCGCGATGGAGCCGAAGCTGCTGCTGCTGGACGAGCCGGTCGCCGGGATGAACCTGGAGGAGACCGAGGACATGGCCCGCTTCATCCTCGACGTCCGCGAGGAGCTCGGCGTCCCGATGATCCTCGTCGAGCACGACATGGGGCTCGTCATGGACCTCGCCGACCGGGTGATGGTCGTCGACTTCGGCGTGCCGGTGTCCACCGGGACCCCGGCCGAGGTGCAGAACAACCCCGACGTCCTGCGTGCCTACCTGGGGGAGGTGGAGCGGGCATGACGATCGCCGAACTGGTCAAGCAGCACGCGGAGCGCACGCCCGGCGCCGTCGCCATGCGGGAGAAGCACCGCGGCATCTGGCGCGAGATCACCTGGCGGGACTACTGGAAGACCGCGGAGACCGTCGCCCGGGCGCTCAGGTCGCTCGGCGTCCAGCCCGGCGACCGGGTCGCGATCCAGTCGGAGAACCGCTCCGAGTGGCTCTTCGTCGACGTGGCGACCGTCGCGGTGCGGGCGGCGACCGTCGGGCTGTACCCGACGAACCCGCCGGACGAGGTGCGCCACATGCTCGCCGACTCCGGCGCCCGGATCCTCTTCGCCGAGGACCAGGAGCAGGTGGACAAGGCCCTGGAGGTCCTGGACGACTGCCCCGGCCTGGAGTGGATCGTCTACCTGGAGCCCAGGGGCATCCGCGGCCGGTACAAGCACCCGAAGCTCATCGCCTGGAGCGACCTCCTGGCGTCGCACGCGGATGCGGAGCCGGTCGAGCTGACCTCGGAACCGGACGACGTGGCCACGCTGATCTACACGTCCGGCACGACCGGGCGGCCCAAGGGCGCGATGCTCACCGTCGCCAACGTGGACTTCGCGATCCGGGTCCTGGTCGAGGGCGGCGGGTTCACCGACCCGCCACCGGGGCCGCACGACCTGACCCTGTCCTACCTGCCGCTGTGCCACGTCGCGGAGCGGGTCTTCACGGTCTGGTTCAACGCCGCCGCCGGCGTCACCGTCCACTTCGGCGAGTCGATCGCGACCGTGCAGGCCGACCTGCGCGAGGTGCAGCCGACGATCCTGTTCGGGGTGCCCCGCATCTGGGAGAAGATGATGGCCGGCATCACCGTCCGGCTCGGCGGGGCGTCGCCGCTCAAGCGGGCCAACGCGCGGCTGTGGCTGCGGGTCGCGGACCGCATCGGCGCCACCCTGGAGGCCAACGGCGGGCGGCACACCGCCGGCAGCCGGCTGCGGTACGCGATCGGCTGGCTGCTGTGCTACCGGGCGCTGAAGGATCGCATCGGCGTCCGCCGGGTCCGCTACGCCGCCAGCGGCGCCGCCCCGATCGCCCCCGACGTGCTGCGGTTCTTCATGGGCATCGGGGTGCCGATGTACGAGGTGTACGGCATGACCGAGAACACCGCGATCGGCACCGCCAACCGCCCGGGCCGGATCAGGCTCGGCACGGTCGGCGAGGCGCACTCCGGCGTCGAGATCCGCATCGCCGACGACGGGGAGATCCAGACCCGGCACCCCGGCACGTTCGCCGGCTACTTCCGCAACCAGGCGGCGACCGACGAGGCGATGACGGCGGACGGCTGGCTGCGCACCGGCGACGTCGGCGAGCTGCTCGACGGTACGCACCTGAAGATCACCGACCGGTCGAAGGACATCATCATCACCGCCGGTGGCAAGAACGTGGCGCCGAGCGAGATCGAGAACGCGCTGAAGGCGTCGCCCTTCGTCAAGGAGGCCGTCGTCATCGGCGACCGGCGCGCGTACCTGACCGCCCTCATCGGCATCGAGCTCGACACCGTGGGGGAGTGGGCGCAGCGCCGCGGCATCGGCTACACCACCTACCGCGACCTGGCCGGCAAGCCCGAGGTCATCGCGCTGATCCAGGGCGTCGTCGACGCGGTCAACGCCGGCCACAACCCGGTCGAGCAGGTCAAGACGTTCCGGATGCTGCCCAAGGAGCTCGACCACGAGGACGGCGAGCTCACCGCGACGCAGAAGGTCCGCCGCGGCGCCGTCGCCACGACCTTCGCCACGCTCGTCGACGACATGTACGGGAGCAAGGTGTGAAGGACTTCCTCGAGAGCGTCCTGCGCGGCATCGGCACGGGCAGCGTCTACGCGCTGCTCGGCCTCGGGTTCGTGATCATCTACAAGGCGACCCGGGTCATCTCCTTCGCCCAGCCCGCGTTCATGCTGGCCGGCGCGGTCCTGGTGACCTACCTCGCCGGGCCGCTCGGCTTCTTCCTCGCCCTGGCCGCGTCCGCCGTGCTCACCGGCGGCATCGCGCTCGGCGTCGAGCGGCTCGCGGTCCGCCCGATGATCGGCCGGCCGGTGTTCACCGTCGCGATCATCACGCTCGGCATCGACATCGCCGTCCGGGTCGTCGTCAACGGCGCCATCGGCCTGGACGTGCGGCAGGTCGGCGACCCGTGGGGCCTGAAGGTGTGGAAGCTGCCCGGCGGCGTCCAGGTCGAGCAGCGGCACGTCGCGATGGTCCTCACCACCGCCGTGCTCATCGCCCTGCTGTTCGTGTTCTTCCGGTACACCCGGACCGGCCTGGCGATGCGGGCCGCCTCCTACGACCAGGAGGCGGCGCTCGCCCAGGGCGTCAGCGTCGGGTCGGTGTTCGCGCTGTCGTGGGCGCTCGCCGGCGCGCTCGCCGCGGTCGCCGGCACGTACGCCGCCGTCGGCGGCAGCGTCAGCGAGTCGCTGTGGCTGATCGCGCTGACGGCACTGCCGGTGATCATCCTCGGCGGCCTCGACTCGCTGCCCGGCGCCGTCATCGGCGGCCTCGTCGTCGGCACCGTGCAGGAGCTCACCGCCACCTATCAGGGCTCGGTGCCCTGGCTCGGCGGCAACATCTCGGTCGTCACGCCCTACGTGGTGATGTTCCTGGTCCTGCTCGTGCGCCCCTACGGCCTGTTCGGCACCCGGGAGGTCGAAAGGGTATGAGAAACCGTCCGCTGCTGCGCACCTCGTACAACCAGGAGCTGGCGCTGCTGGACACCACCTCGAAGAAGGTGGCGGTCGGCATCCTCCTCGCGGTCGGGGCGGCGCTGCCCTGGCTGGTCGAGGACCAGCTGCTCCAGCTGATCGGGCTCGCCTGCGTGACCGCGATCGGCGCGATCGGGCTCAACATCGTCACCGGCTACGCCGGGCAGGTGTCGCTCGGGCACGCGTTCTTCCTCGCCATCGGCGCCTACACCGCGGCCGCCATCGCCGGCGACCCGGACGCGCGGACCATCGGGTTCGGGGTCCAGGAGATCCTGATCTGGCTGCCCGCCGCCGGTCTCGTCGCCGCGGTCGCCGGTGTACTGGTGGCGCCGCTCGCCACCCGACTCCGCGGCCTGTACCTGGCGATCGTGACGCTCGGCCTGGTCTTCATCGGCGGCCACGTCATCAACGAGTGGTCGGAGCTGACCGGCGGGCCCGGCATCGGCCGGCAGCCCCCGGCGCCGAAGCTGCTCGGCTACGACCTGAACAGTTCCGACGCGTTCCTCACGAGAGATCAGAAGCTGTACCTGCTGATGCTCGTGCTGCTCGTCCTCGCGGCTCTCGCGGCGCGCAACCTGGCGCGCTCGCGGGTGGGCCGGGCGTTCACGGCCATCCGGGACCGCGACATCGCGGCCGGCGTGATGGGCGTGAACCTGGCCAGGTACAAGACGATCGCTTTCGGGGTGTCGTCGTTCTACGCCGGCTGTGCCGGCGCGCTGCTCTACGTGGGGGTCGGCTACTTCGACCCGACGACCTTCAACCTGCTGCTGTCGGTGCAGTACATCGCCATGGTCCTCATCGGCGGTGCCGGCACGGTCAGCGGCGCGATCCTGGGCGCCTTCCTCATCACGCTGCTGCCGCGGCTGATCCGTGAGGTGCCGTCATTCCTGCCGTTCATCAGCAACTCGCCCGCGGAGTCCCCAAACGCCTACCAGCTCGAAACCGTCCTGTACGGCGTGTTGATCATCGTGTTCCTGATCTTCGAGCCGCGCGGGCTGTTCGGCATCTGGATCCGGCTCCGCACGTACTGGAAAGCCTGGCCGTTCTCGTACTGACCTCGTCGTAAGGAGCCCCTCAATGAAGAGGTTGGGCATGATTGCCCTAGCCGCGGTGCTGACCGTCGGCTCACTCGCCGGATGTCGCGGCGGGGACAACACGGACAACAAAGGTTCGTCGGGCCCGAAGTCGGACGTCGGGATCACGAAGGAGCCCTGTCCCAAGTCGGAGCACAAGGACCGGGGCTGCATCTACCTCGGCATCATCTCCGACCTGACGGTCGGGCCGTTCCACGTCCTCGCCGTGCCGATCACCGACGCGCAGAAGGCGTTCTGGAAGCGGGTCAACGCGCAGGGCGGCATCGGCGGCTACGACATCGACGCCGAGACCTACGTGCGGGACAACAAGTACAACCCGCAGACGCACAACGAGGCGTACCAGGAGATGAAGGGCAAGGTCCTCGCCCTCGCGCAGAGCCTCGGCTCGCCGACGACCGCGGCGATCCTGCCCGACATGAAGCAGAACAACGTCATCGCCGCCCCCGCGGCGTGGACGTCGGCGTACGCGTTCGAGGACAACATCCTCGAGTCCGGCGCCAACTACTGCATCGAGTCGATGAACGCCGTCGACTACGCCAACGAGACGTTCAAGCCCAAGACGGTCATGGCGGTGCACCTCGCCGGCGACTACGGCGACGACGCTGCGGCCGGGGCGAAGATCGCCGCGGAGAAGCTCGGCATGACGTTCATCAACGTGAAGACCGACTCCGGCACCGACAAGCAGGCCGGCGCGGTCACCGCGATCGTCACGCAGAAGCCCGACCTGGTCATCCTCACCACCGGGCCGGCGGACGCGGCCGCGATCGTCGGCGGCGCCGCCCAGCGCGGGTTCAAGGGCCGGTTCATCGGCACCAGCCCGTCCTGGAACCAGGGCCTGCTGGCGACCGCCGCGGCGCCCGCGCTGAAGGCGCTCTACGTGCAGTCCTCGCCGTGGAAGTCCTGGGCCTCCGACACCCCGGGGCACAAGGCGATGCGCGAGGCGCTGCCGGGCGTCACGCCGAACGACGGCTACACGTCGGGCTGGGTCTGGTCGTACCCGCTGCTCGCCGCGCTCAAGAAGGCCCAGGCCGACGGTGACCTGACGCGGGCCGGCCTGCTCAAGGCCGCCAAGTCGCTCACCAAGGTCGACTACGAGGGCATGCTGCCCGACGGTGCCGGCAACTACGCCGCCGGCGCGGACGGCATCTTCCGCCAGTCGCTCATCTACAACCCGACCGTCGGCGCGGGCGGCCCCAACGACATCAAGCTGGAGAAGGACTACTTCACCGGCTCGGTCGCGAAGGACTACAAGCTCGACAAGCCCTGCTACGAGAAGCTGTAGACACCCCTGCGATGACGACGACCCGTTCGGCCGCTGGCCGAACGGGTCGTTTTTTCCGGGCCGGTGTCCGGAGTGGTCGGATTCGAGGCGAAGTCGCACGTCGCGGGTCGGCAACGCGACATTTCCCCGCCATGAGGCGATCGGTACGCTGGCGCAATTTCCGGACTCCCGTCTCTCTGTAACCCCCATCGAGAGGACGGTTCATGTCGATGCGTCGACGTACCGTGCGCGCCTTGCTCGCCGCCCTGCTCACCGCCGGCACGCTCGTGCCGATCGCCGGCTCGCCGCCGGCCGCCGCGTCGACGCTCCCGACCGGCTTCCAGGAGCAGGTCGTCTTCAGCGGCCTGACCAACCCGACCAACATCGAGTTCTCGCCTGACGGGCGCGTGTTCGTCGCGGAGAAGCGGGGCCTGATCAAGGTCTACGACAGCCTGTCGGACCCGACCCCCGACGTCTTCGCCGACCTGCGCACCAACGTCCACGACCAATGGGACCGCGGCATGGTGGGCCTCGCGCTCGCGCCCGGCTTCCCGACGAACCCGTGGGTCTACGTCCTGTACTCCTACGACGCGCTGCCCGGCGGCACCGCGCCGAAGTGGAACGACGTCTGCCCCGACCCCAACAACGGCAACTGCGTCATCACCGGCCGGCTGTCGAGGCTGCAGGCCAGCGGCAACCAGATGGTCGGCACCGAGCAGGTGCTGATCACCGACTGGTGCCAGCAGTTCCCCAGCCACTCCGTCGGCGACCTGCAGTTCGGCGCCGACGGCGCGCTCTACGCCTCCTCCGGTGACGGCGCCAGCTTCAGCGCCACCGACTACGGCCAGTTCGGCAGCCCCGCCAACCCGTGCGCCGACCCGCCGTCGCCGGCCGGCACGGCGCTGAGCACGCCCACCGCCCAGGGCGGCGCGCTGCGCTCCCAGGACGTCCGCACCCTCGCCGACCCGACCCAGCTCAACGGCACGATCATCCGGATCGACCCGGTCACCGGCGCGGCCCTGCCGACGAACCCCAACTCCGTCCTGGGCGACGCCAACGCCCGGCGGATCGTCGCCTACGGCATGCGCAACCCCTTCCGGTTCACGTTCAAGCCCGGCACCAACGAGCTGTGGAGCGGCGAGGTCGGCTGGAACACGTACGAGGAGATCAACCGGATCGCCAACCCGGTCGCCAGCACGATCGGCAACTACGGCTGGCCGTGCATCGAGGGGCCGAGCCCGCAGAGTGGCTACGACGGCGCGAACCTGAACATGTGCGAGCCGATGTACGGCGCGAACCCGGCCGTGCCGAACGTCCAGCCGTACTACTCCTGGAACCACAACGCGAAGGTCGTCGCCGGCGAGAGTTGCCCGAGCGGCGGCTCTTCGTCCTCCGGCGTGGCGTTCTACCCGGACAGCGGCCCCTACCCGGCCGCCTACCGCGGCGCCCTGTTCTTCTCCGACTACAGCCGCGACTGCATCTGGGCCATGATGCCCACGGCCGCCGGTGGCCTGCCGTCGACGTCGAACATCATCACGTTCGCCGCCGGTGCCGCCAACCCGGTCGACCTCGCCGTCGGCCCCGGCAACGAGCTGTACTACGTGGACCTCGGCGGCACCGTGCGCCGAATCCGCTACTACAACGTCAACCAGCCGCCGGTCGCGGCGATCACCGCCAGCCGCACCTCCGGCGGCACGCCGCTGGCCGTGACCTTCGACGGCTCGACGTCCTCCGACGCCGACCCCGCCGACCAGGGTCTGCTCACCTACCAGTGGGACTTCACCAACGACGGGACCGTCGACGCCACCGGGGTGACCGCGAGCTTCACGTACACCACCGCCGGCACCTACACGGCGAGGCTGCGCGTCACCGACACCCTCGGCGCCACCAACGACAAGACGATCACCATCACGGCCGGCAACGACTCGCCGACCGCGGTCATCGACACGCCGGCCTCCTCGTACACCTGGGCCGTCGGCGACGCGATCAGCTTCTCCGGTCACGCGAGCGACCCGCAGCAGGGCGCGCTGCCCGCGTCCGCGCTCAGCTGGACGACCGTGCTGCACCACTGCTCGTCGCCGGGCGTGTGCCACGAGCACCCGCTGCAGACGCTCAACGGCGTCGCCAGTGGGACGCTCACCGCGCCGGACCACGAGTACCCGTCATACCTGGAGCTCAGGATGACGGCGACCGACGCGGGCGGGCTGACCAGCACCACCACCGTCAACGTGCAGCCCAAGACGGTCGACCTGACGTTCGTCAGCAACCCGGCCGGGCTCAACCTGACGGTCGGCGCGACGAGCCAGGTGGCACCCTTCACCCGCACCGTCATCCAGGGGTCGACCAACACGGTCAGCGCGCCGACGCCGCAGCTGTACAACAACGTGCCGCAGACCTTCGGCAGCTGGTCCGACGGCGGGGCGCAGACCCACGTGATCACCGCTCCGGCGACCGACCGCACGTACACCGCGAGCTTCACGTCCTCGTGCACCGACACCTTCGGCTACGTCTGCTCGGCGTCGCCCCGGGCGTTCGTGCCGGCCGACGGCACCGTGCTGCCGCTGACCGGTGACGACAACATGAGCCAGGTGACGCTGCCGTTCGGCTTCAAGTTCTACGGCACGACCTACACCTCGGCCTGGATCGACACCAACGGCCGGCTGAGCTTCGCCAACCAGGGCTCCTCCACCACGGGGCACGGCGCGATCCCGTCCACGGCGACGCCGAACTCGTCGGTGTACGCCTACTGGACCGACCTCGTCGTCGACGGCTCGGCCAGCGTCCGGACCGCGGTGACCGGCTCGGCGCCCAACCGGCAGTTCATCGTCGAGTGGCGCAACGCCTACCAGTACGGGTTCACGTCCCGGCGGATCAACGCCGAGGCGATCCTGTACGAGAACGGCGACGTCGTCACCAACTACTCCGGCATCGACAACACCGCCGAGGCCGGCGCGTCGTCGACGGTCGGCATCGAGAACGCCACCGGCACCGTCGGCATCCAGTACTCCAACAACACCTCGGCGCTGCAGAACGGCATGGGTGTGCTGTTCAAGGCGCCGGGCGGCGGGGAGGACCCACCGCCCGTCACCGGCACCGTGACCGGCACGGTGACCAACCAGGGCAGCGGCACGCCGGTCGCCGGTGCGACGGTGACGCTCACCCCGGGCGGGGCGACGAAGACCACCGCCGCCAACGGCACCTACACGTTCACCGGCGTGCCGGCCGGGTCCTACACGGTGACGGCCTCCGTCGGGTCCGGCGGGCAGTGCGGCGGGGGCGGCGCCTCGGCACCGGTGACCGTCGCGGCCGGCACCTCGACCGTCAACCTGGCCCTGACGCAGGGCGCCGACGCGTTCGGCTACACCTGCGCCGACGGGCCGCGCGCGTTCATCGACGCCGACACGCCGCTCACCCTCACCGGTGACGACGCGATCGTCCAGCTGACCACGCCCTTCCCGGTCAAGCTGTACGGCACGTCGTACACCTCCGTCTGGGTCGACACGAACGGCAAGGCGAGCTTCGTGAACCCCGGCGCGGCGAACGCCGACCACACGACCCTGCCGACCACGGCGGCGCCGAACGCGACGGTCTACCCGTTCTGGTCGGACCTCGTCGTGGACGGCCAGTCCAGCGTCCGCACCGGGACAACGGGTGCGGCGCCGAACCGGGCGTACGTCATCGAGTGGCGCAACGTGTACCTCTACGGCAACACGTCGCGGCGCCTCACCTTCGAGGCGGTCTTCTACGAGAACGGCGACATCGCGTTCGCGTACAAGGAGCTCGACAACGCGTTCGAGCAGGGCAGCACGGCGACGGTCGGGATCGAGAACGCGGCCGGGACCGTCGCCTACCAGTACTCCAACAACCAGCCGGTGCTGGTCAGCGGCAACGGGGTGCTCTTCCGCCCGCCGGCCTGATCATCCCCTCTTGAGTTCCGCGGCGACCTGCCGCATGAGGTCGATCGAGGCCTCGTGCGGCAGGGCCTTCGCCGCCAGCCGGCGCAGCCCCTCGGCGTGCTGGGCGATCATCTCCGGCTCCTCGATCAGCTGGCCGCCCTTGTGCAGCATGCCGTCGTCGGCGCCGAACTCGAGCACGGTGAACGCGCCGTCCCACCCGACGTGGTAGCCGGCGTTGAACGGCACGATCCGCACGTCGGTGTACTCCCGATGCGCGAACTCCACCGCGTGCTCGATCTGGTCGACGAGGACGGCCTCGTCGTCGTGCAGCGGCAGCCGGCGCAGCACCGACTCGTCGATCAGCGCCTGGAACTTGGACGGCTGGTCACGCTCGAACAGCTCACTCTGCCGCCGCAGCCGGAACTCGACGCGCTGCTCGTGATCGCCGGCCCTCTGCTCGGCGGTCGTCGCGGTCGCGTAGCGCCGGGTCTGCATCAGCTCGGGGAACTGCATCGGCTCGAACGTGCCGACGAACACCGCCTCCGCCTCGAACCCCACATAGGTGAGCAGGGGACCGGGCAGGGTCGCGCGGTACTCGTCCCACCACATCCGCCGTTTCGCCGCCCGAGCCAGCTCCAGCAGGTCGTCGACCAGCTGGGTGTCGTGCAGCCGGTAGTACGCCAGCAGGCTGCGCAGGTCGCTGACCGAGATGGCGACGGTGCCGTTCTCGATCCGGATCAGCTTCGACAGTGACCACTCCATTTCGGCGGCCACCAGGTCCTGGGTCAGTTCACGTTCTCTCCGGAGCCGGCGCAACTCGGCTCGAAGGCGACGCTTGCCCACGATCGGTCCACTCATGGACTGTTCCCCCAAATCGCGTCCAGATGGCAACGCGGCGTCTCTACCCGATTCGCGGCGAATGCACCTGGTGATTTCAGCCCACGTCTGCTTGGGAGGGGGCGTGCGCCGCCAGGAAGATCTCGGCCATCGCGCTGGCGGGAGCACCGGCGGCGCCGCTGGGTGAGCCGCGGCGGGCGAGGTTCAGGCCGACCAGGACGCCGGCGGCGACCGCGAGCGCGACGATCACCACGCCGACCGCGATCCACCACGCCGTGGTGCTGCTCATCCGGCCCGGTGCCTGGACGACCTGGGCGGCCTGGACGGCCTTCGGCGGGGGCGCCTGTTCGAGCGGCTGCTGGATCGGCATCTGCTCGTTGGCCGGGCGCTGCATCGGTACAGCTGCCGTAGTGGCTTTTGTGGCTTTTGTGGCTTTTTGCGCTTTTTCCGGATTCTTCCTGTTTGGTCGCACCGGCGGAGGTGGGGGCAAGACCTCCGCCGGTGCATACGTGTCCTCGTCCAGGAGCTCGTCGCCCTCGGTCGTCGCCCAGGGGGAGGGGCGGACGGTCCAGTTGGACGCCCGGGCGTAGTAGACCGGTGCCTCCGGCGGGTGCGTGTCGCCGGCCTGCCGCCTGGGTGGTGGCTGGCTGGCGGGCGGTGGCGTCCCGGGTGGAGGGGCCGGCGGGATCTCCGGCGCCTGGCGGTCCGGTGTGGTCGGTGCCCAGGGGGAGGGGGCGACCGGCCGGACCTGTGGCGTTGTCCGGGAGCGAGGCACCTCACGCGGCGGCGGGAAGTAGATCCCGTCCTCCGCATGGTCGTCGTCGCGACGTCTGTGGTGCCGGCCCTCGGTCATCGAGTTCCTTTCTCGTCGGCGAGGCCGCTACGCAGCGCAAGGATGAGGAAGCACGCTGCGGTCAACCTAGCACTGGGAACCGTCGATGTGTGACCGCTCGGCTACTCCTTGATCAAAGGTCCTTAGCGGTATCTGAGGATCGCGCAATCGGGACATTTTTCTGGAACCTCTCAGATCTGGCGCCGTACGGCCGAATGTCCTGCACGTTCGGGCGGGCATTCGGTATTGGTGGTGGATCTGTCGATGTCGGTCGATGTGCGGTCGGTGCGGTCGCATCGTGCCCTGCGCGCCGCCGTGATCCTCGCCGTGCTCAGCACCGGCTGGCTCGCCGCCCAGTGGCCGCACGCGCTCATCCACCCGGCGATCGGCTGGATCCCCGTGCCGCTCAGCGCGGGTCTCGCCGCCGCCGTGTGCTTCCGCACCGCACGTGTCGCGGGCGAGGCCGGACGCTTCTGGCGCCACCTCGGCGTCATCATGCTCATCCTGCTCGCCGGCGTCCTCAGCAGCGCCGTGGACAGCCTGGTCGGCCCGGGCGCCCCGACCCAGCGCTCCGGCGGCCTCACGATGGTGCTGTACCTCGGCGCCGTCCTGGTCCTCGTCTGGGCCCTGCTGCGCCTCCCCGTCCGGCGCCGCATGATCACCTTCAGCCTCGACCTCGCCGTGGTGGTCTGCGCCACCACGCTCGTCGCGTGGTTCTTCGCCGTGCAGCAGTCCCTGGAGGTCGCCCGGGTCACCGGCACCGTCTGGACCATCTTCGGCATCCTGCTCATGCTGTTCGCCGGCCTGCTCGCCGTCGCGAAGGTCGCCCTCGCCGGCACCGGCGGCCTCGACCGCGCCGCCCTGTGGGTCCTCGGCGGCACCGTCCTCATGGGCGCGGGCCTCGGCGCGATCGCGCCGCTGCTGGAGTCCCGGCCCTACCTCAACGACTGCCAGCTGTCGATCCCGGTCTGCGCCGCAGGCATCGTCCTCGCGGCCCTCGTCCAGCGGCACGCGACCCCGGCGTCCCTCGCCACCCCGCGCAAGCCGTCGCGGCCGTTCAGCCCGCTGCCGTACCTGGCGGTCGTCGTCGCCGACGGCTTCGTCCTGGCCGGCATCGGGCCCGACCAGACCCAGACCCGGATCCTCGTCGGCGGGTCCGTCCTGCTCACCCTGCTCGTCGTCGCCCGCCAGCTGGTCGCCTTCTACGAGAACAGCAGCCTGCTCGCCCGCGTCGACGCCAGCATGCTGGAGCTGCGGCGGCACGAGCGCCGGTTCCGCTCCCTCGTGCAGAACTCCAGCGACATCTTCGCCATCACGGACGCCGCCGGCCGCGTCACGTACGCCAGCCCGAGCCTCATCCGCTTCTACGGCATCCCCGCCGACCGCTTCCTCGGCAGCGTCGCCAGCGAGCGGGTCCACCCCGACGACCTGGCCCCCCTGCGCCGGCAGCCGGCCGTGCCCGGCGCCGCCCGCACCGCGCAGATGCGCCTGCGGCACGCCGACGGCACCTGGCGCTGGTTCGAGGTCGTCACCACCAACCTCCTGCACGACCCCAGCGTCCGCGGCATCGTCAGCAACGCCCGCGACATCACCGAGAGCCGCCGGTATCAGGACCAGCTCGCGTACCAGGCGTCCCACGACGCCCTCACCGGCCTCGCCAACCGCGCCCTCTTCAACGCCGGCACCGTCCAGGCCGTCCGCGACGCCCAGTCCTCCTCCAGCGGGCTCGCCCTCGCCCTCGTCGACCTCGACGACTTCAAGGCCATCAACGACCGCCTCGGCCACGCCGTCGGCGACGCCCTCCTCGTCGAGGTCAGCGAGCGCCTCCGCGCCAGCATCCGCCCCGGCGACACGGTCGCCCGCCTCGGCGGCGACGAGTTCGCGGTCCTGCTGCCCGACGCCACCGCCGCCGAGAGCGCCCGCATCGCGGAGGCCTTCATCGACGCGCTCGCCGTCCCCGTCCGCGCCGCCGGCTACGAGCTGCTCATCCAGGCCAGCATCGGCGTCGCCCGCCACACCGCCGACTGCGACGCCTCCGACCTCCTGCGCCGCGCCGACATGGCCATGTACGCCGCGAAGGAGCTGGGCAAGAGCCGCTGGGTCGAGTACGGCCCCGAGCTCGACGCCCACGCCGTCGAACATGCCCAGGTCGCCGCCGAGCTGAGCCAGGCCCTCGACCGCGACGAGCTCTTCGTTCTCTACCAGCCCATCGTCGGCCTCCCGCACGGCGAGGTCCGCGGCGTCGAGGCCCTCGTCCGCTGGCGCCACCCCACCCGCGGCCTGGTCTCACCGGTCACGTTCATCCCCGTCGCCGAACGCACCGGCCTCATCGTCCCCATCGGCGCCTGGATCCTGCGCTCGGCCTGCGCCCAGGGCGCCCGCTGGGCTCGCGAACTGGGCCCCCTGGCCCCGTGGAAGATCAGCGTCAACGCCTCCGCCCGCCAGCTGCTCGAACCCTCCTTCGTCGCCACCGTCGCCGCCACCCTCGCCGACACCGGCCTGGACCCCGCCCGCCTCACCATCGAGATCACGGAGACAGCGGTCTTCGGCGGCGGCCGCGCCCTGGACACCGTCCGCGCCCTGCACGCCCTCGGCGTGAAGATCGCCCTCGACGACTTCGGCACCGGCCACTCCTCCCTCGGCCTGCTGCGCACCTGCCCCGTGGACGTCCTCAAGGTCGACAAGTCCTTCGTCGACGGCGTCACCGGCACCGTCGAGCAGGAGGCCATCGCGACCTCCATCAGCGAGATCGCCCAGGCTCTCCGCCTGGAAGCCGTAGCCGAGGGCGTCGAGACCGCCGCCCAGGCCGACCGCCTGCTGGAGCTCGGCTACCACCTGGCCCAGGGCTTCCACTTCGCCCGCCCCCTCCCAGCCGACGAGATCGCCCCCCTCTGCACCCACCCCGCCGTCCCAAACCTGACCCACTGACCGTTCCGGTCTCCGCGCCGACACCACCCAGCCCACCAACCGCCGCCTCCTCACGCCCCGGCACTTCACCGCACCTCCGCGCGGCGATCCGGGCTTTCACGGCGCGGAGACCGTAGTGCTCCGGATTCGCGCAGAGGGTGAGCTGGTCGGTTCGGGTTCGCACGGCGGTCTCGAGCCTGACTCGAGCACCACGACGCCCGGGACGCCGCGACGGGCGGACGTCACGGTTCGGGGCCGCCGGGGGTCCGCGCGGCGGTTTCGGGCTTGGCCCAGCAGCCGCGACACAAGGACACCGCGACGTGCATGCAATGGCGGGTGGATCTCGCGTCGCGGGCGCTCACAGCAGGCATTCGACCGATTGAGGCCGGGGATGCGGAGCGGCCTCGGGCATAACGGCACGCCACGACACGGAACCACATGCAAGCGGCCACCCCCCCCCATGATCCGGAAGACTTTGTGCAGCCGGAGGCCTGCGAGCGAACCCGCCAACGCCAGGGACACCGCGCCACGGTGATGTCATTGCGCAGGCATACGGGACGACCCCGGCACGGCGCAGGGTAGGACGGCGCAGCGACGGGGATGTCAGTGCGCGGGCACGCAGGGACGGTCGTCGACGGCCCACCATCGTCACCGCGTGGGCCGCGGCGTCTGACCGCGGCCAGACGGCACCTTCGCGTCCCTGGCCGTGCGCCCCGGCGACACGGTGGCCGCGGGGCAGGCGCTGGCGGAGACGGCGCGGCGACGGGCGGCGCAACCGCCAGCGTTGGAGCCGAGGTCGACCTGCAGGAAGCGCGGGGCGGTGCCGGTGCAGAACTTGTACATGCCCGGCGCGCCCTCGGACTCCATGGAGTCCTCGGCCTCGGCCTTCGCCGTCGCCCTGTTCGCGAAGGCCACCGGCGACACCGCCAACTACAACTCGCCGCGGCGTGGGGGTGGGACGGCGCAGGGAGGGGATGTCATTGCGCGGGCACCCAGAGACAGCGCGGCGACGGGGGCAGCGGCGACAGGGACAGCGCGGCGACGGCGCGGGACAGGGACAGCGCGGCGACGGCGCGGGACAGGGACGGCGTGGCGACGAGAGGGCGCGGGGGTGGGACGGTGTGCGGGCCGGCGAAGCGCGGCAGCGGACCAGAGCGCGTCTGAGGGGAGGCGCGCTCCGGTCCGCTGCCGCTGGCGAAGGAAGCGTCAGGCGGGCGTGCCCCACATCGCGGCGAACGCGGCTGCCTCGCCGGCGAGCCACCGCTCCACCTCGCCCGGCTTGACCGACGGGTCGGGGCGCAGGACGTCGCCGCGGCGCAGGTCGACGAGGACGGGCGTGGCGTTGGGCAGGACCAGGTCCATGTGGCGGGTCATGAGGTGCAGGGTGGCGACCGCGGCCTCGTCCTGCGGCGGGTCCTCGTCGAAGTGCAGGCGGACCGCCTCGCCGTGACCGTCCGCATACCGCAGGCCGAAGTGCGGGTTGATCTTCACAGGAAGGCTGCCCAGCATGCCGAGGGCGTCGCGCGTCGGGGTGACCTCCACCTGCGACAGGTCGCCGATCGACTCGATGTAGCGCAGCGCGCCGGGGACGACCGACTCGTACAGTGGCCGCCAGCGCGAATTGACCTGCTCGACGACCGCGTTGAGGTAGGTGCCGCCGGTGCGGAACCGGATGTCGGCCTTCAGCGCCTTGACCAACTGGCCGTGTGGGTTGAAGCCGGAGCCCGACTCTCGCTGACGGCGCAGCCCGCCCACGAAGCTCGCCTTGCGAGGGCCGGTGCGGCCGACATAGCGCGTGAAACTCAACAGCGTCGCATACGGAACGGACCCCGGGGTGACGGTGGACACGGTCACTTGCGCTCTCCTCCCAGCCAACGAAACCGGCTCAAGAACCCCAGCTCAAGAGCGACTTTCGTACACACATTCTAATCGATCGGCGCCACATTTCCCAGTCTCGGGAGACTGTCGGTGAAACACACCGGTTAAGTAGGTAAGGTGGCATCATGACGACGTACCACTGGTTCCTGCCGACGACCGGCGACGGTGATCAGGTCGGCGCCGCGACCGTCTCGGCCGGAGCCGCCGCACACGTCCGGACACCCACCGTCGCGTACCTGTCGGAGGTCGCCCGCGCTGCCGAGGAGGCCGGATTCGCGTCGGTGCTGACACCCGTCGGCGCCGGCTGCCTGGACCCTCTCGTCATGTGTACCGCGATCGCCCAGCACACGACCACGCTGCGGATGCTCGTCGCGTTCCGGGCCGGCTTCACCCTGCCGACCCTCCTCGCCCAGCAGGCCGAGGCGTTCCAGTGGATCTCCGGCGGCCGCCTCGCCCTCAACGTCGTCACGGGCGGTGACCAGCAGGAGCAGCGAGCGTACGGCGACTTCGTCGAACACGACGCCCGCTATGCCCGCACCGCCGAGTACCTCCAGGTGCTGCGCAGCACGTGGAAGGGCGAGCGGTTCGACTTCCACGGCGACTACTACCACGTCGAGTGCGGCGGCCTCGGTACGCCACTCGCCGACGTCCCACCCATCTACTTCGGCGGTGCGTCGCCCGCCGCCGAGGACGTGGCCGCACGCCACGCGGACGTCTACCTCATGTGGGGCGAGCCGCCGGCCGCGATCGCCGAGCGCGTCGAGCGCATGCGGGCCAAGGCCGCGGCGTACGGCCGGACCCTGCGCTTCGGCCTGCGGATCCACGTCATCGTCCGCGGCGACGCCGACCAGGCGTGGGCCGAAGCCGACCGGCTGCTGCGCGGCATGGACCCCGCGAGGATCACGGCGGCGCAGGCCCGGTTCGCCAGGATGGACTCCGTCGGCCAGGCAAGGATGACCGCGCTCAACGCCGGCACCACCGACGGCCTGGTCATCGCCCCCAACCTGTGGGCCGGCATCGGCCTCGTCCGCGAGGGCGCCGGCACCGCCCTGGTCGGCAGCCCCGAGGAGATCCGCCTACGCCTCGCCGAGTACGAAGGCGTCGACGAGTTCATCCTCTCCGGCTGGCCCCACCTGGAGGAGGCTCACCGGGTCGCCGCAGCGGTGCTGACCCCGGTCCCGGCCTGACCCACACGTCCAACGACGCGGCGCCTGTCCTTGGTCCCGAGCCATACCCACCACGGCAGCGGACGCGAACGGGCGTGATCGATGCAGCGGACGGGCGGTGCCCCGTTCCGCACGGTTCACCGCGCTGCTCCTGGGTTCTGCGGTGAACGCCGCGCTGCTCGTGGGGTCCGCAGTGAGCGCGCGCTTGCTGGGCGTGACGCTGCCCGTCGGCAGCCGCCGTCCGCGGCCGATCGGCGTGATGCCTCACCTCAGCGCTGTGGAGCATCGCGATCGATCGCCGGCGGTGCCCGGCTGCGACGACGCCTCTCCGCCGTCTGGCGCTGCGCTGCTCGCCGCGAACCGACCGCCATTGCGGTGGGTCGTCGAAGCTAGGTCGAGCCGGCCGGCTGCAATCGCGGTGTGCTGGACCTGCTCCAGGGCGCTCAACCCCCAGACGCCGATTCGACGCAGCGTCGTCGTCGGAGCGGGTGGATCGAGCTCGCCGTCTGCTGCCGCGGTAGGTCGAGCTGGTCGGTTGCTGTCGTGGTGGGTTGTCGGAGGGGCGGGTCGGGCCGGTCGGCTGCTGTCGTGACGGGGTCGTCGGGATGGCTGGGTCGAGGCGGGCGGCCTGGAGCGGGTCGGTGACGGGTGGGGGAGGTGTCAGCCCGAGATGAGGTCCGCCACGGGGCCGAGCATGAGCCGGGTGCCGAACGCGAGCGACGCCAGCGACACGATCACGAAGAACGCGACGTACACGATCGCGGGCACGCGGGTCAGCCGGCCGATCTGGTCGGCGTCGGAGTTGGGGGCCTGGCGGCGGAAGCGGGACTGCTGCAGCTCGAACACGGCCCGCACGCCGCCGAGCAGCATGAACCAGGAGAAGGCGTACGCGAACGCGCCCTGCACCTCCGGCGAGCCGAACCACGAGACCGCGAAGATGATCGCGCCGGCGACCACGACGGAGACCATGCCGTAGACGTTGCGGATCATGATGAGCATGGCGACGAGCAGGAGCAGCAGGAGCCAGAGCAGCACTGTGATCCGGCCCACGCCGAGGATCGCGGCCGCGCCGAGGCCCAGCAGCGACGGCGTGATGTACCCGGCGAGTCCGGTGACCACCATGCCGAGCCCGTTGGGCCGGCCCCTCGACAGCGTCAGGCCCGACGTGTCGGAGTGCAGCCGGATCCCGGAGAGCCGCCGGCCGCTCAGCACCGCCGCCAGGGCGTGGCCGCCCTCGTGCGCGATGGTGATGAAGTTGCGCATGACCCGCCAGGCGGGCCGCAACAGGACCGCCAGCAGCGCCACGACGGCGGTGGCGATGACGACCTCACGCGGGGGCGCGGGCAACCGGCTGAATGCGTCGCTCAACACATCGAACACGAATGCAGAGCCTGCCACCTGACGTGTTGAATGAACAGCGTGGAGATCAGGCGCTTTGTCGACGACGACTGGCAAGGCCAGCACTCGGGCCTCTGGGACGTGTGGCACGAGGTCGTGTCCGCCGGCGAGAGCTATGACAACGACCCAAACTCCACCGAGCAGGACGCCAAGTCGCACTGGCTGCTGCCGCCCCCGTTCGAGGTCTGGGTGGCGGTCGAGGACGGCGACGTGCTCGGCACCTACAAGGTCGGCCCCAACAAGGGCCGCCTCGGCGACCACGTGGCGAACGCCAGCTTCATGGTGTCGACCCGCGCCCGGGGGCGAGGCCTGGGCCGCACCCTCGGCGAGCACTGCCTCGACCGGGCCCGCGAGCTCGGCTTCACGGCGATGCAGTTCAACGCGGTCGTGTCCACCAACACCGTCGCCGTGCGGCTGTGGCGCTCGCTCGGCTTCATCATCGTCGGCACGATTCCGGACGGCTTCCGCAGCACGAAGTACGGGTTGGTCGACTTCCATATCATGTATCGGCGCCTGTGAAGGTCCACGCCGCTCAAGGGGTCCCCCACATGGGGAGTATTGCCTGGTAACGGTTGTGACCTTCATCTTGCATTCTGTACGAATACCCCGATGCGTACTCCCCCCGAAGCGCGCGACGACACCGACGACGGTCTCCGGTCGCTCAGCGAGGACCTCACCGGTTACCGCATCGGTGACGCCTACCAGCTGATCGAGCCGATCGGCGGCGGTGGCACCGGGACCGTGTGGCGTGCCCGCGCGCTCCAGGGTGACGATGAGGTCGCCGTCAAGCTGCTGCGCGAAGACCTCATGGCGGAGCCGAAGGCGGTCAACCGCTTCGTCCAGGAACGCGCGATCCTCCTCATGCTCCGCCACCCGCACATCGTGCGGGTCCGTGACCTGGTCACCGTCGGCACGTCGCTCGGCCTCGTCATGGACCTCGTCGACGGTGGCAGCCTCCGCGACCACCTGCACCAGCGCGGCACGCTGCCGCCGGCCGAGGCCGCGACGCTGCTCGCCCAGGTCGCCGACGCTCTCTCGGCGGCGCACCGGCGCGGCATCGTCCATCGCGACCTGAAGCCCGACAACATCCTGCTCGACCGCGACGGCGGCCAGCCGCACACCCGCCTCACCGACTTCGGCATCGCGCGGGTGCTCGACACGCCGAGCATGACGACGCCGGGCGCGCTCGTCGGCACCGCCAACTACATCGCGCCGGAGACCGTCTACGGCGGCCGCCCCGCGCCGGCGGCGGACGTCTACGCCCTCGGCGTGGTGCTCTTCGAGCTCGTCGCCGGGCGGCCGCCCTATGCCGGGGGCCCGGCCTGGGCGATCCTGCGGCGGCACGTGGACGAGTCGCCGCAGCGTGTGGAGGGGATGCCGGAGACCGTCTGGCGGGTCGTGGGGGCTTGCATGGACAAGCGTCCAGGCCGCCGCCCGACGGCGAAGGAACTCGCGCACACGCTGCGCGTGGTGGCGAAGCGCACCGCCGACGATCCCGCTCTGCCGCCCCAGCCAGTGATCCATGAGCTGCTGCCCTCCTTCGAGCCGCCGGTGCCGAAGCCCCGACCGCCGACATCATCGCGCTCACGTATGACAGTTTTGGCCGTCGTACTGGCGGCGCTGGCGGTCGTCGCTGTCCCCGCCTGGCGGGTCGTGCACCGGCCCAGCGCGCAGACAGCGGTCCAGCGTCCGGTCGCGCTGCCGCCGAGCGTCGCCGGTCAGCCCGCGATGCCGCAGATCGGTGTCACGCCGTCGGTGCGCGGCGGTCGTACATCTGGCGGCGAGAAAATCAGAGGCGGTGTGCCCACCCGCTCGGCCGGTCCTGTCGAGGCGATCGTGTGGGGTGCGTGGCAGTGCGCCGAGGAGTACACATGGGACATCGGGCATCCGGTCCTCGCGAAGCCGTGCCATCAGACCAGCTCCGCCGCGGTCCGGATGGTGGGGCACGTCTCGGCGCTCCCGGCGATCCAGGCCGACATCTCCATGTCGCTCGTCGACGCTGAGACCAAGAACGTCGTCGACGGCCCGCGCGTGTGCCGTGAGCTGATGTTCACCGACTTCGCGCCCAGCCACGACTGCGGTCCGTTCGACGTCACTCCGCCGCGCGGCCGCCAGTACTACGTGGTGGAGAATTGGGTCTACACAAACCGGGCGATCCTGCCCGGCGGGTCGGTCCAGGGGCCCACGTTCGACTGGTAGGAAAAGCCGCTGGAATTGTCGTACCCATGTGGTGAGGTGTCGGCATGATAGCCATCGAGCCTCCCGGCCTCGACCAACTTCTCGCCGATAGCTGCCCAGACATCGCCGCGCTCGCCCGCCACCTGCGGGACGTCATCGTGGAAGCCCGGCCCGAGTTGACCGAGCGCGTCTATCGAGGCTGGCACGGCTTAGGGTTCCACCATCCTGAGCGGGGCTATGTCGCGGCCATCTTCCCCGGCACCGACTCGGTGTCGGTCGGCTTCGAGCACGGCGCCGACCTGCCCGATCCGCACGGGCTGCTGCAGGGGACGGGCAAGCGGCTGCGCTACCTGCACTTCACACCTGACATGTCCGCGCCGACCCATGTGCACCTGCTCGAGTACCTGGACCTGGCCGTCCCGAAGCCGGCGTCGTAGACGGGCTGGAGCCAGGCGCGGGAAGTGGGTCGCGGGGCAGGAGCCGGGCGAGGCGGGCCGCGGTCCGGAGGCGGGTCGCGGTCCGGGAGGCGGACACGAGGGAGGTCTCGTAGGCGGGTCGGAGCTGGACGCGAAGCGGGCCGCAGGCTGGTGCCGGGCTGGAGCTGGGCGGGTAGCACTTCGTGGGCCGGAGCCGGGCGGCGAACTGGTCGTGGCCAGAGCTGTGCCGAGGTCAGGCGCGATGCAGGACACCGGCCGAAGTCGGTGCGTGGAGCGGATCTCGTTGGAACGTGGAGCGGGTCGCGGGCCGGAGGCGAATAGCAAGCCGGTCGCGGGCAGAGTCGGGTGCGAGGCAGCCACGGGCCGGAGTTGGGCGGAAGCGGGTCTCGAGGCGATCCGGAGCCGGGCTGAGGCGCGAACCCCGGTCCCGGGCGGAGTCGGGCGGGGAGCCGACCTATGGCGGGTCGAAGCGTGCCGCGTGCCGGAGCAGGCGCGAAGCCGGTTGCGGGCAGAGTCGGGCTGGGCTGGGCGGCAGTGGTGGCGGGTTTGTGGGCCTGTCGGGCGCGAAGCCGGTCGGCCATCCGGTCCCCTCGCGAGGCTGTGCCATCAGACCAGGTCGGCCGTAGTCCGCACCGTTGGGCACGTGCCGGTCACGGGGCTGGAGCCGGGCGGGAAACAGGCAGTGAGTCGGGCGGAAACGGGCGGGCAGCGGGTCTCGTAGACGGGCTGCAGCCAGACGCAGGAATTGGGTCGCGGGGTGGGAGCCGAGCGCGAGGCGGGTCTCGGAGCCGGACCGGGGCCAGGTAGGAGCGGGGTGCCATGGCGGGCCCGACGGCGGTCTGTAGTCGTGCCGTTGGGGGCGGTCAGGTGCTGGGGGCCACCGGCAGGCCGTCGGAGCGCATCGCGCGGCCGTCCTCGGTGACGACGGCGCACTCGTGGTCGGGGAGTTGGGCCAGCCAGTCGATGCCTGCCTCGCCCATGGCCAGGGCCGCCGTGGCGTAGGCGTCCGCCGTGCCGAGGTCCGGGCCGACCACGGTGACCGAGCGCAGGGCGGCGGCCGGCTCGCCGGTGAAGGGGTCGACGACGTGCAGGCCGCGCTCGTACGTGCCAGAGGTCGCCACCGCCATGTCGGTGACCTCCAGGACCCACGCGAGGGACATCGCCTCCCAGGGGTGGCGGATGCCGACCCGCCACGCCGAGCGGCCAGGGGCGGCGCCGCGGACGAAGACGTCGCCGCCGGCGTTCAGGCAGTGGTGGGAGGAGCCGAGCAGCAGCAGGCGGTCGCACGCGCGCTGGACCGCCCAGCCCTTGACGTAGCCGGAGGGGTCGAGGCGGCCGCCGGCCATGATGTCGAAGTAGCCCCGGGTCTCGTCCCAGAGCTCGGCGCACCGGTCGAGGACCTCGCCGACCAGTGGCGAGCAGTCGGAGCGGCGCAGCTCGCCGCGGCCGAGGCGGCTGATCTCACTGGTGGCCTGGTAGGTGCTGAAGGTGGTGTCGACCAGGCGCAGCCAGTCGAAGACCTCGTCGGCCAGGCGCTCCAGCTCGGGCACCGGCAGCGGGTCGGCCAGGTCGAGGCTGACCGCCATCCCCATCACGTGCTCGACCCGCACGAGCACAGGTCACGCCTGGAACGCGCGGTCGATCGCCGACTGCAGCGACAGCTTGTAGCCCGAGCTGGTGTAGGTCGCGCCGGAGACGGTGTCGATGTCGGCGCTCTGCTTCGAGAGGGCCTGGGACTTGAGCTTCGGGAGGGCGTTGTTGTTGATCTGTACGGAGCGCGAGTGGTTGCTCGGCGAGTCCAGGACCTTGATGTCGGTGATCTTGCCGCCGGAGACGACGATCGAGAGCTCGACCGAGCCGTACTCGACGTAGACGCTGTTGCCGCCGAAGGTGCCGTCTTTCATCGTGGTGCGGGGCGGCTTCGGCGCCGCCGTCGTGGGCTTCGGCGCGGTGGTCGTCTTGGTGCCGCCACCGGCCGGGGGCGCTGCGGCGGTCGTCGTGGCCGTCGTCGTGGTGGGCGCGGCGCCGTTGCCGGGCGGCATCGTGACCGCCGAGGGCGGGCCTCCGGACGCCGACGGCACGGGGCCGGTCGCGCCGGCGGCCTGCGGGTTCAGGGGGCGGTCGGTGGGGCTGCTGAAACCGGCCTTGGCGCCCACCAGCAGGACGGTGCCCGCCGCGGTGCCCATCAGGGCGATCATCGCGCGTCTCACGAAGGACCAACTCTCAACAAGAAGCTGGAAAACAAGAAGCTAGAACTCGAAGGGGTCGAGGTGGATCTGCCGGCGCGGGACCCGCAGCCGCCGCAGCACCTGCAGCGACTGCGTGACCAGCCCGTCGGGGCCGCACAGGTAGATGTCGCGTTCGGTGATGTCGGGCACCAGCTCCCGCATCCCGGCGGGCGTGAACAGCCGCCGGGGGCCGGGGTCGCGTCGGTCGCCGACCACGAACCACAGCGTGGCGTGCCGCAGGTCGGCCAGGTGCTCCAGCTCGTCGCGCAGGTGCAGGTCGTGCACGGCGGACGCCCGGTAGATGACCACCGCGCCGGGCGGCAGCTCCTCCAGCAGCGCGCGGATGGGCCCGATGCCGCTGCCCGCCGCGATGAGCACGGTCCGCGACTTGACCCGGCGGCTCGCCGTGAAGTCGCCCCACGGGCCCTCGACGAAGATCCGCACGCCGGGGCGCAGGTCGCGCATCGCCATCGTGTGGCTGCCGACGGTCTTGACGGTGAGCCGCAGCCAGCGGCCGTTCGGCGCGGCGGACAGCGAGAAGGGGTGCGCCTGCCACCACAGCCCGCGCGACAGGAAGCGCCACCGGAAGAACTGGCCGGCCTGCGCGTCCATGTCGTGCAGGCGGTTGCCGGTGATGTAGATCGACACCATGTCGGGGCCTTCGGCGACCACGTCGGCCACCTGGAGCCGGTGCCGGAGGTTGAACGTCAGCGGCGCCACGATGCGCCCCCAGACGACCGCGGCGACCATGACGACGTAGAAGGCGATCCACAGCGTCCGGCCGAGGCCCGGCTTGAAGAGCTCCTGCCCGTTGGAGAACTGGTGGGCGAAGCCGAGCAGCAGCGCCAGGTACGCGGTCAGATGCAGGAAGTACCACAGCTCGTAGGGCAGGGCCCGGCGCAGTCCGCGGATGCTCAGCAGGCCGATGCAGACCAGCATGCCGGCCGCGAGGAAGGCGGTGACCATGTCCTCGTACTCGGTCAGGATCGTGCCGAGCTCGCTGACGAAACCGACCCGGTCGGCGTACGCATAGCCGACGGTGATCAGCGCCGCGTGGGCCAGGATCATGATCAGGACGGAGCCGCCGAGCTCGCGGTGCCACAGGCCCAGGTGGCGGGCGCCGATCCAGCGCTCCAGGACGGCCAGCCGGCTCATCAGGATCACCTGCACCAGCAGCAGGTAGCCGGCGATCAGGCCGGTGACCCGGCCGGCCGACTGGAAGATCTCCGCACCGGTGTCGATCGTGCCGGCCTTCGTGCCGAGCCACCAGGGCAGCAGCGCGAGCGCGAGACCGCCCCAGAACAGGGTGCGCAGCAGGAACCGTCCGGCGCTGTTGTGCTCGACGGGTCGTGCCGCCGGGGCGGCAAGGCTGCTCGCCGGGCGTTGTTGCCGGGGGACGGTCATGGTTGATCGTGTCTCATGTGGTTCCACTGCCATTGGTCGTATCAGAACCCGCTGGTCGGGGACCATGGGCTTAAGCCGGACTTCAACCTGCGCACAAGATGCTCGCACGAGTGACCGGCGGGCGGGCGCCCCTAGAATGACGCGATGCAGCGCTTCTGGCGAATCGCCCTGATCGTCCTCGCGGTGGTCGCCGCGTTCGCTGCGACAGGGCTCGGCGTGGCGTACACGCTCGGAGTCTTCACCGAAGCGGGGCGGTTCAGCGCCGCACCTGACTGCGCAGTGCTCGACGCTTCAGCGGTGGCGGCGGTGGTACCGGCGGCGAAGGTCGAAGCCGACGGCGCCAACTGCACGGCGGGGGACGGCAAGACGCAGCTCAATGTCGGCTTCACGGTCGTGCCCAAGAAGGGCACGGTCGGCGGCCCGGAGCTCGCCTCCCGCTACCTCGAAGTGACCAGCGGCACCGAGAGCGAGCCCCTCGACGGCGTCGGCGACCAGGCGGTCCGCCAGCGGGTCCGCGCCATCGGCCAGCCGCAGATCATCACGATGCGGGTCAGCAACCTGATAGTGGTGCTGTCCGTCGCCAACCTCGGCGGCGGCGAGCTCCCCGCCGCCGCGGACACGGGCCTGGTCGAGGTGGCCAAGACCCTGGCCGCCAAGCTCAACGCCTGACCCGAGCCAAGCGCCCCGACGAAAGCCGGGCCGAGGAAGCGGCGAGACCGCCCAGGAAACGACGAGGCCGCGCCGCAAGGAGCTGGCGAAGCTGTGGACAACGGCGCGGCAGCGGAAGCGAATCTCACCCGCCCTGCACAAAATCACAAAGGGGGTGAAAAGGACATCAGGGGAGTTGCCTCAGGAAGCGCCCCGCCGCGTCGGAGCGGTCCGAGTACCCCAGCGCCTTGTAGAACGCGTGCGCGCCCTCGCGGGTCCGCAGGCTGGTCACCTCGACGCTGTGGCAGCCGCGCATGAGGCCGAACGTCTCCGCCGCCGCGACCAGGCTGGTGCCGATCCCACGCCCACGCGCCGAGTCGGCGACGGCGAGCGCGACGATCCGCAGCCACGACCCGTCCTTCTCGAACGACGGGATGATGTGCGCAGCGATGACACCCAGCAGGCGGCCCCGCTCGTCCCAGACGAACGCGCCCCCGTCGGGGTGGTCGACCCAGGAGCGCAGGCGCCCGGCGGTGTCGGTCCCCTCCTGGGGATAGCCCAGCTGCTCCAGCAGCGTCGCCACCTGCTCGGTATCGTCGGTGGACAACCGGCGAACACCGCGGGCGACCTGCATACGGTAGGCGTGCAGCACGTCAGCGCTCATGCAAGCAGCGTAGAACCGGTGACGCGGTTTGTGTCGGCCTGAACGCAGTCATTCACGTCCGCGGTGCACGTGCATCACAAACCTGCCACTTGACTGTGCGCCTGTGACCTCTACCATTCGCACCCGCAAGTGCACGTGAAGCGATCAGGACCGCAGCGCCTTCTCGAACACCTCGACGGGCTGCGCGCCGGACACGCCGATCCGCTGGTCGAAGACGAAGAACGGCACGCCGCTGATGCCGTACGCGCGGGCCTGCGCGAAGTCCTGACGGACGTCGGCCTCGAACGAGCCGTCGGCGAGGGCCTGCTTGGCCGCCACCTCGTCCAGCCCGACCGTGGCCGCGAGCCCCGCGAGCACCACCTGGTCGCCGATGTCGGCGCCCTCGGTGAAGTACGCGTGCATGAGCCGTTCCTTCAGCTCCGCCTGCAGGCCGTGGGCCTTGGCGAAGTGCAGCAGCCGGTGCGCGTCGAGGGTGTTGGCGGTGCGGGCCCGGGCGAAGTCGTACGCCAGACCCTCGGCCGCCGCGAGCTGCGTGACGTGCTCGAACATGCCGTCGATCTGAGCCTGAGGCAGCCCCAGCTTCGCGCCCAGCGACTCGCCGACCGGCCGCGGGTCGCCCACCGGCGTCGACGGGTCCAGCTGGAAGCTGCGCCACTGCACCGAAACCGCCCCGTCGAACGTCGACAGGGCGGTTTCGAGGCGTCGTTTGCCGATGTAGCACCACGGGCAGACGATGTCGGACCAGACCTCGATCGTGATCATGCGCGCTCTTGTTCGTTGACGGTTCAACAATAGCGCGCCCATCAGGCCAGAGGCGTCACCAGTCGGAGTTGCTGCCTCCCGTACCGAGGATGACCTGGTCAAACGTGTTGCCGTCGTTGTCGTCGGTGTACGCGACGCTGACCTCGCCCCACGGCGACACCGCGACGACCTGCTGCTCCTGCCGGCCCGTCGCCGTCTGGCTGAGGACCTGCGAGGCGAGGCGGCCCGTGCCGGTGCCGTCGGGGTTGAACCCGCGGACCCACACGTCGAGCCCGCCCACGGTCCAGCCGACGACCGTGTTCGCCTGGTCGTCGATGCCGACCGAGGGGGCGGCGCCACCGTTCGCCGACAGGACCTCCACGTGCCGCGGCGTGCCGTCGGCGAGGAACGAGCGGGTCCACACGCCGGCGGTGCCGGTGTGGTCCGACTCGTACGCGACCGCGAAGGCGCCCGAGAACGACGCCGCGATCTCCGCCCGCCGCTGCTGGCCGTCGCCGAGGCTGTTGGCGGTACGGCGGGAGAGGTTGACCGCGCCGTTGGCCTTCGCCAGGCGTACGAGACCGATGTTGTAGAACCCGTTGGCGTCGGCGTCCTCGTCCCAGACGACCAGGGCGTCGCCGGACGCCGAGACCGCGACGTCGGGCCGGTGGTGCGCGCCGGTGGTCTGCGACGCGAAGACCTCGTAGGCCTTCGTCGCCGGGCCCGTGTACCCGGCGGCCTTGACCCTGTACGTGGTGCCCTGCACGTCCTCCCACACGACGCTGAACGCGACCGCCCCGGTGCTCGGCGCGCCGTCCGGGTCGACGGCCACCTTCGGCAGGATCTGGTCGCCGGTGGCGTCCGCGTTGGCCCGGCCGGACGCGGTGACCGTGCCGGTGGGGGAGACGACCCGGTAGACGATGTTGAACGCGCCGTTGCCGTCGGGGTCCTCGGCCCAGACCACGACGGCGTTGCCCTTGTCGTCGAGGCCGACGTCGGGGCTGATGTGCTTCCAGTTCGTGCCGGAGGTGCCGCCGGCCGACAGCTTGAGCTCGTACTTCGCGACGCCGTCGGTGAACAGCCGCAGCCAGACGTCGGAGTGCGAGTTGTTCTCGGGTGCGGTGCTGTCCCGGTCGTCCTCCCAGACCACGGCGACCTGGCCGTTGCGGTTGGCGGCGATGGCCGGCGTGTCCTGGTCGCCGGTGGCGACGCTGTTGGCCGTCGTCCACGTCATCGACGTGGCGGCGAGGGTCGCGGCGAGCGCGACCGAGGTGATGGCTGCCATTGAAAAGGTTTCTCCTATAGGGCCCGAAGGCCGGGCTGGCCGTCGAGGATCGCGAACGACTTGAGGGTGGTGGCGGCCGCGCCGTGCTCGGTGACCGAGCTGACCGCGCGGAAGTCGGCCCGCACCTGCGCGGGGCTGATCGTGGTCCGGACGTAACCGCGCAGGTTGGAGTAGAACTTCAGGTGCGGGTTCGTGCCGGCGTTGGGGATCGTGGTGGTCGTCGAGCCGTTGCCGCCGGACGTGATCGACGTGCAGACCAGCTCGGTGCCGATGGTCGCGGAGGAGCTGCTGGCGTAGTCGGCCTTCAGGTCGTTGCCCCACGCCGCGTGTACGTCGCCGGTGAGCACGAGCGGGTTGCGCACCGACCGGTCGATCCAGCCCTGCTGGATGCGGGACCGGGACGCGCGGTAGCCGTCCCAGGCGTCCATGTTGGCGGCGCCGCCGGCGTCGTACTGCCGGGCGAAGAACACCTGCTGGCCGAGGATGTCCCAGGTGCCGTAGTGCTGGGCGAGGCCGTCGAGCAGCCACGCCTCCTGCGCCGCGCCCGTCAGCGACCGCGACGCGGTGTCCGCGGCGGCGCACACCTTCCAGCCGTCGCCGCAGGCCTGGTCGTCGCGGAACTGCCGGGTGTCGAGCATGTGGAACGTGGCGAGCGTGCCCCAGTTGACCCGGCGGTACAGGGGGATGCTGTTGCCCGTCGGCGCCTGGCTCGGCCGCAGCGGCATGTTCTCGTAGTACGCGCGGTAGGCGGCGGTGCGCCGGGCGGTCCACTGCGCCGCCGTCAGCACCGGGCTGCTGTCGTTGCGCACCATGTTGGCGTAGTTGTTCTCGACCTCGTGGTCGTCGGGCACGACCAGCCACGGCGCGATCGCGTGCGCCGCCTGCAGGTCCGGGTCCGACTTGTACTGCGCGTAGCGGCGGCGGTAGTCGGCGAGCGAGACGATCTCGGCGCCGGCGTGCTGGCGGACGCCGCTGGAGCCCGGGCCGCCCTCGTAGATGTAGTCGCCCAGGTGCAGGATCAGGTCCGGGCGGTCCTCGGCCATGCGGCGGTAGGCCGTGAAGTAGCCCGACTCGTAGTGCGAGCACGACGCGAACGCCATCACCAGGTTGCGGCCCACGGTGCCGGGCGCGGGCGCGGTGCGGGTCCGGCCCACGGGGGACAGGTGGCCCTGCGCGCGGAAGCGGTAGTAGTACTCGGCGTCGGGCGCGAGCCCGCCCGCGACCACGTGCACGGAGTGCGCGTCCGCGTAGCGGGCGGTGACCGACCCGGACGCGACGAGCGAGCTGAACGTGTCGGTCGTGGACACCTGCCAGTCGACGGTGACGTCGGCGTTGGCCATGCCGCCCTGGCCGTCGGCGTTCAGCGGCGACGGAGCGAGCCGGGTCCACAGCACGACGCTGTCTGAGGCCGGCTCGCCCGAGGCGACGCCGAGCTTGAACGGGAACGGGACGGCGGCCTGAGCGCTGGTCAACGGCAGTGCGACGGCCCCGGCGGTGGCCAGTCCACTGAGGACGAACGTGCGGCGGCTGAGCCTCTTCATGTCGCACACTTTTATCAGAGTCGATGAACGCCCGGTGTCCTTCAGCTAGCCGCGGCCTGCATTCGATGTACGGCTGGAAGCGTTCTTGCATTCACTCACGGGCTTCTTTTGGCGTCCGGCCGAACTGTTTGCGGAACGCCCGGTGAAAGCTGGCCACGTTGCCGAAGCCCGCCTCGGTGGCGACGTCGATGACCCGCAGGTGCCGCATCGCCGGGTCGGCCAGGTGCCGCGCCGCGCGCTCCAGCCGCAGCCGCCGTACCGTGGCCGCGTAGGACTCCCCCTGCCCCGCTCCGGCCCCTGCTCCCGCTCCCGAGAAGAGTGCGTGCACCGTCCTGACGGAGATGCCGAGGCGCCGCGCGGTCGCCGCCGGGGACAGGTCCTCGTCGGTCAGATGCCCTTCGATGTCGTCGATGCACGTCCGGTACGTCTTGGGCGACCGCACCGGTGTCAGGATCGACGGTTCGAGCGCGATCGACAGCATGCCCGCCGCGTGCGTGGCCAGCCGGTTCGCCGCCGACTCCCGCATCGGCCCCCTGGCGAGGGTCTCCATCGAGTGCCGCACCGCCGCCCCGACCCCGGTGACGGTGTCGATCGCCGTCGCCGTCCGCACCGGTCCGTTGGCTCGCAGTGTCTTCGCCGGTACGAACAGCGACAGCTGCCGGAAATCGCCGCCGAACTCGAACCGGAACGGCTCGTCGGCGTCGACCACGGCCAGGTCGCCCGGGCGGAGCGTGGCCACCCGCCCGTGCTGCACCATCAGACTCATGCCGCTGACCTGCAGATTCGCATAGAAGCCGCCGATCGGGTCGCTGGCGACGGCGGCTTCCGTCCGGTACACCACCTGCCGCTGCGACTCGATCCGCGCCAGGCTGTGCTCGCCCAGCCGCCACTGCGTCACCGACCCGGCGAACCCGTCCCTCAGATCCGACTCCGGCGTCAGCGCCAGAAACGCCTCGCAGATCAGCTCCCGCCAATGCGTGAACTGCTCGGCCGGTGCGAGTGCCGACGTCGTCCAGTAGCTGCGGTTGTCCACTGCACGTCTCCTATGCCGCTCCCAGCAGCCATGCAACGCCCGCTCCCACCACCGCCGACATGGTTGCGACGCCCTTCCGACAGCGTCACCGATGCTTTCTGAAGTACTGGTTCGCCGACCCGGTGAACATCAGCGGCACGGCCGCCCAGACCGCGACCACGTGCAACGTCCTGGCCGCCGCGATCGCCCACCAGGTCAGGTCCGCGTCGGCGGTCGCCGCGCTCAGCGAGTTACCGTCGGCCAGCCGCGAGACCGGCTCGATGACCAGCGACAACGTGCCGACGATGCCCAGCACGACGGCGAGGGTGATCCGGGCCCACCGCCGCCCCGCCCGCATCCGCAGCGCGGTCAGCACCGCCGCCGCGTACACGACGCACCGGAACAGCACCCCGAACAGGGGATTCTCGCCGGCCTGGCCGGCCCCCACGACGATCACCGTCTCCACCGCGCCGAGCGCGACGGCGCCGATCCACAACCCGGTCGCCGCGCGCACCGCGACGGGTGGCCGGCCGGAGTCCAGAAGAATCATGCCCTTCACTGTCCGCCGCCGCGCCCCGCCTCACACACCCCCTGACCACCGTCTTCGTGCTGCGGCTAACCCCCGTGTCAGCCTTCGTGGCGACCTTCTTGTCGGCCTTCGTGGCGGCCTCCGTACCGCCCGAGCATCGCCACCGCGTCGGCCGTCATCGCCGCGATGATCTCCGCCGCCGGCCGCAGCTCGGTGACCAGCCCGACGCCCTGCCCGGCGAGCAGCGGCATCTCCTCCAGATCACCGGTGGTCAGCCCGCGCATCGGCACCAGGTTGGAGAACCGGTGCATCGTCACCGTCTCCCCACCCAGCACCGTCTCCCCGATCACCGGCAGCGGCGCGTCGTCCGCCTCCGCCGGCGGCGCGTCCAGCCACTCGCGCACGACCCGGTTGCGCAGCACCCGCATCGGGTTGAAGTCCGGCATGTCCGGCCCGAACATCGACGTGCTCACCGTCTCCGTGGCGTCCGAGCTCAGCAACCGGCTCTTGTACCCGTCGTGCGCCCCCGACTCCCCGCTGGCCACGAACCGCGTGCCGACCCACGCCCCGTCCGCCCCCAGCATCAGCGCCGCCGCCACGCCCCGCCCGTCCGCGATCCCACCCGACGCCAGCACCAACGCCGGCGCCACCGCGTCCACGACCAGCGGCACCAGCGCGAACACCGGCAACGTCGCCGCGTTGTGCCCGCCCGCCTCCTGCCCCTGCGCGACGACCACATCCACCCCGTCGTCAACCGCCCGCTTCGCCGCGTCAACCGAGCTGAGCTGCTCGAACACCCGCACCCCCGCCCCGTGCAGCTGCTCGATCCACCTCCGCGGCGGATGCCCCCAGTGAAACGACACCACCGCCACCCCGGCCTCACACACCGCGTCGATCTGCGCCTGCTCCGTGAACACCGTGATGAAGTTGACGTTGAACGGCCGATCCGTCTTCGCCTGAATCGCCGCCACCGTCTGCGCCAACGCCGCCGCCGGCATCAACCCCACCCCGAGCGACCCGAGCGCCCCCGCGTTGCTGACCGCCACCGGCAACTCCGGCGTCATCCCCACGAACGCCATCCCCGCCTGCGCGATCGGCGTCGTGAGCCCGAACGCCTCCGTGAACCTGGTCCTGAGTCCCATACCCCGAACCGTGCCCCACCCGCACCCCGCCCGTGTTGCCTCCCGCGCAGCCCACATCGCATTCCGTGCAGACGTCACCCACCCGACACCCGACCTCGACCCGCTGGGCGCCGCCCCCGTACCGCGCAGGACCAGGAGCGAAACTTCACCCGTGACGATCGACGAGCACCGGGCCCTCTGGGAATCACACGCCGACCGCTACGTCCTGTTGCGCGTGCCCAGCGGCCACGCCATCTTCGACGTACAAGCCCGCGGCACAGTGATCATCGAGGACGACGACCTCTACCGCGAGGTGAAGCAGCGGATGCTGGACAACGGCGTCGCCGTCGTCGACCGCCCCCCAAACCCTTAGCCGGCACCCGTCTCCCCGCCGCCCGGCAGGACACGCCCCGCAGGCGCCTCTTCGGTGTACAGCGACCGAACAGGCGCCTGACCAGCGCTGAAAGTGGTGCGCCCGGTAGGGATCGAACCTACGACCTTGGGATTAGAAGTCCCCTGCTCTATCCGCTGAGCTACGAGCGCATGTCGTCGGACAGGCTACCGCCTACGGCGAAGGATTCGCTTGTGGGGAGCCAAATCGACGTTCTCAGGACAACATTCCTCGCCTCCCGGCACAAGCGGGTTCCCTTGTCGTGCCACTCGTTTCGCTACGGGTGGCGACAGAGTCACGCTTCGGGTCGTTCGGACCCCTCTCAAACGGTCCACCCCACAGCCCATTACCCGCAACCACTCCAGCCAACGCATTCGCGCGCACCAACACCGCGCCCACCTTGCTTGAGCACGCCCGCACGGTACTTAGGATGCTCCCTTCACCGTTGTCCAGGCTGGGTTTCGCCCGCGCTCGGCCTGTTCCCGTCCATGTTCCCGGCCGGCTCCGGCCTGCGCCCGGCCTGGTCTCGCCCGTGTTCTGGCTGGTCTTGCCCGCGCTTGGCCTGGTCCCGCCCGCCGTGCTCAGGCTGGTCAAGGCCGTACGCACGGCCACTCCCCTTGCCGAGTCCGCCCACCCCCGGTCCCACCAGCCGGTCGCTCGCGACGTCCGACCCGCGCGACGGTCCCTGCCGGCAAGCCCTTGCCGCGTCGGCCTATGGCGGTGCGTACCGGCCAGGTCGCTTGCCGCGTCCGCCTACGCAGCGCGCTCCTGACCGGTTCGCGTGGCTGTTCACGGCGGTGCCGGCGGTGGGTCGTGACGCCGGATGTCTCGGTGCCGCGACCCACCGGGCCGTCAGGCGGGAACCGGCACCTTGCCCCGGTTGCGCCGGCGCCGGCCGCCGCTCGACTCCTCGGGCCCGTCCGTCGAGCTCTCGTCGTCGCCGGTGGAGGACCCCTCGTCGTCCGAGTCGGGGACCGCCGGGACCTCCGCGGTGTCGGCGTCGGTCGTGAGCTCCGCCGCGTCGTTCGGCGCGGTGAAGCCCTCCATCGCGGCGAACTCCGTGCCGTCGAACGCGGCGTTGATCGCGTTGTCGAGCTCGGTCAGGACGTCCTCCGCGAACGGGTCCCGGTCGGCGTCCGCCGGCTCCACCATGGTCGTGACGAAGCCGCCGAGCTCGGCGTCGTAGTCGCGCTGCCGCGGCAGCGCGTTGATCGCCACCACCGGTGTGCTCGGCTGGCCCGCGATGTGGGCGTCCGACAGCTCGTCGTCGATCGAGCTGGTCGCCGTGTTTGCCTTGACCCGGGCGAACTTCGCCCGGCCACGGGCCAGGTCGTGGCCGATGGAGGTGGCCTCCAACTCGTACGCCACCCGCTTGGCGTGGTCCTCGGTCTCCCAGTTGCGGCTCGACAGCTTGCCGGTGATGATCACCGGGTCGCCGACGTGGACGCTGCGGATCACGTTCTCCGCGAGGTTGCGCCAGCAGGTGACGCGCAGCCGGAGCTGGTTGCCGTCGACCCACTGCCCCTCGCTGCGGTCGTAGCGCCGTGACGTGGCGGCGACCTTGAAGGACGCGACCAGCGCCTTGCTCTCTTCCAGCCGACGGCAGTCAGGCTCGTTGAGCACGTTGCCGACGATGGTCATCGTCGTCTCGTTCATGTCCGTCTCCCTCCCGTGTTAAGGACTCGGGAGGAGCATCGGTCAGATCAGTCCTGCCCCGCTCGCGGCCGACGCCGGATCTGTGGATAACCGACCGCTTGTGGACAGGCTCACGTCAGCGCTGATGATCTGCTACGCGCTGGCCGTACACCTCAGAAAGCCGCATGGGCGAGGTTCGAGGTGAACACTTCCCAGACCCCGCGGCGGCGCACCAGCAACTTGCGCGACAGCAGGTGCGGGTCGCCGGCGAAGAAGATCCTGTCGATCGCGCGCCGGACCTTCGCGAGGCCGGGCGGGGACTGGGATCCGGTCACGATCACGGCGTCGCGCGCCGGCACACCGACCACGAGCTCACCGGGCACGGCACGCTCCAGCCCTGCCCAGAACGGCTCGGCGAGCAGCAACGTCGAGGCGACCCCGTCGAACTGGAGCATCAGCGCGGGCGGCGCCGAGCCGTTGGTCGAGGTTGTGCGCGGCCTGGCGGCGCAGCATCCGGCGGGGCATCTCCATGCGCTGCAGGTCGGCCCAGGTGACGAGGCGTTGTCCGAACGGCGGACCGTAGCTGTAACCGACCCCGAGGCCACCCATGAACTCGTCGACCACAGGCGCGAACACATCTTCGCGACGGATGTCGCGAAGCGGCGCGAGAACGGGGAGGAGCATGGGCTGCACGCATGCAAAGTAGGACGCTGACGGATGTGAGACAAGCTCTTGTTTTCGCACCATTTGCTTGCTAGTGCCCCGACGGGCCGCCACGAAAAATTGTCGGTGGGGGTCGGTAGTGTCCCGAGCATGGCGATTCGAAGACTCCACGCCGACGCGATCGGGATGTTGCTGGGCGGTGTGCTGGACGCTGTGTTCGGCGATCCGCGCAGGTGGCACCCTGTCGCGGGGTTCGGGCGGTTCGCAGGGGCGGTCGAGCGGCGCACCTATGCCGACGACCGGGCCGCGGGAGCGCGGTTCGCTCTTGTCGCCGTGGGTGCGCCTGTACTGGTGGCCGCGGCGACGGCGTGGTTGACCAGGCGAAGGCCGATCGCCCGCACGCTGGTTGTGGCCGGTGCGACCTGGGCCGCGTTGGGCGGCACGAGCCTCGCGCGGGAGGGACGGGTGATGGCCGACCGGCTCGACGGCGGCGACCTGGAGTCCGCGCGGGCGCAGCTGCCGAATCTCTGCGGGAGGGATCCGTCCGCGCTCGGCCCGCCAGAGCTGGCCCGGGCGACGGTGGAGTCCGTCGCGGAGAACACGTCGGACGCCGTCGTCGGCCCGCTGTTCTGGGGCGCGGTCGCGGGGCTGCCGGGCATCGTCGGGTATCGGGCGGTCAACACGCTGGATGCGATGGTCGGTCACCGCTCGGCTCGGTATGCGAGGTTCGGCACCGCCTCGGCGCGCCTCGACGACCTCGCCAACCTGGTGCCGTCGAGGGTGACGGCGGCGCTGACGGTCGCCGCCGCGCCGGCCGTCGGAGGGCGGGCCGGCGAGGCGCTGCGGGTGTGGCTGCGCGACGGAGGCCGGCATCCGAGCCCGAATTCGGGGCAGTGCGAGGCGGCCGCCGCCGGCGCGCTGGGGATTCGGCTGGGCGGCCGCAACGTGTACGGGTCCCGGGTCGAGCACAGGCCGCACCTCGGCGACGGCGGGCCGCCCGCACCGCGTGACGTCCGCCGGGCCGCGGCCTTGTCCGTCGTCGTCGGCGCGGCCGCTTTAGGCCTCGCGTGCGCGCTCCGGGTAGGCGCCGCTCGCCGCCGCGACAAGCCGACCGGTGTCAGGCTGCGGGGCGAAAGCGCGGCGTGAGCGGGAGCGGAAGGCGTAGTGCTTGGCGGCGGAGCGAGGCGGGAGATGCTGGCGTGAGCGGATCCGGGCGTAGCGGAAGGCAGCGAGCGGTGAGTGCAGCGCTTGGTTCGCGGTGGCGGTGGAGCGCGGCGGAGGGTGACGGCGTGAGTGGTTCAGGGCGGATCAGAGGGCTGCGAGCCGTGGGTGCAGCGCTTGGCCCGCGGCGGCGGCTCGGAGCGGAGGTGATGGCGTGAGCGGGCTGCTGGTTGCCGGCACGACGTCCGACGCGGGCAAGAGCATGCTCACCGCGGGAATCTGCCGCTGGTTGCGCAGGCGGGGCGTGGACGTCGCTCCGTTCAAGGCACAGAACATGTCGAACAACTCGGCGATCGCGGTGGACGGCGGTGAGATCGGCCGGGCACAGGCGCTGCAAGCGTATGCGTGCGGGTTGGAGCCCAGCGTCAGGTTCAACCCGGTGCTGCTCAAGCCGGGCTCCGACCGGCAGAGCCAGGTCGTCGTCCTCGGGCAGGCGACGGGGTATATCGGCGCTCGCAACTACCACGAGATCAAGGACCGGCTGCGCGGCACGGTGCTGGAGACGCTGCGCGAGCTGCGGGCCAAGCACGAGGTGGTGATCTGCGAGGGCGCCGGGAGTCCGGCAGAGATCAACCTGAGGGCCGGCGACCTGGCCAACATGGGCCTCGCCAGGGCGGCGGACCTGCCCGTCATCGTGGTCGGCGACATCGACAGGGGAGGGGTGTTCGCCGCGCTGTACGGCACGCTCGCCCTCCTCGACGCCGAGGACCAGGCGCTGATCTCGGGCTTCGTGATCAACAAGTTCCGCGGGGACTCGGGGCTGCTCCAGCCGGGCGTCGACTCGCTCACGGAGCTGACCGGCCGGCCGACGCTCGGGGTGGTGCCCTGGTCCACGGAGCTGTGGCTCGACGGCGAGGACTCGCTGGCGTACGACGGGCGGGTCCTCGGCCGGCCCGCGGCGCCGCGTGGCGGACAGTGGCTGCGGGTCGCCGTGGTCCGCCTGCCGAGGGTGTCCAACGCCACCGATGCCGAGGCGTTCGCCGCGGAGCCGGGTGTGCAGGTGCGGCTCACGGTCGAGCCCGCCGACCTCGCCGACGTGGACCTGGTCGTGCTGCCGGGCACCAAGTCCACTGTGGACGACCTGCAGTGGCTGCGGGAGCGGGGTCTGGCGGATGCGGTGCTGGCCCACGCGGCGTCCGGCCGGCCGGTTCTCGGGATCTGCGGCGGGTTCCAGATGCTGTCCGAGCGGATCTTCGACGACGTGGAGAGCCGCCGCGGCGCAGCGCCGGGGCTGGGGCTGCTGCCGGTGGAGGTCACGTTCGCGGACCGCAAGACCCTCGGACGCGTGACCGGCACGGGGCTCGGGTCGCAGCCGGTGCGGGGGTACGAGATCCACCACGGCGTGGTGAGCCGGGCGGCGGAAGGCCTGACGCCGTTGATCCGCCTGGCCGACGGCACGGGTGAGGGCGCCGTGTCCGGCAACGTGTTCGGCACGCACTGGCACGGAGCGTTCGAGACCGACGAGTTCCGGCGGGCGTTCCTGACCGAGGCCGCGCGCCTGGCCGGCCGGCACGGGTTCCAGGTCGCGCCGGACACGTCGTTCGCGGCGCTGCGGGAGCGGACCGTCGACGTGCTGGGCGACCTGGTCGAGGAGCACCTCGACACGACGGCGCTGTGGCGGCTGATCGAGGGCGGCGCACCGAGCGGCCTGCCGACCGTCGTCCCAGGTTTGAGGGCGCCCGCCCCGAGCGCACCTCGCGCCGAGCCCGCATCGGCCCCATCGCCGGTGGCGGCCGGCGACGTCTCGGGGTCGCCAGGTGGTGCGGGCGGCGGAAGTGCCATGGTGGATCGGGGGGTGTCATGAGCGCCGCGGGCGGGGGCATCGGGACGTACAGCGCGCTGGCCAAGGAGGTCCTCGGCCGGGAGGCGCGCCTGGGCGACGTGCGGCTGGTGGCGGTCGACGGGCGGGCGGGGTCGGGGAAGACCACGTTCGCGGGACGGTTGGCGCGGGCGTTGCGGCACGCGGGTGTGGACGTCGCCGAGTTGCACACCGACGACTTCCTGGACGGGTGGGCGGAGCTGGAGGCGTGGCGGCCGAGGCTGGAGCAGTGGGTGTTCGCGCCGTTCAAGGCGGGTGAGGACGCGCGGTACCGGCGGTATGACTGGGCGCGGGAGCAACTGCGCGACGAGTGGGAGCCGTTGCGGCGCCCGGACGTGCTGGTCGTCGAGGGGGTCGGCAGCGCGGGGGTGCGGGACCTGACGTTCGCCGTGTGCGTCCACGCGCCGCGGGCGCTGCGGCTGGAGCGGGGGCTGATCCGCGACGGCGAGGCGTTACGGCCGCAGTGGGAGCGGTGGATGGCCGACGAGGACCGGTTCTTCGGTGAGGGTGCGGCGCCGCGGACGGTCGACGTGCACGTCGACGGGGCGCCGGGTGAGGAGCACGACCCGCAGAATGAGTACTTCATCCTCGCGGGCGGGTAGACGGGCGTTGCGCAGGTGCGGGACGATCCGGGAGGCGGCCGGACACGATCCGGATGCGACGGGGAGGCGGAGCTAATGACCACGAACGACGTGCAACGCCGGCGGGTGGTGCTGACCGGGATCAGTTCTCGGGCGTGGGAGCACCCGGCGGACAGGGGCGCCCTGGTGGCGCTGCGGGAGTTGCGCGGGTTCGACGACGCGCTGAAGTCGCTGCACGCCCTGTGGAACGAGCGGGCGTGGCGGCTGGAGTTCCTCGGCAACGCGATCCGCGTCGACCACCGGCAGTTCCCGCGGGTGCACCGGCTGATGGCGGAGGCCGCGGCGTCGCTCGACATCGCCGACCTGCCCGAGCTGTACGTGCACAGCGACCGCTCGATCAACGGCATGTGCATCGGCATGTCGAAGCCGTTCATCGTGATCAACCGGGGCTGTCTGGAGCTGCTCGACGACGAGGAGCTGCGCTGCCTGCTCGGGCACGAGCTGGGGCACCTGGTGAGCGGGCACGCGGTGTACCGCACGATGGTGCTGATCCTGACGGACTGGGCGGTGCGGCTCGCGTGGCTGCCGGTCGGGTCGATGGTGCTGCGGGCGATCGTGGCCGCGCTCATGGAGTGGTGGCGCAAGGCCGAGCTGTCCGCGGACCGGGCCGGGCTGCTCGCGTGCCAGGACCCGGCGGCGTCGCTGCGGCTGTCGATGAAGCTGGCCGGCGGCGGTGACCTGTCCGAGGTCGACACGACCGCGTTCCTGGAGCAGGCCGCTGAGTTCGAGCGGGCCGGTGACCTGCGGGACAGCCTCATCAAGATCCGGATGGTGACGGCGCGGTCGCACCCGATGCCGGTGGCGCGGGCCGCCGAGGTCCGGGCGTGGATCGACCGCGGGGAGTACCAGCGCATCATCGGCGGCGAGTATCCGCGTCGCGCCGACGACGGGGACGCTTCGGTCAGCGAGGAGATCAAGGCGGCGGCCGCGTCGTACCGGGAGGCGTTCTCACGGTCGCAGGATCCGCTGGTGTCGCTGCTGCGCAAGCTCGGCGACGGGGCCTCGGAGGTCGGCGACTGGGTCGGCGCCGGCGCGGGCAAGATGCGCGGCTGGATGCGCGGAAACGGGTCCAACGGCACAGACGACCAGTCGGCGAAGTAAGTTCCGGGTATGACAGTGCTCACCGAAGAAGAGCTCCGCGCCGCGATCCGGCGGGAGATGCCCGGGGTCCGCGCCGATCTGGAGCGGCTCGTGCGCATCCCAGGCATCGCGTTCACGGGGTTTGACCACAGCCACGTCGAGCGTTCCGCCGAAGCGGTGGCGGAGCTGCTGCGCGGCGCCGGGATTCCGGATGTGCGGCTGGTCCGCAAGGGTGGGCAGCCGGCGGTGCTGGGTCGCAGGCCCGCGCCGCCCGGAGCGCCGACGGTGCTGCTGTACGCGCACCACGACGTCCAACCGGTCGGCGACCGCTCACAGTGGCTGAGCGACCCGTTCGAGCCCGAGGAGCGCGACGGCCGCCTGTACGGGCGCGGCACCGCCGACGACAAGGCCGGCGTCATGGCGCACATCGCGGCGCTGCGCGCGTTCGGCGACGACCTGCCGGTCGGCGTGGTGCTGTTCATCGAGGGCGAGGAGGAGTTCGGCTCCGAGTCGCTGGAGGACCTGCTGCGCGAGCACCGCGACGAGATCGCCTCGGACGTGATCGTGATCGCGGACTCGGGCAACTGGGACGTCGGGCAGCCGGCGTTGACGACCGGGCTGCGGGGCATCGTCAACGGGTTCTTCGAGGTGCGGGTCCTCGAGCAGGCCGTGCACAGCGGCATGTTCGGCGGTGCCGTGCCCGACGCGCTGATCACCCTGTCCCGGTTGATCTCGACGCTGCACGACGACGCGGGTGACGTCGCGGTGGAAGGCCTGATCAGCACGCAGTCGGCGCCGCTGGACTACCCCGAGGACCGGTTCCGCGAAGAGGCCGGCATGATCGACGGGGTTCAGTTCATCGGCAGCGGGCGGCTGGTCGAGCGCCTGTGGACGCGACCGGCGATCTCGATCCTCGGCATCGACGCGCCGGCCACGGAAGGCGCGCCCAACGCGTTGATCCCGGTCGCGAAGGCCAAGTTCAGCGTGCGGATCGCGCCCGGTGACTCGGCGCAGCGGGTGTACGACACGATGGTCGCCCACCTGGAGCGGCACGTTCCCTGGGGCGCGAAGGTCACGGTGACGCTCGAGCAGCTCGGTGAGCCGTGCGTGATCGACGCGACCGGGCCGGTGTACGAGGCGGCCCGCCAGGCGTTCACCGAGGCGTGGGACGGCGTGAGCCCGGTCGACATGGGCGTGGGCGGGTCGATCCCGTTCATCGCGACGTTCCAGGAGATGTTCCCCAAGGCGGCGATCCTGGTCACGGGCGTCGAGGACCCGAGCACCAGGGCGCACGGGCCCAACGAGAGCCTGCACCTGGGCGAGTTCGAGCGGGTCTGCATCGCCGAGGCACTGCTGCTGGCGAAGGTGGCCAAGGTCGCCGACACCGCCTGACGCAAACCCGGATCGTTCCGGCCCGGCCACTGAGCCGGGCCGGCACGCTCGCCCGCCCGGCGAGGACGAACCACCAGGCCACGAAGGGGCAGGCCGCGCCGCGCTGGGACGGATCGGGCCGCGACAGGTCAGACCGCGACGCTGACGGAACGCCACGCCTGAACCACCGCGCACGAATGTCAGATGACAAGGCCGCGGTGCTGAGGGGTCAGCGGGCCGCGGCCGGAACGTGTCAGAAGGCGGGGACGGTCAGCTGCGCGGGGGCAGCTTCACGACGCTGACGAAGAACTCGTCGATCTGGCGGACGACGGCGATGAAGCTGTCGAAGTCGACCGGCTTCGTCACGTAGGCGTTCGCGTGCAGGGAGTAGCTGCGCAGGATGTCCTCATCGGCCTGGGAGGTGGTCAGGACGACGACGGGGATGCGGCGCAGGTCCGGGTCCTCCTTGATGGCCTGCAGGACCTGGCGGCCGTCGACGCGGGGCAGGTTGAGGTCCAGCAGGATGAGGTCGGGCCGGGGGGCGTCCGCGTGCGGGCCCTCACGGCGCAGGTAGGCCAGGGCCTCCTCGCCGTCCTGGACGACGTTGAGCTTGTTGCGGACCTTGTGCTCCTCGAACGCCTCCTGCGTCATCAGCACGTCGCCCGGGTCGTCCTCAACCAGGAGCACCTCGATCGGCAGGGACGACTCCCTGGGTGCGGTCATTGAACGGACTCCTCAAGCGAAGACGGTGACGCAGACGAAGACGAAAGCGCGGCGGCGGGATCAGATGCAGGTACAGGTACAGGTACAGGAAGCGTGAACCGGAACAGCGTACCTTCGGCCTGCGACGGGTCGATCCAGATCCTGCCGCCGTGGTATTCGACGATTTTCTTCGCGATCGCCAGGCCGATGCCGGTCCCGGGGTAGGCGTCCTTCGCGTGCAGGCGCTGGAAGATGACGAAGACCTTGTCGGCGAATTCGGGCTCGATGCCGATGCCGTTGTCCTCGACGCCGAACTCGTACTCCTCGCCGACCTGCTGGCAGTCGATGAGGATGTGCGGGGTGCGGTCGGGGTGGCGGAACTTCAGCGCGTTGCCGATGAGGTTGCTGAAGAGGGCTCCGAGCAGCGGTTCCTCCCCTCGTACGACGGGCAGGTCGACGAAGGTGATCTCCGCGCCGGTCGACTCGCGCAGCGACTCGAACTGCTCGGCCGAGTCGACGACGACCTTGTTGAGGTCGATGTCGGAGAAGCCGCTGGTGAGCCGGCCGATGCGGGAGAAGGCGAGCAGGTCGTTGATCAGCCGTTGCATGCGCTGGGCGCCGTCGACGGCGAAGGCGATGTACTGGTCCGCCCGTTCGTCCAGCTGCCTGGCGTACCGACGCTGCAAAAGCTGACAGAAGGAGGCAACCTTCCGGAGGGGCTCCTGCAGGTCGTGGGAGGCGACGTAGGCGAACTGCTCGAGGTCGCGGTTGGATCGGGTCAGCTCGGCGGCCTGCTGTTCGAGCATCCGGTTGGCCTCCTCGACCAGCCGGCGCGCCTCGACGACGTCCTGCAGCTCGGTGTTGATCCGCCGGCGCATCGTGTCGACGTCGGCGGCGAGCGCGGCCAGCTCCGGGGGGCCGCCGCCGGTGATCGGGTGGTCGTAGTTGCCGCCCGCGACGATGCGCACCTCGGCGGCGAGCTCGGTCACGGGCTGGGTCACCAGCCGCCGCAGGAGCAGCGCCAGCGCGACGCCCGCGAAGATGATCACGATTCCGGCGAAGACGAGCAGCACGATCAGCACGTTGCCGGAGGACCGGACCTCGGCGGCGACGGTGTCGCGCCGGGTGTTCAGTCCGCTGCGCAACGCGTCGATCTGGCTGGAGGCCGCGGTGTAGACGGCCCGCGAGGCGGCGGTCGGCGTCGCGCGTTCGGCGCTGGGGCCGTCCGTGCGGGTCTGCGCGATCAGCGGTTCAGTGATCTCGCGTCGGAACCGTGAGGTCGCCGCCGCGACGTCGTGGACGGTGCTGAGCAGGGCGGGCTCGTCGGAGAGGAGCCGCTCGGTGTCGGCGAGGATCTCCGTCTCGGACTGCTGCGCGGCCTTGTACGTGTCGAGGTCACTCTCCCTGCCGGTCAGCAGGAACGTGCGGGCGCTCGTCTGCTGGCGCAGCAGCTGCGAGTTCAGCTGCTCGGTGTTGACGAGCGCGGGCGTGAGCCGGTCCATCACCTTCGCCGTGTCCGCCCGGTTGGCGGCCGCGGTGACGGTGGCGCTGACGGCGATGAGCCCGAGCAGCCCCGCGACGACCGCGCAGAGCGCGATGATCCGGCGCCAGAGCGACCATCCGGTCGGGTTCAACGAGAACTCCTCGGGTCCAGCAGCAGCACGGCGATGTCGTCGGACAGCGGCCCGCCGTTGTGGCCCTCGGCCTGCGCCGCGAGCCAGGCCGGCAGGTCGCGGGGGAGCGCGCGGCCGGGGTCCTTCAGCACGTCGACGATCCCTTCGATGCCGAGGCGTTCGCCGCCGGACGCGTCCGGGCCGGCGCTTCCTTCGATGAGGCCGTCGGTGTACAGCAGGAGCTGCCAGCCGGGTTCGCCCAGGCGCACCTCGGTGGCAGGGCGGGGGACGCCGGGCATCACGCCCAGCACGAGCCCTGGCCGTACGGCACACGGCTCGACCCGGTCGCCGGCGATCAGGATCGGGGGCGGGTGGCCGGCGAGCCGGATCCGGGCGGTGCCCTCGGCGAGGTTGACGGTGGCGACCGCGACCGTGGCGAACAGCTCGTCGGTGCGCCGCTCGCTCACCAGCACCTGCTCCAGCGAGTCCAGGATGTGGTCCTCGGGCACGCCGGCGAGGACCAGCGCCCGCCAGGCGACGCGCAGCGCCACCCCGAGCGGCGCCTCGTCGACGCCGTGCCCGCAGACGTCGCCGATGAGCAGGTGCAGGTGGGTGCCGTCGACGCCGATCGCGTCGAAGAAGTCGCCGCCGAGCAGGCCCCGGTCGCGGCCGGGCCGGTAGATGGACCACAGGTCCGCCTGTACACCCGCCATGATCGGTTTTGGCAGCAGGCCGCGCTCGAGCCGGGCCGACTCCGCCTGCCGCAGCTCCGATTCGCGCAGCAGCCGGGCCTGCTCGTCGGCCCGCTTGCGTTCGACGGCGTAACGGACGGCCCGCGACAGGCCAGTACCGTCGACGGCGCCCTTGACGAGATAGTCCTGTGCGCCTTCGGCGACCGCCGCCGTGCCCAGGTGCTCGTCCTCCAGGCCGGTGAGCACGCACACCGCGACCCGGCCGGCGTCGTGCAGCACCTGCCGCAGCCCGTCCAGGCCGCTCGCGTCGGGCAGCCCGAGGTCGAGCAGCACGCAGTGCACCTCGCGCAGCAGCGGCCGGGCCTCCCGCATCGTCTGCGCGACCCTGACGTCGAACGGCGCGTCGGCCTCCGCGAGCAGCTCCTGGACCAGGAACGCGTCGCCGGGATCGTCCTCGACGAGCAGCACCCGGATGCGCTCGCCCGTGTGCAGGCCGAGGCGCCGGTTGCGCAGGTCGGCCGTCGTGCCGACGTCAGGCATGCGCACACCCTCCCGGCGGGTGCGGTAGTTGTCGCGCGGCACACATGTGGACGATCCTTCCCTACCTGTCGACTTCGTGCATGTGCGGGTGCAGTGTCTCAGCCGGAGTGGCCGCCGTCACCACACGTCCGTTGCGTCCTACCGGTGGATAGGCTTCCCGCGTGCACGGGCTCGAGAACATCGTCGGACTGATCGCCGTCGTCGTCGCCACCTCCGTGGTGGCCCGGCGGATCGGTGTGCTGTCACCCATCCTGCTGGTGCTGGTCGGGATCGGTATCTCCTTCATTCCCGGCGTGCTGGAGATCGAGCTGGACCCGGAGATGGTGCTGCTCGGGATCCTGCCGCCCATCTTGTACGTCGCGGCGCTGGAGACCTCGGTTCCCGCGTTCCGCTTCAATCTCCGGCCGATCCTGCTGCTCGCCGTCGGACTGGTCCTGTTCACCGCCGCGGCCGTCGGCTTCACGCTCCACGCGCTCCTGCCGCAGGTGCCCCTGGCCATGTGTTTCGCGCTCGGTGCGGTCGTCGCGCCGCCCGACGCGGTCGCGGCCACCGCCGTCGCCCGCCGCATCGGCCTGCCGCGGCGGATCGTCACCGTGCTGGAGGGCGAGAGCCTCATCAACGACGCGACCGCCCTCGTCACGCTGCGGGTGGCGGTCGCCGCCGCGGTCGGCGAGGCCGTCGACACCTGGTCGATCACCCAGACGGCGTCGCTCGCCGTGCTCGGGGGTGTCGCCATCGGCATCGTCGGCGGCATCGTCATCGGGTACGTGCACAAGAAGATCGACAACCCGCTCATCGACAACGCGATCTCGCTGCTCACGCCGTGGGTGGTGTTCCTGCCGGCGGAGAGCATCCACGCGTCCGGCGTCGTCGCGGTCGTCGTCGCCGGCCTCTCCCTCGGCCACCGGATGCCGACGCTCATGTCCGCCGGCTCCCGGCTGCAGATGGATGCTTTCTGGCGGATGGTGAAGTTCCTCCTCGAAGGGGCGGTCTTCCTCCTCGTCGGCCTGCAGCTGCGCGCGCTCATCGAGCAGGTCGAGCGGTCCTTCTGGTTCACGGTCGGCTGCCTCGCCGCCGTCGTCGGGGTCGTGATCGTCGCCCGGATCGTGTGGCTGTTCCCCACCGTGTACCTCGCCCGGCTGATCCCACGGGTCCGCCGCCGCGACCCGTCGCCCACGTTCGCGGCGCCCGCCGTCATCTCCTGGGCCGGCATGCGGGGCGCGGTGACCCTCGCCGCGGCGCTCTCCCTGCCGTCACCGCAGCAGGCCGGAGCCTATCCGCGCGGACTCTTCGTGATCCTGGCCTTCGGGGTGATCGTGGCGACGCTGGTGCTGCAGGGCGCGACCCTGCCGACCGTGGCCCGCTGGCTGAAGGTCCCCGGCGACGACGAGAAGGAGGACGCGCTCGCCGAGGCGTCGGTGCAGCACGAGGCGAGCCGGGCCGGCAAGGCCCGCCTGGAGGAGGTCGCCGACGACGCGCCCGACGGGGTCGTCGAGCGGCTGCGGCAGGTCGCGCTCAGCCGCTCCAACCTCGCCTGGGAGCGCCTCGGCCGATCCGACCGGGAAACGCCGTCGGCCGCGTACGCTCGCCTGCGGCGCGAGATGCTGAACGCCGAACGCGAGGTCTTCCGGCGCGCCCGCGACACCGGCAAGATCCCCGAGGAGACGCTGCGCCAGGCGCAGCGCGACATGGACCTGGAAGAGTCACTGCTGGAGCGAGGAGATCTGTGACCTGCCCGCACATCGAAGCCGCGGAGAAGCTGGACATCCCAGAGGTCGAGGGATGTCCGGAATGTATCGAGATGGGCTTCACCGACTGGGTCCACCTGCGCCAGTGCCTCACCTGCGGGCACGTCGCGTGCTGCGACTCCTCCCCGCGCCGGCACGCCACGCAGCACTTCCTCACCACCCATCACCCCGTCATGCGCTCGATCGAGCCCGGCGAGTACTGGCGCTGGTGTTACCTGGACGAGACCATCGGCTAGCTTTTCCCGCCCTTCCTACCTGCGGGTATGCGTTTCTCAGCGGTTTCTAAGGAGACGCCGGACACAATCATCACCAGTTGGGCATGGAATGGAGTGCATTCGTGTTGCCATGGTCAACGGGGAATGGTCGACTGACGACGGGGTAGGGGGCGGACCATGGTGAGCGGGGCATGGTAGACGCGGTCATGGACCTGGTGGCAGCTCCCGGTGTCCTGTACGCAACGATTCTCGTCCTACTCACCGTCGACGCGTTCGTCCCGGTCGTCCCGGCCCAGGCCCTGATGATCGGCGGCGGCATCCTGTCCACCACCGGCCACGTCCAGCTGCTGCTGCTCGTCGCCGCGGGTGCCGTCGGCGCGGTCTCCGGCGACCTCCTGGCGTTCCTGCTCGGCCGCCGCCTGGCCCGCCGCGACGCCGGCACCCCGGACCGCATGACCCGGCGCAAGCCCAGGGCGATCACCCTGCGCCTCAACGAAGCCATGCGCAAGCACATCTTCCTGGCCGTCCTCCTGTGCCGCTTCGTCCCCGCCGGCCGCATGATCACCGCCATCTACGCCGGCCGCAACGGCGTGTCGACCCGCCGTTTCGCCTCGTACGACGTCCTGGCCGCCACCCTCTGGGCCACCTACGGCGCGCTCCTCGGCCACTTCGGCGGCGAGGCGATCGCCGACTCGTCCTGGCTCCCGCTGGTCCTGGTGGCCGCCGCCGCCCTGCTCTTCCTCGCCGGCGCCCCGCTGCTCAGCTTCATCGGCCGCCTCCGCCGCCGCTCCACGCCTGCCCCGGCGCTCGCGCTCGCTTCGTCCGGTTTCGCGGTAGCGGGGGCTCCTGCTGCCATCCCGGCCGGCGCAGCGGATCCGGCCCCGCAGCCGCCGGCCACGGGTGTCGTCAGGCCTCGCCGCTCCTTCCTGGGTGCGGGCCTGGCCGCGAAGGTGGGCTTCGTCGCGCGCGCCGTCCGCGCCGCCGGCGGCATGCCTGTCGTCGCCGCCGCCCCGCAGCCCGTACGCCGCCGCTGCCGCCGCTCGGCCGTCGAGACCCTCGCCGCGGCGGAGCCCTTGGCCGCCATCGAGGTCCTGGTCGCCGCCGAGGCCGTCGCCGCCGCCGAGTCGGTCGTGGTCCAGGTCAACGGTTACAGAACGCCAGCTGACCCCCCTCTGGGCAGGTTTGGCTCGGCTGCAGTGATGCGCGCGACACCCTGCTCGTGAACCAACGACGGCGAGCACGCCGCCGCCGGCCGGTGAGATGTGCACTGGTCCCGGAACCAACGTCGGCAGGTGCGGCGCCAGCGGTTGGTCGGATGTGGGTGGGTTGTGAACGCCACCGACGGCGAGTGCGGCGCCGCCGGCCGGTGCGATGTGCACTGGTTTGAACACCAACAACGGCGGGTGCGGCGCCGGCGGTTGGTCTGATGTGGGGTGGGTTGTGAAGCAAGGACATTCCGGCCACCCGGACGACCACCACACGACCCATGCGAGAGCCGCGACCGGCCCCTGACTGCTCGGGGCGGCGTGTGCGAGTTCGCCGGCATTGCGGGTCGATCGTGGCCATGGCCGGTGTGATCGAAGTCGTGTGGTGGCCGTCCGGGCGGCCAGGCTCGTCCTTCGATCATGGTGGTGGCTTGAGGGGTTCAGGTTCGCCGACCCATGGGGGTAACAGGTCAGGCCAGAACGGTGGGTGGGTTCTTCCTGCCCGACTAAGGGCCGGACGCTAGGTGGCGCGGTTGCGGTGATGTTTCCCGGCCCGCCGTCCTCGCATGGTCCAGCGCCGTCGAGGGCGTCATTCGATACGCCCACACGTCGCTGGCTTCACAACCCACCCAAATCACACCGACCGCCGGCGCCGCGCTCACCGCCCTGGGCTTTCATGACCAGCGCAACGCACCCTGACCGCGGACCTAGCCTCCGCCGCCGCGGTCTTCTCTGTGGGGCGGTCATGGCGGTGGTTGGCGTGATCGAAGTCGCGGGGTGGCTGTCCGGGCGGCCAGGGGTGTCCTTCGATCACGGTGGCGGCGGCTCTCATGGGTGCGGTCCGTGTTGTGGGGGCTTGCAGGGAAAAGGCAGGGGCGCGGTGCCAGTGGATGGCGCCGCGCCCCTGCCTGATGGTCCTGCCTGAATTACATGCCGATCTGCTGGCCGTTGTCGTTCCAGGTGTTGTTGCTCCACTGGGGGAGCTGGGACGCCTGGAAGGCCTGGGTGCCGTAGTAGCCGCCCTTGGGCCAGAAGCCGCCGCCGGACTGGCGCATGAACTTGTTGTTCGTGATCTTGCCGTTGGTGATCTTGTAGTTGGCGTCGTACCAGTAGAACGAGTAGCCGCCGCCGTTCATGAGGTTGCTGTCGACCACGACGTCGTTGATGGAGCCGATGTCGGCCTTCAGCAGGATGCACGACGTCTGGGTGTGCTGGTTCTCCAGGCGGTTGTGCAGGATGCGGATGTAGATGGCGTTCGTCGACTGGATGACGTCGTTGTGCTGGGCGGAGCCGGTGCCGCCCGGGTCGTGCAGCCAGGAGTCCTGGACCGTGCCGCGGCCGTCGATGCGCAGGATGTCGCCGGAGCCGTGGGCGTTGACCCGCAGAAGGGTGTAGCCGGTGCGGCCGATGAGGGCGATACCACCGGTCGACGCGTCCTTGAGCTGGCCGTCGATCTCGGTGTCCTCGATGCGCAGGTTGGCGTTGTCGTCGGTGGAGGTCACGGCCTGGACGTTGACCACGCGGATCCGGCTGTTGCGGATCGTCACGTTCTTGGCCTTGATCTCGATGTGGCCGTTGATGTCCTTGCCGTCGATGACCGTGCCGGCGACCGTGATCGTCATCGGTCCGGTGTACGGCGTCAGCGTCACCTTCTTGCGCGTGTCACCGGGCAGGCCCTGCGGGTAGCCGGTGTTGTGCGCGGCCGGGTATCCGGCGACCGTGTAGGTCGCCGGCACGCCACCGCCGCCACCGGGCGCGGGCGGCTTGGCGCTGGCCGAGGTGCCGGTGCTCTTCGACGGCGACGCCACCGGGGACACGGACGTCGACGGCGCGGTGCCCGTGCCGGCCGAGCCGGAGGGCTGCGCGCCGCCCGCGCTCGCCGAGGGGCGGGGCGCCGAGCCGGTCGCCGGCAGGTCCTTGCAGGCGGACAGCGCGCCGGTGGCGAAGAGTGCCGCGGCGACGAAGCCCACGCTCGTGCGGCGTAACGGGCGGCGGTTGGTGGAAGCGTTGTCGGGCGTGCTCATGTGCTGGGAATCCTCCCGGATCAGTCGACATCCGTCAGTCGACGCGGCACCTTGGCCTGTCGGAGCTTTTCGGCGTGAATGCTCGGTTGGTAATTCCGCTCCTTACCTTCGACTGCATATGTCAGGCGAGAAACCGGGCGCGATTCATTCTCGGCAATGCCGTCAAGATCGGCGTTCGGTACATCGCTCGCAACCTTGCGTAACCGTATTCCGGGTCGAAGCATGCCACGGTTCGCCAGGGGAGTGAAACCCTACGGAGTGCCGTTGTGGCAACCTTTAGGATTCTTAAGTCATGCCTAAGAAATAGCACGACCGGAAAGCGGCACGATAGCCCCGGATCGGGCATATCGGCGGGCGCCGAGAGTGGTCCAGATCACTCAATCGAGCGCGCGGCCGGCGCAGCGGCTTTCAAGGTCGCCACGTTGCGCTGAACCATACAGCTAGATAGCCGTCTGGCCTAGTCATGGCGGGTGTGATCTAGCCGATCACCCCGCGCGGCAGCGCCCGGGCGGCCGCCCGAGCGCTGACAGAACCGAAATGTCCGAAAAAACGGAGAAACGGAGAAGCTAGGAGCGGAACGGGTCGTGGTCGGTCAGCAGCTTGTCCAGGCGCGCCTGATCGACCCGCTGGACGACGCCCGCGGATTCCTGGTGGTCACGGACGCACTTGGCGAGGGTGAACGCCGACGTGACGGTGTAGAGCAACCCGATGGCGAGAAACGCGCGCATCCACTGGTTGACCGGCAGGTAGGCGATGCCGATACCGAGGCCGACCACCGCGACCCCGAACGAGACCGCGGACTGCAGGAAGAATGCCGTGGTGGTCTTCGTGGGCACTGGTGTTGTCATGCGGACGAGTCTCGTCCGCCACGTGGCGGAAGGCCTGAGTAGACCTACTCAACCAGGGCAGGTACCGGAAGCTCGATCTTGTGAGCCCGCTGCCACGCCGAGACCACCTCGTCGGTGACGTGCACCCGGAAGTAGTCGTTGGCGCTCAGCCGCGCGGTCACCGGCTCCTCACCCTCGGCCAGCAGGCTGGCGGGCACGAGACGGAACTCGTTCTGCACGGCGGCGCTGAGCCGGCGGTGGCCGTCGATGACGTAGTAGTCCGGCCCGGAGTGCCCGATCGTCAGCGGCTCCAGCGCCTCCGGCCCCGCGTCCCCGATCGAGGCGACGAAGGCGCCGTCCACCGAGTCCAGCGAGTCCAGCGAACGGGTCGGGTAGATCCGCATCGGGTCCAGCAGCAGCAGCGGCGGCCCCTCGCGGAGGATGTCGCCGCCGAGGCGGCCCTCGAAGGCGTCCACGATCATCGCGACGATGTCGTCCGGCCGCGCCCGCGTGCTGTCGCAGACCAGGTCGTAGTTGCGCAGGCGCAGCTTGTCGGCGCCATACCGGGTCAGGAACCGCACCCGCTCGCTCTCGCTGCGGCCGTGCAGGCGCTCCTTGGCCTCCTCCAGCGTCGCGTAACGCTCCACCTCGCTGTGCGGGCGGGCGAGGACGCGGCGGGCCGCCTCGTTGGGCTCGGTGATGAGGTGCACCTTGAACGCGTCGTGGAAGAAGAACCACGCGAGCCGGCTGTCGACGATAAGCTGCTCGCCGGACTTGGCGATGTTGCTCTGCAGCTCGTCCACCGCGCTGTCGATCGCGTCGTCGAGCTCGGCGTGGAGGTTGAGCTGGAGCGCGGTCATGCCACGTTCCTCGGCCATCTGCCGGTACATGTCGCCGACGCTGATGCGCCGCAGTCCGAGTCGGCTGGCGAGCTCCACCGAAACGGTGCTCTTGCCACTGCCGAGGTCGCCGTTGATGACGACGGACCGGTGATTGCTCATGCGCAACTCTCTAGGTAGACCCGCGGGGCAGTCCAGGTCAGGAGCCTAACACGCCCACGTTGCGCGCTTTTCAAGGCGTCAAGAGCCGAATTCCGAATTGCATTCTGATAGTCAATGGAATCGGCCGTATCGTTCGAGCGCCCGGAGCAGCTCCGGTTCCGGGGGTTCGCCGGTGTACGACGAAAGCTCCGCCTCCAGATATGGCAGCAGCCGCGGATCGCCCGTCGCGGCGGCGAGCTCGCACAACGCCTCGAAGATGATGAGCAGGTCGGCGACGGGATCCGGGTCCGCCAGAAACGACAGCAGCTGCGGCATGGCCCGCTCGTCCCCGCGGACGGCCAGGCCGTGCACCGCCTCGGCGCGGGTGTCGGTGTCGTCGTCGTCGAGCCGGGCGGCCAGCGCCTCGCGCAGCGCGGGGAAGTCGGCGTCGCTCTGCCGGGCGAGGCCGAACGTGGCCCAGTCGCGCACGCCGGGCTCGACGTCGGCGGACAGCTCGATCAGCGCGTCGAGGGCGGCCCGGGTCTCGCGGCCCAGCAGCCCGAACACGACGCCGCCGCGCACGTCCGCGTCCGGGTGGGCGCGCAGCCGCACCAGCGGCGCGACGCTGTCCTCGCCGGCCATGTGCCCGAGCGCCACGGCGAGGCTGTACAGGACCGCCGGGTCGTCCTCACGCGCGATCATCGCCACCAGCAGCGCCGTGGCCTCGTCCCGGAACGGCCCGTCGGCGGCACTGCGGCCAGGAGAGGCCCGGTGGCCGGAAACGCCCCCGCCGTCAGGAGCGGCCCCAGGGTCGGAAGCGGCCCCGGGGTCGGGACCGGGCGTGCCGAGCACGGTGCCGAGCTGGCCGAGGACCTCGGCGGCGAGCTCGCGGCGGGACGGCTCGGCGGCCCGCCCGAGCCGGGCGGCGATCCCGAGGGCCTCCCGGCCGCCGTGGACGTGCAGGTGCGTGACGAGCTCCCACCGGCGGTCCTCGTCGGCCCGCAGCGCCTCCTCGAAGGCCCGCGCCACGTCCGGATGCATGACCGCCATCGTGGCCGCCGGGTCACGGGCGGGCAACGCGGTTTACGGCACGGGGTCCTTGGTGCCGTGCGGGGTCGACGGGTTGCAGCGCCGGATGCGGGCCGCGGTCAGCCGGGAGCCCTCGACGAGCCCGTACCGCCGGACGGCCTGCAACCCGTAGTCGCTGCAGGTCGGGAAGTGCCGGCAGTGGGTCGGCAGGCGCGGCGACAGCCAGCGCTGATAGCCGCGGATCGCGGCGACGCCCGCGCGGCCGGGGCCGGTCGTGGTGCGGCGCGGTGCCCGCCGGGGCGCGGCGATCGCCATCAGGCCGAGCAGCGAGCCGAGCATGAACGGGTTGCAGTCGCAGGCGTCGCAGTCGCACCCGTCGCCGCTGTCGCGGTTGCGGCGGCGCTGCTGCTGCTGATTGTGCCGCTGCTGCTGTTGGTTGTGTTGCTGCTGTTGGCGGCGGCGGCGGTCGCGGCGGTGCCGCCAGATCGCCACGGCGTCACCGATTCCGATTCGCGCCATGGGCGGCATTGTGTGGCCGATCGTCCGTGTGATCAAGGACCGGTCGTGTTTCTTACTGAATGAACACCAAAACGCACCCGGATGGCCGACTTCGTTCGGGCGGCCGGGAATGTCCGGACAGTCCCGGACACCCGAACGAAGTCGAACAACCGAGTGCGTAGGTGATCTGAACAGCTCTGGTGGGTCGCCGGCCCCAGGGGCTGAATCCAGGGGCCGGCGTGGTCAACCACACCGTCAGGAGCTTCGGTCGCGCGGAGCTCAGCTGCCCGCGATGGCCGGGCCACCGTCGGTGTGCAGCTCGGTCGCCGAGGCGAACGCGCTGTCCAGGCGGGCCTGGAGGGCGTCGAGCTCGTGGAACTCGCTCGAGGAAGCCGACTCGGAGCCCTCGGCGGCGAAGACGTGGTCGGTCTCGGCGGCGGAGTGGTCGTAGGAGGTGAAGTCCGACTCCTCGTACTGCGCGCCGCTCGGGTCGGTGTAGGAGACGTGGTGGCCCTGGTCGAAGCTGGTGTTCTCGGCCGACGCGTGGTCCTGCTCGTAGACGTTGAACTGCGAGTCGTAGTTGTTCTCGCTGGCGTCGACCTGGTGCAGCTGGTCCAGCGCCTCGTGGTTCTCGCCGGTCTCGACGTGACCGTAGTCGGTGCCGCCGTCGTACTCGCTCATTTGGTGCTCCTTCTGGTGTGGGAAGTTCTTCGGTGTGGCCTTGCGATGCATATGACGTTACGGCCGGCCGCACTCCCTCGAATCCCAGAAACGTGCCACCGTCAGGCGGCGCCGAGCGCCGTGCCGAGCGCCGCGGCGGTGGCCGCGTCGGCGGGGAAGAACGACTCGATGGCGAGCTCCGCGACGGTGACGTCCAGCGGCGAGCCGAACACCGCGGTGATGCTGAAGAACCGCAGCTCGACGCCGTCCTGGCGGATCCGCAGCGGCACCACGACGTCGTGCGGGGCGGGCGCGGGGCCGTCGCCGCCCGGGTACGCCGACAGCTCCGCGAGCAGGTCGGACAGCGCCGGGTCGCCGGTGGTGCGGGCCTGGCGGTCCAGCCGGCCCAGCAGGTGCGCCCGCCACTCGCCGAGGTTGACGATCCGCGGCGCGAGCCCGTCCGGGTGCAGCGACAGGCGCAGCACGTTGACCGGCGGCTCCAGCAGCGCCGGCGCCACCCCCGCGACCAGCCGATGGACAGGCGCGTTGGCGTCGAGCATCGTCCACAGCCGGTCCACCACCACGGCCGGGAACGGCTCGTGCCCGGTCAGCACCTGCCGCAGCGACGCCCGCACCGCCCGCAGCTGCGGCGCGTCGAGCCCGCCCTCCGGGTACGCGGGCGCATAGCCGCCGGCGAGCAGCAGCGCGTTGCGGTCCCGCAGCGGGACCTCCAGGTGCTCGGTGAGGCGCAGGATCATCGCGCTGGTCGGCTTGGAACGGCCCGTCTCGACGAAGCTCAGGTGCCGGGTCGAGATCTCCGCCTGGATCGACAGCTCGAGCTGGCTCAGCCTGCGCCGCTCCCGCCATTCCCGGAGCAACACCCCCACAGGTTGCGTCATGCGGCGATGGTACGAACCCAGACGGAAGCGTGGCCATTACCTCGCGGGGAATCGACCGGGCGCGCGGGCGTCGGCAGGCTGGACGGCATGAGCGACTACGAGAGCATCGTCAAGCGGTACATCGAGGTGTGGAACGAGACGGACCCGCAGGCCCGCCGGGTGGCGATCGACGCGCTGTTCACCGAGGACGTGACGTTCGCCGACCCGATGGCGGCGGCCCGCGGCCAGTCGGAGATCGACTGGATGATCGGCGGCGTGCAGGCCCAGTTCCCGGGCTTCGTCATCACCCCGCTCGGCGCCGTCGACGGCCACCACGACCAGGCGCGGTTCGGCTGGGAGATGGGCCTGCCGGGGCAGGAGGCGCCGGTCGCGGGCTTCGACGTGGTCACGGTCGCCGCGGACGGCCGGATCAACCAGGTCCTAGGCTTCCTGGACCGGGTGCCGGCCCAGGGCTGACCGCGCCGGGGCGGCGGCCCGCAGGCAGCGCAGCCCCGAATACACCATCCACACCGGCGTCGTGGTGGTGATGACCGCCGCGGCGAGTGCCGTCGGGGACAGGCTGGCGGACAGGCTGGCGGACGTCATGGCGTGCCAGGTGGGGCTCAGCGCCGACAGGGCCGCCCCGCCGAGGACGAAGAACGCGCAGACGCCGATCGCCGCCATCCCCGTCGCGCGGGCGAAGCCGCCGCCGACGCTGACGAAGCGGCTGCCGGCCCCGCAGGCGACGGCGGCGAGCAGGCCGAGGAGCACGACGGAGTAGCCGGCGTAGTCGACGGTGCGGGCGAGGACCATGTATCCCCAGCTCGGCTGCCACGACCAGCCGGTAGCCGCGGACCGCCACGCCACCTCGGAGATCACCTGCTGGGCGGCGACGGCGCCAGCGACGAGGAGGGCGGTCCGGCGGGCCTGCAGCAGCGCCAGCTCGCGCTGGTAGTCCGCGGCGAGCTCGCGGACCGTGCCGAACTCGTCGACGGCCAGCCGCGCCGCGGCCGGGGCCGGCAGGCCGGCCGACTCGTGGTGCGCGGCGGCGTCGTGCAGGCTGTCGCGCACCTCGGTCAGCAGCTCCCGCTTCGCCGCGCGCGGGCCGCGCAGCGCGGCGCCGAGCGAGGTCACGTACGCGTCGATAACCACCCGCCAAGTATCGCGGAGCCCGGGACGGTGCGATTGGGGGTTGTCCCTGAGGTTTTCCCCGATGTGGGGACCGCCGTGAGCAGCGAAGCTACATGTAGCAAAGCTACCTATGAAGGCGAACGGTGAAGGGGACGACGGTGCGCAAGTGGCTTCTCGGTGGGCTGGGCCTGCTGCTCCTGCTCTGCGGGGGTGGCGTCGCGGCCGTCGTCTGGCTCGTGTCCGGCACGGCCGTGGACACCGTGGGCAAGGTCGCGTTCGACCGGCCGCTCAAGATCCCGCCGCTCGCGCCGTCGACCGTCGGCGCGGACGGCACGCGGGTCTTCGACCTCACCGCGCAGCCCGGCGGCAGCGACCTCGGCCACGGCGCGAACACCCGCACCTGGGGGTACAACGGCGGCTACCTCGGCCCGACCCTGCGGGCCGCGCGCGGCGAGCGGGTCGCGGTCAACGTGCACAACCGGCTCAACGAGCCGACGACCGTGCACTGGCACGGGATGCACCTGCCGGCGAAGGTCGACGGCGGGCCGCACCACCCGATCCCGCCCGGCAGCGACTACCAGGCCGCGTGGACGGTCGACCAGCCGGCGGCGACGCTCTGGTACCACCCGCACCCCAGCGACCGCACCGAGCGGCAGGTCTACCGCGGCCTCGCCGGCCTGTTCATCCTGGACGACGACCAGCAGCCGGCCGGGCTGCCGCACGAGTACGGCGTCGACGACGTCCCGGTCGTGGTGCAGGACAAGAGGTTCGACGGTGACCAGCTGAGCATGAGCGACCGGTTCGGCAGCGACGTGGGCATCCTCGGCGACGAGATCCTCGTCAACGGCACTCTGGGCCCGTTCCTGGACGTGCGGACCGCGCTGGTGCGGCTGCGGCTGCTCAACGCGTCGACGGCGCGGGTGTACGACTTCACGATGTCCGACGGCCGCCCGCTCACGATGATCGGCACGGACGGCGGGCTGCTCGCCGCGCCGTACCCGACCGATCACGTGCGGCTGTCGGTGGGGGAGCGGGCCGAGGTCGTCGTCGCGATGCGGCCCGGGGAGCGGGTCGAGCTGCGCAGCCGGGCGACCGGCCTCGGCAGGTTCCACGGCGGCAGCGACTCGTTCGACGTGCTGCAACTGCGGGCGGCGGGCGACCTGAAGGCCGCGACGCTGCCGGAGAAGCTCGCCGACATCCAGCGGCTGGACCCGAAGCAGGCGGCGCAGCGGCGGACCTTCACGTTCCAGGGCCGCGACATCAACGGCGACGGGATGGACATGGACCGGGTGGACGCCGTCGTCGTCAAGGACACCACCGAGGTCTGGAACGTCGCCAACGGGCACGACACCCCGCACAGCTTCCACATCCACGACGTGCAGTTCCAGGTGCTGTCGGTCAACGGCGCCGCGCCCCCGCCGGAGCTCGGTGGCTGGAAGGACACCCTGTTCCTGGAGCCCGGCCGGCGCTACTCGGTGATCGCCGCGTTCGCCGACTACGCCGACCCGACGACGGCGTACATGTTCCACTGCCACGTCCTGCGGCACGAGGACGAGGGAATGATGGGCCAGTTCGTGGTGGTCGAGCGCGAGGGCGACAAGCCGAGGCTGGGCCACAACTAGAACAAGCGAAGCTGGGCAACAACGAGGACAAGCGAGGTGCCGGGCCCCCCGTGGCGGCGCGGGGCCCGGCACGTCTCGCAGGCGCGTCCGTCGTCCCCGTGTGCGCCGCCGCCGGGTCCGCGGCGGCGGTCCGGCGTCGGCGGCAACCCAACGAGAGCCGCTCTGTGACGGGCATGACACATGGATCACCGCTCCCATGTCAAGAGCAACGTGGACGGGTGGTGTCGCGGATCACCGTGGCGGGCCGAGGTGGCGCCGCAGCGCGACCGGAAGCTCCCGCTCTGTGCCGGTCCAGGCGGTGTGGCCATCGGGCCGGACGAGGACAAAACGGTCGTTCAACGCGTACGTCAGACGGTCGTCGTAGCCGACCGGCGCCGAGGGTGCGAGCAGGACGTGCCGTCCGGCCCGCAGCAGCTCGTACAGGCGCGAATCCGGAGGAAGCGGCACGTCGGGCTGCCGGGGCGCGTCGGGGTAGTCGATCCCGATGCCGGACACCGTGCCGGCGGCCTTGCGCATGATCGTCGGCACGTGCAGCAGCGCCCCGCCGAGCAGGTTGCGGCCGGCCCGCGCGGCGCGGGAGTGCAGCATCGCGAGGCGGATCAGCCCGCCGCTGCTGCGCAGCACCAGCGCGCCGACCGGGTGCCGCTCGCTCTGGTACGTGTCGAGGAGCCCGTCGGGGGCCCAGCCCTGCGCGACCGCGGCCAGCTTCCAGCTCAGGTTCGCCGCGTCCTGCAGCCCGGTGTTCATGCCCAGCCCGCCCGCCGGGGAGTGCACGTGGGCGGCGTCGCCGGCGAGGAAGACGTTGCCCTGCCGGTACTGCGGCACCTGCCGCTCGTCGCTGTGGAAGCGCGACAGCCAGCGCGCCTCCCGCATGCCGAAGTCGGTGCCGAGCGCCCGGCGGGTCACGTCGCGGACCTCGTCGAGGTCCAGCGGCGCGCTGTCGGGCCGCTGTGCGAGCCGGTCCCAGCAGAAGACGCGGAACCACCCGTCGCCGAACGGCGCGACGAACGCGAACGCGTCGCCGACGGCGTTGACCGCGAGCACGTCCCGCGGCGCGTCGGTGAGCCGCACGTCGGCGAGCATGATCGAGCGCAGCACCGCCTTGCCGGGGAACGGCATGCCGATCGCCTCGCGCACGGCGCTGTGCACGCCGTCGGCGCCCACGACGTAGTCGGCGGGGTGGGCCCCGTCCTCGGTCAGGACCGCGTCCCCACGCAGCCCGGTGACCGTCGCGCCGCGCACGATGCGGGCGCCCAGGTCCAGCGCCCGCCGCTCCAGCAGCCGCTCCACGTGGTACTGCGGGGTGATCAGCAGGAACGGGAAGCGGGTCGGCAGCATGCCGAGGTCGACCCGCACGCGGTTGAACAGCCGCAGCCTCGACACCGGCGTCCCGGTCGCGACGAGCTCGTCGGCGAGCCCGCGGGCGTCGAGGTGCTCCAGGGTCCGCGCGTGCACGCCGAACGCCCGGGTCAGGTTGGACTCGCTGGTGCGCCGCTCCAGGACGGTCACGTCGGTGCCCGCGGCGGCGAGGTCTCCCGCGAGCAGCAGCCCGGTCGGCCCGGCGCCGACGACGACGGTCTTCATGGCGTCCTCCTCATCGATGTCAACAAGCGTTGGCCAACAAATGTTGACTCCGATTGCCGACGCATGTCAACGGCCGCCTTCGCCGCCACCGCCACGCTCACCGTCGACGCCGGGCACACCACCACGGCCGTCGGGCCCTACCAGTTCGGCCACATCATCGAGGACATCAACCACTCGATGGAGGGCGGACTGCTCGCCAACGTGGTCCGCAACGGCACCATGAAGGAGGGCACCGCCAACCCGCCCTCGTCGTGGTCCCTGGTCACCGCCGGTGGCGGCACCGGCAGCATCGCCGCCGACACCGCCGGGCCGCTCAACGCGGCCAACCAGCGCGCCCTGCGCCTCACCGTCACCGGCAACGCCCCCGGGCAGCGCGTCGGCGCCGCCAACGGCGGCTTCTACGGCATCGGCGTCCGGCCCTCGACCACCTACCAGGTCGCCTTCTGGGCGCGGGCCACCGCCGGCTTCACCGGTCCGCTCACGGTCACCATCGAGAGCACCGGCGGTGCTGTCCACGCTACGTCGAGTGTCTCCGGCCTCGGCACCGGCTGGCAGAAGTTCACCACCACGCTCACCACCGGCCCGGGCGCGCCGGTGTCGACCGCCAACCGGTTCGTCATCGCCGCGAACGGCGCCGGCGCCGGCCAGTCGGTCTGGCTCAACGTCGTGCAGGCGATCGGCCCGACGTTCCAGGCGACCGGCAGCCTGCGCCGCGACCTGGAGCAACTGATGGAGGACACCAGGCCCGGCTTCTTGCGCGTGCCCGGCGGCAACTACCTCGAAGGCGCCGTCATCGCCAACCGCTTCGCCTGGAAGAACACCATCGGCCCGGTCGAATAGCGGCCCGGCCACCAGAACGACGCCTGGGGGTACTGGTCCACCGACCAGTTCGGCCTGCTCAACTACCTGCAGATGGCCGAGCAGGCCGGCGCCGAGCCGATGCTCGGGGTCTTCGCCGGCTACACGCTCAACGGCAGCGTCACCCCGCAGGGCGAGATGCAGCAGTACGTGCAGGAGGCGCTCGACGAGATCGAGTACGTCACCGGCGGCACGAACACCACGTGGGGCGCCCGGCGCGCCGCGGACGGGCACCCGGCGCCGTTCCCGCTGCGCTACGTCGAGATCGGCAACGAGGACTGGTTCGACCGGACCGACAGCTACAACGCCTACCGCTACCCGATGCTGTACGACGCGATCAAGGCCCGCCACCCGCAGCTGCAGATCATCGCCACCAGGGCGGTCACCAGCCGGCCGATGGACGTCATCGACGACCACTACTACAACAACGACCCGGACGCGTTCGCCGCGCTCGCCACCCGCTACGACGGCGCCGACCGCAACGGCCCGAAGGTCCTCGTCGGCGAGTACGGCGTCACCAACGGCAGCCCGACCAACCCCACGGGCACGCTGTCCGGCGCGCTCGCCGAGGCCGCCTTCATGACCGGTCTCGTCCGCAACGCGGACCTGGTCATGGGCGCCGCCTACGCCCCGGCGCTCACCTCGGTCGACGACTGGCAGTGGTCGTCGAACCTGATCGGCTTCAACGCCGTCAGCTCCTACGGCTCGCCGTCCTACTACGTGCAGAAGATGTTCGGCACCACCGTCGGCGACCACGTCGTGCCAACCACCCTGAGCGGCGGCAGCGGCCTCACCCAGGTCGCCACCCGGACCACCGGCGGCGCCGTCGCCGTCACCGTCGTCAACCGGTCCGGCGCAGGCGTGGACACCCAGGTGAACGTGACCGGCGCGGCGAGCGTCGGCGGCACCGCGACCGTCACCACGCTCACCGGCGACCCGAACGGCCGCAACTCCATCACCAGCCCGACGGCCATCGTGCCGGTCACCACGACGCGCGGCGCCGGGCCCAGCTTCACGCACACCTTCCCGGCCAACTCCGTCACCGTCATCCAGCTGTCGACCACCGGCGGCGCCACCCCGGTCCTGCCGGTGGGGCAGGGCGTCTCGCTGCGGTCGTACAACTTCCCGACCCGGTTCCTGCGGCACTACAACTCGGAGGTCTGGATCGCGGCCAACGGCGGCACCGCGGCCTACGACAGCGCGACGAACTGGGCCGCCGACACGACCTGGCGGATCGGCACCCCCTGGTTCCGCAGCGACGTGAGCGTCGCCGGCGGCTTCCACTCGCTGCGGGCCACCACGCCCGGCTTCACCGACCGGTACGTGCGGCACCAGTCCAGCCTCGGCATCCTGAGCCAGATCAGCGCCTCGTCGCCGGTGCTGGACCGGCAGGACGCCACGTTCGACGTGGTGCCGGGCCTGGCGGACAACAGCTGCTACTCCTTCGAGTCGCGCAACTTCCCCGGTACCTGCGCCACAACGACTACCGGGTCAAGCTCGCGGCGAGCGACGGCTCCGCGGGCTTCAACGCCGACGCGACCTTCTGCGCCAGGGCCGGGGTGCGGTTCCAGTCGTACAACTTCCCGGACATGTACCTGCGGCACTACAACAGCGAGCTGTGGATCGCGTCCAACGGCGGCGCCCGGCCGTCGGACAACCCGGCCAACTACGTGGCCGACACCACGTGGGTGGTGACGGCGCCGCTGGGTTGACCTCAACCGCTGTTGAAGTTGCACCGTGACGAGGTGCAGAAACGCAACGCGCTCACGGTCGGCATGGTCACGCTGGTCACGTTCGTCGCCTTCGAGGCGGTGGCCGTGACGGCGGCCATGCCGACCGTCGCCCAGGCCCTCGACGGCCTCGCCCTCTACGGATTCGCGTTCGGCGGGCCGTTCGCGACCGGGATCGTCGCCACCGTCGCCGCCGGCACCTGGTGCGACCGGCGCGGCCCGGCCCGCCCGATCCTCGCCGGCGTCGTGCTGTTCTGCCTCGGGTTGCTCGGCGCCGGCCTCGCCACCGGCATCTGGACGCTCATCGCCGGCCGCCTCGTGCAGGGGTTCGGCGGCGGGCTCATCACCGTGGCGCTCTACGTGGTCGTCGGGCGGGCGTACCCCGCGTCGGCGCACCCGCGCGTCTTCTCCGCGCTGTCCGCCGCGTGGGTCCTGCCCGCCGTGGTCGGCCCGGCCATCGCCGGGCTCATCGTCGAGCACCTCGGCTGGCGCTGGGTCTTCCTGCTGATCGCGATCGCGACCCTGCCCGTCGCCGCGGTGATCGGCCCGCACCTGCGTCAGATCGGCGGCACCCCCGCCACGCCGGGTGCCCGGGCGGGCGTCCGCCTCCCGTGGGCGGCCGGCGTCGCGGCGGGCGTGCTGCTGATGCACTGGGGCGGCCAGCACGGCGGGCTCGCCCTCGTGGCCGGCGGGCTGCTGCTGGTCGCCGTCTGCGGGCCGCGGCTGGTGCCGGCCGGCACGTTCGGCGCCCGCCGCGGCCTGCCGAGCGTCATCCTCGTCCGCGGGCTCGCCGGCGCCGCGTTCATGCAGGCCGACGTGTTCATCCCGCTGCTGCTCACCCGCGAGCGCGGCCTCACCCCGTCGCTGGCCGGGCTCACCCTCACCGCCGGGGCGCTGCTGTGGTCCGCCGGCTCGTGGATCCAGGCCCGCCAGGGCCAGCGCTTCAGCCCCGCCGCGCGGCTGCGGACCGGCCTGTCGGCGATCGCGCTCGGCGTGCTGTCGGCGGTCGCGCTGGTCGCGCCGGCCGTCCCCGTCGCGGCGGTCGTGGCCGGCTGGTGCGTCGCCGGGTTCGGCATGGGGCTGGCGTCGCCGACGGCGTCCACGCTGGTCCTGCAGCTGTCCCGGACCGACGAGCAGGGCGTCAACAGCTCCGCGCTGTCGGTCGCCGACTCGCTGCTGACGACGGTGGTGCTCGCGGTCGGCGGGGCGGTGTTCGCCGCGCTCGTCACCGCCGGGCCGGTCGCCTACGTCGCCGCGTTCCTGATCGCGCTGCTGCCGGCGGTCGCCGGCGCGCTGCTCGCCGGCCGGGTGGCCCCGGGGGCGACCGCCACCGCCGCCGGCCCGGACCCGCGCGAACTGTCGTTGTCGCGGGCCGACTAGGCGCATTGCGCCGCCGCGGTCCGGGTAGCGTCGGGGAATGACCAGCCCGAGCCGCGCCCTGACCCGGGTCGAGGCGCAGACCCGAGCCGCACTCGTCCGCGTCGGGGGATACGCGGTCTCCCTCGACGTCACCGACCCCGCCACGTACGTCTCCCGCACCGTCGTCGACTTCGCCTGCGCCTCACCCGGCGCCGCCACCTTCGTGGAGATGAAAGACGTCCGGCCGGAGCGGATCCTCCTCAACGGGCGGCCCCTGGACCCGGCCACGCTGGACGGCAACCGGCTGCCGCTGCCCGGGCTGCGCGCCGCCAACCGGCTCGAGGTGACGTTCTCCGCGGACTACTCGCGGACCGGCGAAGGGCTGCACCGCAGCGTCGACCCCGAGGACGGCGAGGTCTACCTGTACGGGCAGGCGCCGCTCGACGAGGCGCAGCGCATCTTCGCCTGCTTCGACCAGCCCGACCTGAAGGCGCCCGTCACGCTGACCGTCACCGCGCCTCCACAGTGGACGGTGCACGGCAACGCGCCGCTGCGCCAGGCCGGCGACGGCGTGTGGGCGTTCGAGCCGACCCCGCCGATCGCGCCGTACCTCTTCACGGTGCTCGCCGGGCCGTGGCACGTCCGTACCGCCGAGCACGACGGCATCCCGCTCGGCCTGCTCTGCCGCCGGTCCCTCGCGCCGCACCTGGACGCCGACGCCGGTGAGCTGTTCGCCGCCACGGCCGCGAACCTCGACCGCTACCACGAGCTCTTCGGCGTGCGGTACGCGTTCGGCAAGTACGACCAGGCGTTCATCCCCGACTTCCCGGGCGGCGCGGTCGAGAACCCGGGCCTGGTCACGTTCAAGGAGGAGTTCCTCTTCCGGACCGTGGCCACCGACTACGACCGCCTGCGCCGCTTCGTGGTCATGGCGCACGAGCTGGCGCACATGTGGTTCGGCAACCTCGTCACCCTGCGGTGGTGGGACGACATCTGGCTCAACGAGGCGTTCGCCGAGCTGATGGGGTGGCGGGTCGCCGCCGAGACCGGCCGCCACCCCGGCGCCGCCGCGGACTTCGCGGCGTGGCGCGAGCGCTGGGGCATGCTCGCCGACCGGCGGCCCTCCACGCACCCGGTCGCGCCCGACGACGTCGCCGACACCGCCGCCGCGTTCCTCAACTTCGACGGCATCTCCTACGCCAAGGGCGCCGCGGCGCTGCGGCAGCTGTCGGCGCTCCTCGGCGACGACGTGTTCCTCGCCGGGCTCCGCGCCTACTTCGAGCGTTTCCGCTTCGGCAACGCCGGCCTCGCCGACTTCCTCGCCGTGCTGGGCTCGGTGGCGGGCACCGACCTCGACGGCTGGGCCGACCTGTGGCTGCGCAGCACCGGGTTCAACACGTTGCGCCCGCTGCCCGGGCCGTCGGGCCTGACCGTCGAGCAGACCGGTGCGCCGCTGCGGCCGCACCGGTTCCGGATCACGGTGTACGACAGTCACGGCGCACGCGTCCGGGACGCCCCCGTCATCCTCGACGGCGGGTCCGTCGCGGTGGACGGGCGGTCCGGCCTGCCGCCCGGCGGCGTGCTGCTCGTCGACGACACCTACGCGAAGGTGCTCCTCGACCCCGCCAGCCTGGCGGCGCTGCCGTCCGTCCTGCCGGCGATCGCCGACCCCCACGCGCGGGCGCTGCTGTGGACCGCGGCGATGGACGCCGCCGGCGAGGGCGAGCTGTCACCCGAGGCGTTCCTCACCCTGCTGGAGGCCGCGCTGGCCGGCGAGGCGGAGACGAGCGTGCTGGTCGAGGTCCTCGCGTACGCCCGGGACGACCTCGCCCGGCGCGGGCTCGTCGACTTCGGCCCGCTCGCCGCGATCTGCGCCGCGGCCCTGTCGGCGGCGGCGCCGGGCAGCGGGCGGCAGGTCGCGCTCGCGACCGCGCTGACGACGGTCGCCGGTCCGCCGCACGTCCCGACGCTCGCCGACTGGCTCGCCCCCACCCCGGTCTCGGTGCTCACCGGCGTGGCGGCGCCCGCGTCGTCGCCGCTGCTGCCCGCGCCCACCGGCGCCGCGGGCCTCGTCGTCAGCCAGGACCTGCGGTGGGACGCGCTCGCCCGGCTCGCCGCGCTCGGCGCCGCGTCCGCGTCCGACGTCACCGCGGAGTCCCGGCGCGACCCCGGCAGCCGCGGCGCGGAGAAGGCCGCCAGGTGCCACGCCGCCCTGCCCGACGCGGACGCGAAGGCGGAGGCGTGGGAGATGATCGTGCGCGAGGAGCGGGCCGGGGTCGCGATGGCCGCCGCGGCCGGCTTCTGGCAGCACGGCCAGGAGGAGCTCACCGACCCCTATGTGGAGCGCTTCTTCGCCGACGCGCCCGCGATGGTGTCCGGCCGCTACCAGCTGTTCGCGAAGCTCATCGTGCGGCAGGCGTTCCCCCGGTACGCCGGCCGGTCGCGACGGCTCGCCTCGGTCATGCTCGCCGAGCGCTCCCTCGACCCGATCCTGCGCCGCGAGGTCGGCGACGCGGCGGCGGAGCTCTCGTTCGGCCCCGGTGTCGAAAACGGCGGCCGCCGTTCGACGCGTTGACAGTTGCTGGACCACGACAAGGGAGATCCACGATGCGCTACATGCTGATGCACAAGGTCAACGACGCCGACCCGGCCGCCTGGTCGCCGACGCCCGAGTTCCTGGCCAGGATGGGCGGGTTCATGACCGAGGTGAACAAGGCGGGCGTCCTGCTCGCGGCCGAGGGACTGCGGCCGAGCGCGGAGGGCGCGGCGGTGATCCGCGTCAAGAACGGCGCGCAGACCGTGGTCGACGGGCCGTTCGCCGAGGCGAAGGAGGTCATCGCCGGGTTCGCGATCCTGCAGGTCCGCGACCACGCCGAGGCCGTGGAGTGGGCGCAGCGCTTCACCGCGCTGTTCGACGAGATCGAGATCGAGGTCGAGGTCCGCAAGGTGGCCGACTTCGGCTGACGCTACGTTGGTGCCGTGACGCGAGCGGACACCCATCAGGCGATCGAGGCGGTCTGGCGGATCGAGGCGGCCAGGGTCATCGCCGGGGTCGCGCGCATGGTCGGTGACGTCGGCCTCGCCGAGGAGCTGGCCCAGGACGCCCTCCTGGCGGCGCTGGAGCAGTGGCCGGCCGAGGGCGTGCCGCGCAACCCCGGCGCCTGGCTGATGACGACCGCGAAACGGCGGGCGATCGACCAGATCAGGCGCCGGGAGCGGTTCGAGGCCCGGATGCCCGACCTGCTGCACCCCGACACCGCCGAGGACGAGTTCGAGGCCATCGGCGAGGACACCATCGAGGACGACCTCCTCCGGCTGATCTTCACCGCCTGCCACCCGGCGCTCACCGCCGAGTCCCGGGTGGCGCTGACCCTGCGCGTGCTCGGCGGCCTGTCCACCGACGAGATCGCCCGCGCCTTCCTCGTCCCGGGCGCGACCGCCGGCCAGCGCATCAGCCGGGCCAAGAAGACCCTCGCCGACGCGCGGGTGCCCTTCGAGCTGCCCACCGGCGCCGACCGCACGGCCCGGCTCGGCTCCGTTCTGGAGGTCATCTACCTCATCTTCAACGAGGGCTACTCCGCCACGGCCGGCGACGACTGGATGCGCCCGGCGCTGTGCGAGGAGGCGATGCGTCTCGGCCGCGTCCTGGCCGGACTGATGCCGGCCGAGCCCGAGGTCCACGGCCTGCTCGCGCTCATGGAGATCCAGGCCTCGCGCTCCGCGGCCCGCACCGGCCCGTCCGGCGAGCCGATCGTGCTGCTGGAGCAGGACCGCTCGCGCTGGGACCGGCTCCTCATCAGCCGCGGCCTGGCCGCCCTGTCGACCGCGGAGAGCCTCGGCGGCGGCACGTACACCCTCCAGGCCGCGATCGCCGCCTGCCACGCCCGCGCCGCCACGGCCGCCGACACCGACTGGCACCGCATCGCCGCCCTGTACGCCGAACTGCCCCCGTCCCCGGTCGTCGAGCTGAACCGGGCTGTCGCCGTCTCCATGGCCGACGGCCCGGCGGCCGGCCTGGCCGTCCTCGACCCGCTGCTGGAGGAGCCGTCGCTGCGTGGCTACCACCTGCTCCCCACCGTCCGCGCCGACTTCCTGCTCAAGCTCGGCCGCCGGGACGAGGCGCGGGCCGAGCTGGAGCGAGCCGCGTCGATGACCCGCAACGAACGCGAACGCGCCCTCCTGCTGGACCGGGCGAGCGGCGTCTAGCGGGCGCCGGCCGGGGGTGAGCGCCGCGCCGACCGGCACGGCAGGGCGGACACCGCAGTCCGGTGCCCGCCCTGTCGCGTACCTAACTCAGCAGTGGCCGAGGTCTTCCCAGTTGGCGGTCCAGCCGGGTTCGGAGCCCTGCGTCCACCACTTGGCGCGCCACAGGTGCTTGCCCTGGCCCGAGGCGGGGCCGTTCGGGTCGCCGTACTTGCTCTTCTCGTGCTTGACGGTCTGGCCCGTGGTGTAGACGGCGCCGATCGACCACTCCGGGGCGGCGTTGCAGCTGGTGGCCGGAGGGGTGGAGACCGACGGCGACGCCGACGGGGACTTGGACGGTGACGCGGAGGTGGTGGGCGTGGCCGAGCCGGTCGGCGTCACGCACGGACCGGCCGAGTCGACCGTGTCGGTGAAGGAGTTGCCGGCCGAGCGGTACGTGCCCGCCTGGCTGGTCACCTGCGCCGGCGTGAGCACCTGGTTCTTGGCGAACAGGACCCAGTCGACCTGCTGGATGTAGGTCGACATCCCACCGGTGTGCGCCGCCGTGTCGATGAACCAGAGGTTCCAGTTGATGGTCATCGTCTGGCGGGGGTAGAACTTGCCGGAGTGGTCGCCCATCTGGACGCCGTCGATGTAGTAGATGACGTGCCCGTTCGCGACGGTGACCACCAGGTCGTGCCACCCGTCGAAGCTGCGCCGCTGCTCCGAGTGGACGTTGTCGGCGAACCAGGGTTCGTTGCGGTAGGTGTACCAGGTCGTCTGGTAGTTGATCGGACCCTGCTCGCCCCAGCCGCCGTTCGGCAGATACTCCGAGATGTCCAGCTCGCTGTAGGTGGGGTCGAGGTCACCGTTGAGCGGGCTGATGGTGAAGAACGTCTCGTTGATGTGGTCGCCGTCGTTGCCGCTGACGGGCGTGTCGGTGAAGCGGACCCGGCTCGCGTAGGTGCCTTCGAGGTAGCGCTTCTGCGAGGAGTACAGCTCGGCCTGGTTGGTGCCGCCGCCGGTGCCGTCGGTGGAGGCCTGCAGCTGGAGCACCTTCTGACCGCCGTTGGTCGGGAAGGTGATGCTGTTGGCCGACCAGGTCGCGCCGGGCACGCCGGGACCGCCGGCGTACGTGCGCGGCACCCACCCGTGACTGGTCAGCGTGGGGTCCGACGACGAGCTGTAGTTGAAGTCGTCGAACAGGTAGCCACAGTTGTTCGCCGCGGCCGCGGCGGTGCCGACGGTGGCCGCGGTGACGGCCACGGCACCTCCCGCACCGAGCAGCGCGACGCCGGCCGCGACGGTGGCCAGAGATCGACGTTTGCCAATGGACATGGGCACAGTCCTCCTTGAGGGGAAAGGAGTTTGACGGACCTTACTTGACCGCGCCGGCGGTCATACCGGCTCGGATGTGCCGTTGGAACGCGACGTAGGCGATGAGCACCGGCAGCATTGCGATGGTGAGACCGGCGAACAGACCGCTCCAGTCGCTGCGATACCCCTGACTGACCGACAGGGCGGCCAAACCCTGCGCCAGGACATACCGATCTGGGTCGGGGTTGAGGACCAGCGGGAGCAGGTACTGGTTCCAGAGCCCGAGGAAGTTGAAGATGCCGACGGCGACGAGACCGGGACGGGCCATGGGCAGCATGACGCGGAAGAACACCGCGCCGTGCGAGCAGCCGTCCAGGAACGCCGCCTCCGCCACCTCCGTGGGGAGCGTCTTGAAGAACGCGTGCAGGAAGAAGACCGTGAAGGGCACCGCGTACGCGGCGTAGACCAGGATCAGCCCCTGGTAGGTGCCGAGCAGACCGAGCTGCTGCACGACGAAGAACAGCGGCACCAGGGCCAGGAACACCGGGAAGAACATGGCCGCGACGAACACGTAGTAGATGAACCGGTTGCCGCGGAACTCGTAGCGCGCCAGGGCGTAGGCGACCAGCGAGCCGAGCAGCATCGTCAGCAGCAGGCCCCCGCCCACCACGATCAGGCTGTTGAAGAAGTACCGGCCGATGTTCGCCTGGCTCCAGGCCCGGGCCCAGTTGCCCCACTGCGGGTCCGTGGGCAGCGACCAGGGGTCGTTGAGGATGTCGTTGTCCTTCTTGAAGGAGCTGACGATCGCCCACAGCAGCGGCAGCGCGGTGACGACCCCCCAGAGCAGCATCGCCAGGTGCACCGGGAAACGCTTCATGACAGCTCCAGCCGTTCTTTGCGGCCCGACCGCAGGGCGAGGATCGCGAGGGTCAGGGTGGCGAAGAACAGCGCGACGCCCATGGCCGAGGCGTAGCCGAACTTGCCGTAGGTGAAGGCGGTGCGGTACAGCGAGAGCCCGATGACCTCGGTCGCACCGTCCGGCCCGCCGGGCCCGACCGTCATCACCTGCACGATCGCGAACCCGTCGAGGGCCCCGATGCCCAGGTAGACGAACGCGACCTGCACGGTGTCGCGGACCAGTGGCAGCGTCACCTTGCGGAAGGTCGCCCAGCCGCCGGCGCCGTCGAGCAGCGCCGCCTCGAAGAGCTCCTTCGGGATGCCGTCGATGGCCGCGCTGAACAGCACCATGTAGAAGCCGACCGACGACCAGACCAGCACCGCCATGACTGCCGGCAGCGCCAGGGACGGGTCACCCAGCCAGCTGCGGGCGAGCCCGTCGAGGCCGAACGCCCGCAGCGCCCCGTTGAGCAGGCCGTTGGTCGGGTTGTAGACGAACTGCCACAGCACCGCGATGACCACCAGCGACAGCAGCTGGGGGAAGAAGTACACGATCTGGTAGGCGCCGGACCCCCGGATCCCCTTCCGGCCGCTGCCGCCGCCGATGTGCAGCATGCTCGCCAGGAACAGGCCCAGCGCGATCGTCACGACCGGCACGCAGATGAGCATGACCGCGTTGTTGCGCACGGCGTCGAGGAAGAGGGAGTCGCCGCCGAGGCGGGCGTAGTTGCCCGCCCCGACGAAGTGCGCCTCGCCGGCCACGCCGGTCCAGTCGGTGAGCGAGAGGTAGAACGCCTGCCCGTACGGCGACAGCACGAAGATGACGTGCAGCACCAGCGCCGGCGCCAGCGCACCGATGAGGAACCGGAGCCGACCGTGTTTCATCAGCGGGTGTACTTCTTGACGGAGCTGTCCTTGGCGATGGCGTCGGCGGCCTTCTGGATGCGGTCGGCCCACTCGGCCGGCGTGGCCCGCTTGTTGATCAGCTCGCCGGTGGCGTCGTCGACGGCCTTGGCCAGCGGCGCGTACCAGGTGCGGAAGCGGAACGTGAAGGCCTCCTTGCCGGCGGCCTTGACCGCGGCGCTGGTGGAGTCCAGACCGCTGGACAGGGTGAGCCCGTCGGTGGCGCCGACGACCGCGGGCAGCGTGCCGGCGCTCTCGGCGAAGCTCTTCGCCGACTGCTTCGAGAACAGGATCCGCAGGTATTCCATGCCGCCGGCGACGTTCTTGGCCTTGGACGGCACGATGAAGGCCTCGCTGCTGGCGGCCTGGATCGCCGCGCCGCCCATCTTGTCCGAGGCGGTGCGGGCCGGCACGGCGCCCATCACCATGTCGAAGCCCTTGGGTGCGACGTCCTTCTGCTCGGCCTCGAGCCAGGAGCCGCAGGGGATGAACGCGGCCTTGCCCTGGCACCACGCGGCCTGCGACTCGGTGTGCGACAGCGCCTCCGAGCCGGCCATGATGTAGCCCTTCGCGGCGAGCTCGGCGAACGCCTCGGCGGCGGCCTTGAACGCGTCGGACTTCCAGGCGTTCGGCTGCAGGTTGTCCACGGCCTTGAGCAGGTCGGTGCCGCCGGTCTTCGCCGCCATGGTCAGCAGCGGGTCGTTCATGTACTCGGGGTACTTGCCCTGGTAGGTCCAGGGGGCGATGCCCGCGGCCTTGATCGTGGCGCAGAGCGCCATCATCTCGTCCCAGGTCTTCGGGTACGTCCAGCCCTTGCTGGCGAAGAGCGGCTTGCTGTACCAGAGACCCCATGCGGTGTAGGTGAAGTTGAGCACGAGCGTCGAGCCGTCGAAGGTGCCGTCCTCGATGACGCCCGGCAGCAGCGTGTCCTTGACCTTGACCGCCGGGTCGTCGAACGACGGCGCCTCCAGCAGGTCCTTGAGGTCCGACAGCTGCTTCGCGCCGACGAGCGTGGCGAGGTCGAGGCGGCCGGCTCCGGTGTTGTCCACGACGTCCGGCGGGGTGTTGGCGACGAAGCGCGGCTGCAGCGCCTCGCCGACCTTCTGGATGCCCTTGTGGTCGATCGTGGCCTTCGGGTACTTGGACGTGTACAGGCCCTCGGCCTTCTTCGCGTAGTCGTCGCCGTAGCCGCCCTTGAAGATGACGACCTCCAGCGGCGCGTCCTCCTTCACACCGAGCGGGTTGGTGGAGCTCTTGGCGCCGGTCTCGGCCTTGGTGTCGCTGTCCTTGCCACTGGTCACACACGCGCTGAGCAGCGGGAGCGTGGCCCCGGCGGCGACCGCCGCACGGAGGACGGTCCGTCTTGTCGGGTACGGTTGGGCGAAGGGTGATGGGTTCATGACTGGGCCTTCTCTCCTAAGCGGTACGCCGGATGCGCCCGGCGTACCGCGCTTCGAGTGCTGCGTTGTGCTCCCGCCCGCCTGGAACGTTGTCGGACAGGTAGACCGGCGGCGTGACGCCGAGTGCCAGCAGCCGCGCCACCACTTCGGTGACGATCTGCTGGGCCAGCAGGGCCGCGGTGATCGAGGAGACGGCGCCGACCGCGCCGCCGCCCGGCAGGGGCAGCGACGCGTCGCCGTAGGGTGCCCCGTTGTCGAGGACCACGTCGGCGAAGTCGCTGAGCTTCATGCCGCTCTCGTGCCGCGAGTCGACGCGCGAGGAGTGCTCGAGCGACGTGATCGCGATGAGGGCGTGCCCGCGCTGCTTGACGAGCTGCGCCATCTCCACCACGGCGCCGTTGACGCCGGAGTTGGAGGCGATGACGAAGGTGTCGTCGGGCTTGACGGGGGCGAGGTCGTAGAGCCGGTGCGCGACGGTCGGCGTGCGCTCCAGCTGCGGGTCGGCGAGGACGGTCGACGGGTCGCCGCCGTAGAGGACGATGTCGCGCAGGGCGATCCTGTTGGTCGGCACGAGCCCTCCGGCGCGGCCGGCGATCTCCATCGCCAGGGCCTCGGAGTGCCCGCAGCCGAACGCCTGGATCACCCCGCCGGCCTGCAGCGTGGCGGTCATCAGGTCGGCGGCGTGCGCCACCAAGTCGGCCTGGCTGCTGGTGACGCGGTCGATGGCGGCGCGGATCACCTCGACGTAGTCCCCACTTCTGATGCTGGTCACAGCGGCTTTTCCCTCCGTGGTCGCTTGCGGTTGCTGTTCGTGTCGGGCACGCGGTGCGCGTCCACAGCGCGCACCGTGAGCTCCAGGGCCTCGGCGGTCCGTTCATAGGTGCGCTGCGCGACCGCCACGTAGATGAGGTCCAGGACCAGCAGTTGCGAGTGCAGTGCGGAGAGGGCCGCGACGCGGAAGGTGGTCTCGTGGACCGACGTCGTGAGCACCACGTCGGCGACCTCGGCGAGCGGCGAGCGGCCGAACGACGTCACCGCCACCGTCAGCGCGCCGTGGTCGGCGGCCTCGGCGAGGGTCTCGATCGCCTCGCGGGTGCGGCCGGAGTGCGACAGGCCGATCGCGACGTCGCCGGGGCCGAGCAGCGCGGCGTTGGTCAGCGCGGTGTGACTGTCCGACCGGTACCAGACCGGGACGCGGATGCGCTCCAGCCGGAAGGCCATCTCCCGGCCGGCGGTGCCGCTGCTGCCCAGCCCGAAGATCTCGACCCGCCCGGCGCCGGCGATCGCCGCGGCGACCCGCTCGACCTGCGCGACGTCGAGACCGGCGGCGGTCGCCTGGATCGCCCTGGTGTCCGCGGCGGTGATCACGTCGAGCACCCCGTCGAGGGGGTCGTCGGGCGCGATGTCGCCGCTGATGTCGGTCTCCCAGCGGGCCTGCTCGGCGCGGCCGGTCTCGGTCGCGATGGCGACCCGCAGGTTGGCGTAGCCTTTGAAGCCGAGCGTGCGGCTGAACCGGGTCACGGTCGCCGTGGAGGTGCCCGACCGCTCGGCAAGGTCGACGATGCTGGCGTGCGCCGCGGTCTCGGGGTCGTTGAGGATGGTCTCCGCGATCTTCCCGAGGGCATCCGGCATGGTCGGCCCCTCGATGCGCAGCCGCCCCAGCAGCCCGCCGCTCTCACCGGTCACTACGGTCATCCTTTTCATCGTCCTGTCTTGGCGATGAAAATTACGACCACTTCAACTTCTAGTCAATAAGCATTTTCTATGTTTCCATCATCGCCATGGTGCTCATCCTCGGGGTCGATGCCGGTGGTACGGCCTCCAAAGCGGTCGTCACCTCGGCCGACGGGACGGTCCTGGGGCGCGGGGCCGCGGGTCCGGGCAACCCGTCCGCTGTCGGGTCGGCGGCCGCGGTTGCGATCGGGGCGGCGGTCCGCGAGGCACTCGGCCCGCACGATCCGGGTGGGGTCGTCGCGGGCGTGGTGGGAGTCGCCGGGGTCAGCATCCTCGCTGATCCCGGCGTCGCCGCCGGCTTCGCCGACCAGTGGGCGGCCATCGGCCTGACCTGCCCGGTCCCCGTGGTCGCCGACGTGGTGACCGCCTACGCCGCGGGGGCCACCGCGGACCGGGGCGCCGTGCTGATCGCCGGCACCGGGGCGGTCGCGGCGCTGATCGACGGCACGGAGGTCGTGCGCGCCGCCGACGGCCTCGGCTGGCTGCTCGGCGACGAGGGCTCGGGCCTCTGGCTGGGCCTGCAGGCGGTCCGGCACGCGGCGCGGCACTGGTCGTCGTCGGGGCTCGCCGTCCGGGTGGCGCTGCACGCCGGCGTCACGTCCGCCGACGACCTCGTGCACTGGGCGCAGCGGCTGCCGCTCGGGTCGTTCGCCGCCCTCGCCCCGGTCGTGTGCGAGTTCGCCGCCGACGGTGACCCGGCCGCCGCCGCGATCGTGGCCGAGGGGGTGGACCGGCTGCTCCACACGCTCGACGCCCTCGATGCTCCTGATTCGGCCGTGGTACTGGCGGGAGGGCTGCTCACCGGGCCGACGCCCGTCCGGGCGGGGGTGCTGGACGCCCTGCACGACCGTGGCGTCGAGGTCGGCACCGCCCATGACCCCGCCCTGGGCGCCGCCAGGCTGGCCGCTCAGCTCTGGTCGAGGCGCACCGTGACGTCGACCTGAAGGAACGCCCGCAGTCGGCCGGCCTCGGCCAGTACCGACGCCGCATCGTCATCGGTCAGGCGACGGAACGGCGAGATGGTCAGGGCCTCGGCCGTCACCGACCAGATGCCCGCGACGAACCCGTCGACCAGGAAGGTGGGGTGGACCATCGAATAGCCCGGGCAGACCTTCGCGCGGTCCTCGTCGGCGATGATCCGGGTGCGGTCCTCGTGACTGAGCACCAGGTTGTCGAACTCCGGCAGGAAGCGCACCGGCGGCTCCTCGTCGCCGCCGCACACCGGCAGGTCCGGCAGGTCGAACAGCTCCTGCCCGCGCTCGTCGCGGTAGACCCGCAGCCGGTGCCGGTGCGCCTCGACGTCGTCGCGCAGCCGCTTCATCCCCGACCAGTTCTGCAGGTCGGGGACGCTCGCCGGGCCGCACGAGGCGAGGTACCGCCGCAGCAGCGTCCACACGTCCGGCCGCTCCTCCAGCGGCCCGCCCAGCCAGTCCTCGGCGAGCGCGCAGGTCACGTGCCCGCGGCGGCGCCAGACCCCGGACGGTGGCGGGTGCACCAGGTTCTCCTGGAACTGCACGACCCAGGCCAGGGCGATCCCCTTGCGGCCGGGGAACCGCTCGCCGAGCGCCTTCGCCAGCTTGGGCCGGGTCATGGCCTGGCCGCGCAGGATGTCGCGCCCGGCCGCGCCGATGTCGGCGATGTCCAGCCCGGCGAACTCCTTGGCGAACGGCGACAGCCCGCCGGTCCCCAGCCGCTGCTTGAGCATGGGCCGCAGCCAGCGGTAGTCGGCGCCGGTGGTCAGGTGCTGGGTGCGCCGCAGCAGCCCGGCGCGCACCACCCGGCGGTCGGTGAGCGCCTCGACGAGGTCCTCGTGCCGCGCCCGGCGGGTCCTGGTCCACAGGCCGACGTAGGGCGCGTCGACCTCCTGCGCCTGCACCGCGACGAGGTGCGCGACCACCTCGTCGACCGGGCGTGGATCGGGCTCGCCATCGGGCGTCGTCAGCAGCTGGCGCTGCAGGTAGGTGCGGTTGAGCTGCCGCTTCGTGAGGATCACAGCGGTCACGCTAGTCGGAGTTGCGGTCAGGACCGGTCCTGAATCTGGTGATCTTGTCGAAGGCGATCGTGCCGTCGGCGTGCTCGCCCGCCGGGGCGTAGCCGGCCGCCCGCAGCGCCGCCAGGGTCTCCGCCACCGGCAGCGCGCTGGCGTAGACGGTCGGCGCGAGCTCGGTCAGGCCCAGCCTGGCGAGGCTCTTCACCCGCGGCAGCTCCGCGAGCAGCGTCGGGTCGTCGCTGCGCAGCACGCACGCGACCGGGCGGACCCGCACCGACCCGTGCCGGCGGGCGAGGTCGGTGACCAGGTACTGCAGCGGCTGCGGGACCCGCCCGCCGGCCGCCGCCTCGCGCAGCGACGCGAGGAGCTCGTCGGCCGTCGCGCCGGTGTCGAACGCGCGGCGCACCGACGCCTCCGAGAAGCGCCACGTGTGCCCGCCGCCGCGGGACTCCCGGTCGGCGGCGAGATCGAGGAACGCGGCGAGCTGCGGCGCCGGCGCCCCGGTCACGACGGCGGTCAGGTCGCTCTGCAGCAGCATCGTGCGCTGCGCGGCCGGGATCAGCCGCTCCAGCTCGGCCCGCAGCGCGGACCGCTGTGGCATGCCGTCCAGGCCGGCCTCGGCGGCGAGGGCCCGGCACAGGGCGGTCGGCGCGTGCAGGGCGCCCAGCCCCATCAGCTCCAGCTCCCGCCACAGCATGGCCGTCGTCGGGTACGCCTCCTCGGCGTCCGCTCCGGTCAGCAGCGGCCGCATGTACATCTGCAGCGCGTTGACCCCGTCCAGCGACGGCAGCGCGTAGCCGCCCGGCAGGCCGTTGAGCAGCGAGACGAGGCTGCGCCGCAGGACGCTCACGGCCTCGTCGCGATCGGTCCGCAGCAGCACCGGCACCTGCGGGTCCAGCGGGATCGCGTGCATGACCAGCCAGGCGGTGAGCAGCTCGCCGTACTGCGCGGGCGGGTCGAGCTTCAACCAGTCGTCGTAGTAGGCCGACGGCGCGATCCGGTTGTCCGTCACGCCGATCAGCCCGGTGACGGCGGCGAGCGTGAGCCACAGCCGCATGCCGGTCTCGTCGCCGCCGAGCGCCTTGCCGAGCCGGCGCAGCTCCCGCAGGCCGATCCCGCCGTCCTTCAGCATCGGCACCGGCGCCCGGCCGCACGCCTCCAGCAGGGCGGTGACGTGCGCGAGCGCGCCCCGGACCGCAGCGGCGCCGTCGCGCTCGACCATCTCGGCGCTGACCTCGACCGGCACCTGCAGCGGCGGCGCCGGGTCGAAGTCGGCGCGGAAGCCCTCCCGCAGCACGACGCCGACCTCGCTCGGCAGCACCGCGGCCATGCCGACGGGGTTCCACATCAGCAGCCCGTGGTCGACGGCCCACCGCAGCGGCGTGGACCGGTTGGTGCGCAGCGCGCCCATCTGCCGCGGGTCGAAGAAGTACGGGTCGTCCTCGGCCAGCGACAGCAGCAGGTCCTTGGTGGCCTCCGGCGCCTGGGCGAACTTCGCCCGGACGGTCGACGCGTCGGCGAGGGCGGCGCAGACCGCGCCGAGCAGCGACGTGCGGTCCCGGCCGACGGGCGCGTCGAGGTTGTACGCCATGCGCTGCAGCCGGTCCAGCGGCAGCTGCACGAGCTCCAGGCGGGCCGACGGGCCGAACCCGTAGCCGCCGACGATCACCTCGTGGATCGGCGCGGTGCGGATCCAGTCGCCGTCGGGCCAGGCGAGCGCGTGCCACTCCAGCCGCCCCAGCACCATGCCGAGGTCGGCGTCGTGCCCGGCCACGCCCAGCAGCCCGGCGAGGTCGGCGCGGCGGGTCCCGGCGGCGCGCAGCGACAGCGCCTCGGCGACCTGCAGCTCCGGCAGGCTGAGCGCGGCGACCGTCGCCGTCACCGTGGCGGGCTCCAGCAGCAGCGCCGCGAGCTCCTTGAGGGCCTTCGTGCCGCGCGGCGCCGGCCCGGCGGACAGGTGGCCGGCGGCGAGCTCGGCCAGCCGCGGCTCGGGCAGGCCGGACAGGAAGTCGAGCATCGTCCTCATGGCGACCATCATCAGCGTCGCGGGTGCGCCACGAAAAACTTCCACAGCGTGTCGGTCGCCCCGATCTGCCCCGGCGCCTTGAGCTCACCGACCGTCGCGCCGAACCACGCGTGTGCACCGCCGTCGATGACGTAGGCCTGCACGTCGCTGCCGTCCCCGCAGCGCGTCGTCGTCTCGTGTACGCCCGGTGCGGGGCTCGTCTCCTTGGGTGCTTCGCAGCCGAGGCGCTTGCGCCAGGTGCCGACGCCGGTCGTGAAGGTGGCGGCCTGCGGGTCGGCGGCGCCGATGAGGGTCACCACCGACACCGGGGCCGCCGGCCGGTAGTCCGCCGCCTCGGTCCGCCCGCCGGCGAAGCCGCCGCTGACCGCGCCGATCGCGGCGAACACGCCCGGCGCCTCGACCGCGGCGCGGTAGCTCAGGTCGGCGCCGTTGGAGACGCCGGCGAGGAACACCCGGCCGGGGTCGGCGTGCCACCGCTCGACGAGCAGCGCGGCGACGGCCTTGACGAAGCCGACGTCGTCCTGCACCCCGCAGCAGCCGAACGCGTTGAACTGCCCGCCGGCGCCCTCCGGGTACGCGACGAGGAAGCCCTCCGCGTCGGCCTTCGCGTCGAACCCGGTCAGCTCCCGCATCGTGGCGCCGCTGCCGGGCTTGTGGTGCAGCGCGACGACCGCGGGCATGGTGCGCGCCGGGTCGTACTGCGGCGGCACGTGGAGCTGGAACGTGCGCTCCTTGTCACCGACGGTGACGGTCAGGGCGTGGTCACCCTTGCCTTGGGCCGCCGTCGCGGCCGGCGCCGCCGGCGGTGCGTCCTTTGTGGAGCAGGCGGTGAGCATGATCAGCGCGAGCAGTGCGTAACCCCGTCTCATGCCTCGTCAGCGTAAGGGTGGTAGCGCATCTCCACCTGCCCGATCGCCCTCTGTCACGGCGAATTTCATCGATCAACAGTATTTTCCCGGATGAATCACCCAAACCCGGACCAGTTCCAAATTTCCTGCCCCACAACGGCTGTCGCTCGCGCCCGCCTCGGTCTTATGTTGTCGGACGTCAAGTTTCGTATGGTTGGAGTCGTCGTGGAAAACACGCTGTTCAGGAGGGTCGCGATCGGCACCGCCGCCGCGACCGCGGCCGTTGGGCTATCGACCATGTTCGCTTCGCCCGCCAGTGCGCACGCATCGGGGGCGTCCGGCTCCGCCGAGTGCGTCTCCGTCGACGGCAAGTACGAGGTCACCTGGAAGCTGACCAACGACTACAACAAGATCGTCACGCTCAGTGATCTCACGTTGGTGCTCGACCAGAAGGCCACGACGGTCCTGTCGACCACCCAGGTCCCCACGACGATCGCCGCCCGCACCGGCAACCCGCTCACCCAGGTCTCGTTCACCTCGGTCGTCGAGCGCCCCGCCACCAAGGTCAAGATCACGTACAAGGCCAAGTGGGCCGACGGCTTCGGCGCCGACGTCGCGAGCGGCTGGGTGGCGCTGACCGGCCCGTGCCCGTCGCCCTCCCCGTCGCCGTCGAAGTCCGCCTCCCCGTCGCCGACCCCGTCCGCCTCGAAGCCGGCGACGCCGTCCGCGTCCCCCAGCCCGAGCCTGCCGGTGACCGGCTCCAGCAGCACGCTGCCCCTGGTCGGCACGGGCGCCGCCCTCGTGGTGGGTGGCGCCGCCCTGGTCGCCACCCTGCGCCGCCGCCAGCGGGTCACCTTCAGCGCCGAGTAGCCCATGACGTGGAAGGGGGAGCCTCCGTGCTCCCCCTTCCCGTTCGCCGCGGCGTTTCAGAGCGTGAAGTAGTCGCGCAGGTGGGCGATCTGGCCGTCGCGGACGCGGAAGATCTGAACCAGCGACATGCCGCCCGCGCCGGTGAACGCGGTGTCGATCTCGGCGATGAAGACGCCCGGGTCGGCGGTGGCGTGCAGGACGTAGCGCGAGCGCGCGACGTCGACGGCGGGGGTGGGGGCGGCCGGTCGCGCGTACCAGGCGGCCATGCCGGCGCGGATCGCGTCGCGGCCCTCGAGACGGTGTGGGTACGGGCCGGCGGGCGGGACGAGCGGCGCTTCGAGGATGCCGTCGGGGGTGAAGAGGGCGGCCAGGGCGTCCGGGTCGCGGGAGAGAGCACCGGCGTGGATGTAGCGCTGAAAAAGTTGCTCCATCCTCAATCGTAACCGGGCACCCGGGGCGGGTGCCCGGTCAGCCCGCCGGGGAGGGTGTCCCGGCGAGCCGGGTCGGGGTGAAGCGGCGCAGGCGCAGGCTGTTCGCGACGACGAAGGCCGAGCTCAGCGCCATGGCACCGCCGGCGATCATCGGGTTGAGCAGGCCCGCGGCGGCGAGGGGGACCGCGGCGAGGTTGTAGGCGAACGCCCAGAACAGGTTGCCCTTGATCGTGGCCAGGGTGCGCCGGGCCAGGCGGATCGCGTCGGGCACGGCGGTCAGGTCGCCGCGGACCAGGGTGAGGTCGCCGGCCTCGATCGCGGCGTCGGTGCCGGTGCCCATCGCCAGGCCCAGGTCGGCCTGGGCGAGGGCGGCCGCGTCGTTGACCCCGTCGCCGACCATCGCCACGACGCGGCCCTCGGCCTGGAGGCGGCGGACGACGTCGAGCTTGCCGGCGGGCAGGACCTCCGCGATGACCTCGTCGATGCCGACCTCCGCGGCCACCGCGTGCGCCACCGGGGCGGCGTCGCCGGTGAGGAGGACGGGGCGGAGCCCGAGGTCGCGGATCCGGCGTACGGCGGCGGCCGACGACGGCTTGACGGTGTCACCGACCTCGATCAACCCCCGCACCGCCCCGTCCCAGCCGACGCCGACGACCGTCTCCGCCCCGCTGGAGGGCGCGACGTCCGTCGCAGCGGAAGGCGCGACGTCCGTCGCGGGGGAGGCCATGACGGCCGTCGCGGTGGCGGGCACGGCGGCTGTCGCGGTGGGAGGCGTGGCGGCTGTCGCGGTGGGAGGCGTGGCGGCTGTCGCGGTGGGAGGCGTGGCATCGGAGAACGGCGTCAGGCCTTGTGCGGCCAGGAACGACGGGCGGCCGACCCAGACGGTCCGGTCCTCGACGATGCCGCTGACCCCGTGGCCGGCGTGGCTGGAGAACGACGCGACGGCCGGCCGGGCCGAGGACGGCACCGCGGCCGCGACGGCGCGCGCGATCGGGTGCTCGGAGGCGTGCTCGACCGCGGCGGCGAGCCGCAGCGAGGACGGGTCGCCGTGGACCGACAGGACGGACATGCGGCCGGTGGTGACGGTGCCGGTCTTGTCGAGCAGGACGGTGTCGACGCGACGGGTCGACTCGAGGACCTCCGGCCCGCGGATCAGGATGCCCAGCTGGGCGCCGCGCCCGGTGCCGACGAGCAGCGCCGTCGGCGTCGCCAGGCCGAGCGCGCACGGGCAGGCGATGATCAGCACCGCGACCGCTGCGGTGAACGCCGAGGCCGCCGAGCCGCCGGTGCCGAGCCAGAAGCCGAGCGTGCCCACGGCGAGGGCGATCACGATCGGCACGAACACGCCGGCGACCCGGTCGGCGAGGCGCTGCACGTCGGCCTTGCCGCTCTGCGCCTCCTCGACGAGCCGCGCCATCTGCGCCAGCTGTGTGTCGGCGCCGGTCCGGCTGACCCGCACGACCAGACGCCCGGACGTGTTGACGCAGCCGCCGACGACCGGGTCACCCGGGCCGAGGTCGACGGGCAGCGGCTCGCCGGTGAGCATGCTGACGTCGACCGCGGACGTGCCGTCGAGCACGACCCCGTCGGCGGCGACCTTCTCGCCGGGCCGGACGAGGATCGTGTCGCCGACGGCCAGCCGGTCGACGGGCGTGCGGTGCTCGGTGCCGTCGGCCGCCAGTACCGCGGCATCCTTGGCGCCGAGGGAGAGCAGCGCGCGCAGTGCGGCCCCGGCCCGGCGCTTGGCGCGCGCCTCGAAGTAGCGGCCGGCCAGGATGAACACCGTCACCCCGGCGGCGACCTCCAGGTAGATCGCGTCGGCACCGGCCGAGCGGGAGACCGTGAGCTCGAACGGGTGCCGCATGCCGGGCCGGCCCGCGTCGCCGAGGAACAGCGCGTAGAGCGACCAGAGGAACGCCGCCGCGGTGCCGACCGACACGAGCGTGTCCATGGTCGCCGCGCCGTGCCGCAGGTTGCGCAGCGCCGCCCGGTGAAACGGCCAGGCGCCCCACACGACGACCGGCGCCGCGAGCGTCAGCGACGCCCACTGCCACGACTCGAACTGCCACGCCGGCACCATCGCCAGCAGCACCACCGGCGCCGCGAGCGCCGCGCTGACCAGCAGCCGCTGCCGCGCCTCGGCGAGCGGGTCGGTTTCCTGTGCGGGTGCCGGCGCCGCAGGAACGGCGGCGGTGTAGCCGGTCTGCTCGACCGTGGCGATCAGGTCCGCCACCACCAGCGTCGGCGGGAAGACGACCCGCGCCTTCTCGGTGGCGTAGTTGACGGTCGCCGACACGCCGTCGAGCCGGTTCAGCTTCTTCTCGATCCGCGCCGCGCACGCCGCGCACGTCATGCCGCCGATGGTGAGCTCAGTTGTGGGCATGCCCGCCCCCGATCGCGGTCACGGTGAACTCCGCGGTGTGCACCGCGCCGCCGTGCTGGAACTGGAAGTACAGCCGGTGGGTCCCCGAAGCGGCGCCCTCGACCGCGAACCTGACCTCCGGTCCGCCGCCCGCGGGGCCGGAAGGGTGGACGTGCAGGTAGGCGAGGTCCCGCTCGGCGATCGCCACGAGGTGCCCGGCCGCCCCGAGATACGGCTGCAGGTCGGTGACCGGCCGCCCGTCCCGCTCGACCCGCAGGGTGACGCCGTCGTGGGTGTCGATGCGGACCGTGTACCCGTCGACGACCGTGCTCGCGGAAGGCGGCGGCAGGGGCTCCGAGTGCGGCGCCCCGGGCCCGTCGAGATCCGCCGTCAGGACGGTCGCCGCCGCGCCGGTCTCGGTGAAGTCGAAGTACGCCCGCCACGGCCCGCCGTCAGGCAGCGCCAGCGCCGTCCGCCAGGTCCCGTCCGCGTCCATGACCGGGTGCACGTGCTGGAACCCGGAGAGGTCCCGTCGCACCACGATCAGGTGCAGCGGCTTCTCGTGCACCGTCTCGAACCCGGTGACCGTCCGACCGCCGGCTCCAGCGATCTTGAAGCCGATGCCGCCGCTGTACGGGTCGACCGCCACCGAATAGCCATGAGCGGCGGGGCCGGACTGGCCGGTGGCGGCCGGCGTCGCGGCCGGTCCGCCATGGCCACCGTGCCCGGCGCCCGGATCGCCGCCGGCCTCCGGATGCGCCATGTCACCGGCCGGCTCGGCGACGGCGACGGGCCCGGCCAGCCGGCCGACCCCGAACGCCGCCCCGAACACCACCGCCAGGACCGCGCCGAACGTGGCGAGCCGGGCCGGCGTGTTCATGCTCGGAGCCCGACCACTTCGTAGCCGGCCTCGTCGACGGCGGCGCGGACGGCCTGCTCGTCGGCGGGTCCGTCGCTGGTCACCGTCACGGCACCGGCCTCCAGGTCGACCCGGACGTCCGTGACCCCGGGCACCTTCCCGACCTCGGTGCTGACCGCCTGCACGCAGTGCCCGCAGGTCATCCCCTTGACGGCGTAGGTCGTGGTGCTCATGTCGGCTCCTCCTGATACGGATGTGGATACCCCCCACGGGTACCTGGCAAACGTAGCATACCCCCAGGGGGTGTGCGCTAGGATGGGTGACATGACCACCGCCACGCCTCGCGGGTACACCGCCACGAAGGACCAGCTCCAGGGCCGGCTGCGCCGCATCGAGGGCCAGGTCCGCGGCGTGGGGAAGATGGTCGACGAGGACCGCTACTGCATCGACGTGCTGACGCAGATCAGCGCCATCCAGGCGGCCCTCGACAAGGTCGCCCTCGGCCTGCTCGACGACCACGCCCGGCACTGCATGCAGCACGGCGCCGAGGAGGGCAAGGGCGAGGAGATGGCCACCGAGATGATGGCCGCCGTCGGCCGCCTTCTCCGCCGCGGCTGAGCTCTCGCCACCCGACTGCGTGGAACGGCCGGCTCATGCCGGCCGTTTCTGTTTCATCCCGGCGTTTCATCCGGTAGTCGATCTGCCAATACCGCGGCCCGTGCCGAACACGTCAAGCGCTTGAACTGCTCTTGACAATCGGTGCGGGCCGATGCTGTGCTGTCCTCCGCTTAGTTACATTGATGTTTCATTTGTTACATCGGTAGCTCCGGGAGAGACGCTATGCCACGACAGGTGTTACGGCTGGTGGCGGCCGGTGCCGCCGTCGCCGTCGGACTGACAGGATTCACGCAGGCGCAGGCCGGTGAGGCCGCTCCGTCGGCGCGGGTGTGGGTGACGACCGTCGACCAGACGGAGCTCATGCACGAGCGAGCCCCGATCGCCTTCACGAAGGCGGCGGCCGGCAACCCGAACGTCACGATCACCGTGGACCCCAGCCGCGAGTACCAGAGCATGGACGGCTTCGGGGCGTCGATCACCGACTCGTCGGCCGCCGTGCTGTACCGGCTGAGCGCCACCGAACGCGACAAGGCCATGCGCGCCCTGTTCGACCCGGCCAAGGGCGACGGCGTGAGCTTCCTGCGCCAGCCGATCGGCTCGTCGGACTTCACCGCCGCGAGCAGCCACTACTCGCTCGACGACGTGCCGGCCGGGCAGAAGGACTGGACGCTGTCGAAGTTCAGCATCGCCCGCGACCAGGCGCAGATCCTGCCGCTGCTGCGCCGGGCGAAGCAGCTCAACCCCCAGCTGAAGATCATGGCGACGCCGTGGAGCCCGCCGGCCTGGATGAAGGCCAACGACTCGCTCGTCGGCGGTTCGCTCATCGACGACCCGAAGATCTACGCCGTGTACGCCGCGTACCTGACCCGCTTCGTCCTCGCGTACACCGCCGCCGGGGTGCCGATCGACTACATCACGGTGCAGAACGAGCCGCAGAACGGCGGCGTCAACGGCTACCCGACGACCGCCATGCGGGTCGCCCAGGAGGCCAAGGTCATCGAGATCCTCGGCCCGCTGCTGCGGCTCTTCAGCCCGCGGACGAAGATCATCGGGTACGACCACAACTGGGCCACCCACCCCAACGACGTCGTCAACGTCCCGCCGGGGCAGGACCCCGAGACGGACTACCCGTACCAGCTGCTGCGCAGCCCCGCCGCGAAGTGGCTCGCCGGCACCGCGTACCACTGCTACTACGGCGAACCGGCCGCGCAGACCGCACTGCACGACGCGTTCCCGACCAAGGGCATCTGGTTCACCGAGTGCTCCGGCTCGCACGGCGCGAACGACACGCCGGCGCAGTTCTTCCGCGACACGCTCAAGTGGCACGCCCGGACGATCGCCATCGGCACCACCCGCAACTGGGCGAAGTCCGCGGTCAACTGGAACATCGCGCTCGACTCGACGAACGGCCCGCACCTCGGCGGCTGCGACACCTGCACCGGCCTGATCACCGTCCAGCCGGACGGCACGTTCACCACCAACGCCGAGTACTACACGATCGGGCACCTGTCCCGCTTCGTGAAGCCCGGCGCCGTGCGGATCGCCAGCACCTCGTTCGGCACCACCGGCTGGAACGGCCAGATCATGGACGTCGCGTTCCGCAACCCCGACGGCTCCACGGCGCTGGTCGTGCACAACGAGAACGACGACCCGCGCACGTTCACCGTCGCGGCGGGCGACCGCACGTTCGACTACACGCTGCCCGGCGGCTCGCTCGCCACGTTCACCTGGCCCCGCAACCGGGTGTTCGACGACGGCCTCAAGCTGCTGTCGCTGAAGGGCGCCACCGCCACGTCGCTGCCGGCCTCGGCCGACGCGAAGCTGGCCGTGGACGAGGACGCCTCGACCCGCTGGTCCGCCGGCCAGGCGCAGGAGCCGGGCCAGTACCTGCAGGTCGACCTCGGCAACCGGACCACCTTCCGCCGGGTCGCGATCGACAGCGGCGGCAGCGTCGGCGACTACGCCCGCTCGTGGGAGCTGGCCGTCAGTGACGACGGCACCTCCTGGCGCGTCGTCGCCTCCGGCACGGGCGCCGGCCAGCTCACCAACGTGGACGTGCAGGCCCGCGCCCGCTACCTGCGGGTGACGAACACGGGCAGCAGCGGCAGCTGGTGGAGCCTCGCCGACATCCGGCTCTACGCATAACCCCGGGGGACAGGCGGGGCCCGCCCGCCCCGCCTGTCCCCTCCAACCCCCAGAAGGGACCCGCCATGTCCTCTCGGAAACGGCTCCTGGCGACGTGCGCCGCCGGCGCGCTGCTCGCCACCGGCGCCGCGCTCGTGGTCACCCAGGCGTCGCCCGCCCTCGCCGCCACCAACGCGAGCGTCTGGCTCACCACGCCGGACCGCGCCAACCAGCTCACGAAGAAGGCCGACGTCGCGTTCGGTACCGCCGGCAGCGGCTCGACGATCACCGTCAACGCCGGCACGACGTACCAGTCGATGGTCGGCTTCGGCGCGTCGTTCACCGACTCGTCCGCCAACCTGATCTACAACTCGTCGGCCCGCAACAGCATCATGAACTCGCTGTTCAACCCGTCGAGCGGGATCGGCCTGAGCTTCCTGCGCCAGCCGCTCGGCGCGTCGGACTTCTCGCTGAACTTCTACACGTACGACGACGGCAGCGCCGACCCGAGCCTGTCGCGGTTCTCGGTCGCGCACGACCAGGCGTACATCCTCCCGCTGCTCACCCAGGCCCGGTCGCTGAACCCGCAGCTGTCCACGATGGTCGTGCCGTGGAGCGCGCCGGCCTGGATGAAGACCAACAACAACCTGGTCGGCGGGTCGCTGAGCACCAACTACGAGGGCACCTTCGCCGACTACCTGGTGAAGTCCGTCCAGGCGTACCAGGCGGCGGGCGTGCCGGTGCAGTACCTCAGCGTGCAGAACGAGCCGCAGTTCTCCCCGCCCGGCTACCCCGGCATGCTGATGTCGGCGTCGCAGCAGGCCGCGATCATCAACAACCTCGCGCCGAAGCTGTCCTCGGCCGGCCTCGGCACGAAGATCCTCGCCTGGGACCACAACTGGGACAACACGTCGTTCCCGCAGCAGGTCCTCGCCGCGACCGGCAACAACACCGCCGGCACCGCCTGGCACTGCTACGGCGGCAACCCCAGCGGGCAGAGCACCGTGCGCAACGCCTACCCGAACAAGGACATCTTCTTCACCGAGTGCTCCGGCACCGAGTCGGGCAACACGGCCAACACGTTCGCCGACTCGCTGCTGTGGCAGGGGCGCAACCTCGCCATCGGCGCCACCCGCAACTGGGCGAAGACCGTGACCATGTGGAACATGGCGCTCAACCCGTCGCACGGTCCCGTCATCGGCAGCTGCACCAACTGCATGGGCGTCGTCACCGTCAACGGCGGGAGCGTCACGTACAACGCCGAGTACTACGTGCTGGGGCACCTGGCGAAGTTCGTCAAGCCCGGCGCGGTCCGCGTCGACTCGACCAACTACGGCCAGGGCGGCATCGAGAACGTCGCCTTCCGCAACCCCGACGGCTCCATCGTGCTCGTCGCGGTGAACTCCGGCGGCGCCCAGAACTTCCAGGTCTCCTACGGCGGCGCGTCCTTCGGCTACAACCTGCCCGCCGGCTCCATGGCGACGTTCACCTGGCCCGGCGGCCCGGTCACCCCGACGTCGCAGCCGCCGGCCACCTCGATCGACCCCACCAAGTGGTACCAGGTGATCAACACCAACAGCGGCAAGTGCCTCGACGACGCCGGCTGGGGCACCGCCAACGGCACCGCCCTGCAGCAGTGGGCGTGCGGCGCGGCCGGCGCGACCAACCAGCAGTGGCAGTTCCGGCCCACCAGCAACGGCTACTACCAGGTCGTCAACCGTTACGCGCCGGGCCTGGTCTGGGACGTCAGCGGCGGCACCGGCTCCACGGGCGACGGCACGCAGGTGCACCTGTGGTCCTACGGCGGCGCCACCAACCAGCAGTGGCTGCCGGCGTCGCTCGGCGGCGGGAACTTCCGCTTCACCGCCCGCAACAGCGGCAAGTGCCTCGACGTCCGTGACGTCTCCACCGCCGACGGCGCGCTGCTGCAGCAGTGGTCGTGCACCGGCGGCGCGGCACAGTCGTTCCGCCTGGTCGCCCAGGCCTGACCCCGTCCGCTCCGGGTGGTCGTCGCCGCTTCTCCGGGCGGCGACCACCCCGGCTAGGTGTCCGGGTCGCCGGGTGTGATCAGGCCGCTCTCGTACGCCACGACCACCGCCTGCGCCCGGTCGCGCAGCGCCAGCTTGGTGAAGATCCTCGCCACGTGGGTCTTGACGGTCGCCTCGGCGAGGAACAGGGCCGCGGCCAGCTCGGCGTTGGACATGCCGCGCCCGATCAGCGTGAGGACCTCGCGCTCGCGCGGCGTCAGCCCGGTGATCGTGGCGTCGGTCCTCGGCGCGACGTCTTCCTGGTTGGCGAAGCGCTCCACCAGCCGCCGCGTGATGGACGGGGCGAGCAGCGCGTCGCCGGTGCCGACGAGCCGGACCGCGTTGGCGAGATGGTCGGCGGTCACGTCCTTCAGCAGGAACCCGCTGGCACCGATCCGCAGGGCGGCGTACACGTACCGGTCGAGGTCGAACGTCGTCAGCATCAGCACGCGGCACTCCGGCCGGCGCTCCAGGATCCGCCGGGTCGCCTCCAGCCCGTCCATGCCGGGCATGCGGATGTCCATCAGTACGACATCCGGCTCCAGCGCCGCGGCGACCTGCACCGCCTCCGCCCCGTCGGCGGCCTCCCCGACGACGTCGATGCCCCGGGCGGTCAGGATGAGGCGGAACCCGGTGCGGATCAGCTCCTGGTCGTCCACCACGAGCACCCGTGGGTTTCCGGCGTTCACGGAGTGTCCTGTGCTCATGGAAGGCCCTGTGTTCGCGGCGGGCCCTGTGTTCGCGGCGGGCCCTGCGCTCACGGCGGGCCCTGCGCTCGCAGGGGGTTCTGCGCTCACGGGGGGTCCAACGGGATGCGGGCCCGGACGCGGAAACCGCCGCCGAGCCGCCTGCGGGCGTCGAGGTCGCCGCCGTACACCGCCACCCTGGCCCGCAGCCCGGTCAGGCCACGCCCGGTGGTCTTGGCGGGCTTCCCGGCGGGACCCGCCTTCAGCACGCTCGGGCCGGTGTTGAGGACCTCCACCCGCAGCGAGCGGTCCGCATACCGCACCGTCACCTCCGCCTTGCCGCCGTCGCCGTACTTCAGCGCGTTCGTCAGGCCCTCCTGCACGATCCGGTACGCGGTCAGGTCCACGCCCGCCGGCAGCGGCCGCGGCTCGCCCGAGATGCGGACGTCGACCGGCAGCCCGGCGAACGCGACCCGGTCCACCAGCGCCGACAGCCGGCTCAGGCTCGGCTGCGGCTCCAGGTCATTGCCTCTGGCGCCGTAGTGGCCCATGTCGCCGTGCTGACTCATGGCGCCGTTCTGGTTCGCGGCG
>NZ_JBFANF010000002.1:0-304055 GCF_040674675.1 Dactylosporangium sp. NPDC049742 | reverse complement strand
CGCCGTTCTTGCTCGCGGCGCCGTTCTTGCTCGCGGCGCCGTTCTTGCTCGCGGCGCCGTTCTTGCTCGCGGCGCCGTTCTTGCTCGCGGCGCCGTTCTTGCTCGCGGCGCCGTGCTGGTCGTGGGCGCTCTCGTGGCTCGTGGCGCCGTCCTGGCCGTCGGCGTCGGGTGCGAGCAGGCCCAACAGGTGGCGCAGCTCAGTCAGGGCGCCGCGGCCGGCGTCCTGCACGGCCCCCAGCGCGGTCGCCGCCTCGTTGGGCATCGTGTCCAGCACCTCCCTGGCCGCGGACGCCTGCACGACCATGACGCTGACCGTGTGGCTGACGATGTCGTGCAGCTCCCTGGCGATCCTGGCCCGCTCGGCGTCGACCGCGGCCCGCGCGGCCGCCTCCCGCTCCCGCTCCAGCAGCCAGCCCCGCTCGCCCAGCGCCGCCGCGAGCCGCTTCCTGGTCCCCATCAGCGCCGTCAGCAGGACCGCGGCCATGGCACACGCGCACACCAGCGCGATGCCGAGCCAGGTCGCCGCTGAGGTCCACACCCGCCCACCTTGGCAGATGCGCCGCTCGTGCCGCATCGGCCGGGTGACCTACGCCCACGGTATGACCTCCCGCGCGGCGGGTGGACCCGTGGAAGGACGCGCCGCGGCCGTGCCCGCTCTACGTTGCTTGGCATGAGTGGTGATGGGGACCGGGTCGTGGTGCGGCTCGACGGCGTGCGCAAGGAGTATGGCGACACGACCGCGCTCGACGGGGTGACGCTGGAGATCCGGGCGGGCGAGGCCGTCGCCGTCATGGGCCCGTCCGGCTGCGGCAAGTCCACGCTGCTCAACATGATCGCCGGGCTGGACCGCCCGACGGCCGGCAGCGTCACCGTCCACGACGAGGACCTGGGCCGGCTCACCGAGACCGGGCTCGCGCTCTTCCGCCGCAAGCGCATCGGCATGGTCTTCCAGTTCTTCAACCTGCTCGACGACCTGCCCGCGCTGGAGAATGTGGCCCTCGCCGCCCAGCTCACCGGGGTGTCCGCGAGGCAGGCCCGGCGGCGCGCGCTGGAGCTGTTCGACGAGCTCGGCATCGCCGACCGCCGCAATGCCTACCCGGCCGTGCTCAGCGGCGGCGAGCGGCAGCGGGTGGCGGTGGCCCGAGCCTTGATGAACCGGCCGGCCCTCCTGCTCGCCGACGAGCCCACGGGCGCCCTCGACAGCCACGCCGGCGAGCAGGTGATGGACCTGCTGCTCGACCTCAACCAGATCGGCCAGACCCTGCTGCTCGTCACCCACGACGAGCGCATGGCCGAGCGCTGCGCCAGCCGGGTCGTCTCCCTCGCCGACGGCCGCGTCGTCGGCGAGCGCAGCCTGTCCCTCGACGGCCGCGGATTGGAGCGCACCCCGTGACCACCCTGAAGCACAGCGGAGCGATGCGAGCCGGAGTCCCATCCGCCGGCTCGGCCCGGCGCCGGACCGTGGTTCCCGGCTCGCACCGGCACCGGATCGCAGTCGCCAGTTCGGGCCAGCACCGGATCGCAGCCGCCGGCTCGTGTCGGCGCCCGACCGCAGTCGCCGGCTCGTGTCGGCGCTCGACCGGAGTCGCCGGCTCGGGTCAGCGCCGGATCGTGGTTGCTGGCTCGCGCCGGCGCCGGATCGTGGCGGAGGTGACGGCATGAGCGCCGTCTGGCGGGCAGCACGGGCCGCCGTGCGCCGGCGCCGGCTGCAGACGTTCGTCATCGGCATCGTGGTGCTGTTCTCCGCCGCGACGCTCGTCGTCGCGCTGCGACTGCTGGACGCGTCGACGGCGCCGTTCGAGCGGGTCTTCGCCGACCAGGCCGGTGCCCACGTCGTCGCCGTCTACGAGCCCGGCTCCGCCGGCGCCACATCTGCCACCCCGCCGGCCGGCACCACGGCGGCCGCCGGGCCGTTCGAGCAGGCGGTGCTGGCCGCGCCGGCCGACGCCGCGCTCCACCTGCCCGACTCGCTCACCGTCGTCGGGCGGGCCGACCCCGCCGGGCCGGTCGACCGGGTCGAGCTGTGGGACGGCCGCTGGGCGACCGCACCCGGCGAGATCGTGGTGGCGGACCTCCCGCCGGCGGCCGGCTACCACCCGCCGTCGCTGGTCGGGTCCGTCATCCAGCTGCGGGGCGCACCGCCGCTCACGGTCGTCGGTTTCGGGTACAGCGTCAGCCGCACCGCCGACGCGTGGGTCACCCCCGCGCAGATGGCGCAGCTGCACCCGACCGCCGTCCAGATGCTGTACCGGCTGCCCGGCGAGCCGGCCGAGCCCGCCGTCGACGCGTTCACCGCCGCACTGCCGTCCGACGGCCTGCTCGCCACCAGCTCCTACCTGGTGATCAAGGAGTCGGTGAAGGCCGGCCCGGGTGCCTACGTGCCGTTCCTGATCGTCTTCGGGCTGCTCGGGCTGTTCGTCGCCGTCCTGGTCGTCGCCAACGTCGTCGGCGGGGCGGTCGTTTCCGGATACCGGCACATCGGCGTCCTCAAGGCCATCGGCTTCACCCCGGCGCAGGTCGTCGGCGTGTATCTGACGATGGTGTCCGTGCCGGCGGTGGTCGGCGGCGGGCTCGGCGTCATCGGGGGCGAGTTCGCCGCACGGCCACTGCTGACGAACGCCTTCCAGGGCCTCGGCTTCCACGGCGACGTGGGCAACGGGCTGCGCGTGCAGGTCGCCGCGCTCGCCGGGATCCTCGTCGTGGTGCTGCTCGCCGCGCTGCTGCCGGCGTTGCGGGCTCGGCGGCTCCCGGCCGCCGAGGCGATCAGCGCCGGCAGCGCTCCCCGCACCGGCCGGGGGCTGCGGGTACAGCGGTGGCTGAGCGGGGTCGGGCTGCCGCGCTCGGTGAGCCTCGGGCTGGGCCTGCCCTTCGCCCGGCCGGCCCGCACCGCCCTGACCGTCGCCGCGGTCGTGCTCGGCGTGACGACCGTGACATTCGCGAGCGGGCTCGCCACCACCGTATCGAGGTATTCGAGCATCGCCGACCGCAACGAGACGGCCCCGATCGCGGTCCGGCCGGGCAACCCGCGGTTCCAGCAGGCGACGACCACCCGCTCCGATGAGGACATCGAGCGGCTGCTGCGGTCGCTGCCCGGCACCCGGCACGTGACCGCCATGCTCGGGATCGACATCACCGTCGTCGGGCAGACCCAGGCGGTCCCGGTGGACTTCCTGCGCGGCGACCACGACGAGGTGGGGTTGAAGGAGGCCATCGTCGCCGGACGGTGGCTGCGCGCCCCCGGCGAGATCGTCGTGCCCTCGGCGCTGCTGCACGAGCGGGGCATCCACCTCGGCGACCGGCTCACGTTCGAGCTCGACGGCCACCGCACCGAGGTGACCGTCGTCGGCGAGACCATGAGCGCCGCCGTCGGCGGCCCCGCCCTGATCACCACCTGGGAGACCCTGCAACGGCTCGGCCCGCAGCAGCCGATCCCCAACCACGAGGTCGTGTACGAGATCTCCGTCCTGCCCGGCACCGACATCTCCGCGTACCTCGCCTCCGTCCGCGCCGCCGACCCCGGCCTCGCCGCATGGAGCAACGTGGGCGTCAACTCGTTCACGGTCTCGATGATCAGCCTGTCGACCGCGCTGTCGCTGATGCTCGGCGTCGTGGCCGCCTTGAGCGTCCTCAACACCGTCCTGCTCAACGTCCGTGAACGCCGCCGCGACCTCGGCATGCTCAAGTCCATCGGGATGACCCCCCGTCAGGTGGTCGTGATGACGGTGACGTCCATGGCCGGCCTCGGCCTGCTCGGCGGCCTCGTCGGCGTCCCCACCGGCGTCTTCGCCCACCGTCTCGTCGTCCCCATGGCCACCCGCGCCGCGAAGGTGGACATCCCGCTGGCCCTGCTCAACGTCTGGCAACCGGCCACCCTGCTGCTCCTGGCCCTCGCCGGCGCCGCGATCGCCGTCCTCGGCGCCCTTGTCCCGGCCCGCGCCGCCGCCCGCCTCACCATCGCCGAGGTCCTCCACACTGAATAACCCCGCCCATTCCGCTTCCGCCCGCCTCAGCCGCCGCTTCTCCGCAGGCCGCGGCCGTCGATGTCCGTCTCAGCCGCGGGAGGAGAGGGCGGCGGCGGGGACGGTGAGGTGCTTCGACAGCCGGTACGACGGCAACGGGCTCCTCGTCACCAACTCCTTGTAGACGACCGCGGCGCGACCCGTGAGGAACCAGCGCCGCGGGGTGTCGTCGGGCCGGGTGAACTGGATGACGGCGTCCCCGCGGCCGAGGGACACCGGCTGGTGGATGTACCCGAACCGGAACGGCTTGGCCGGCTTCCCGGCGAGCACCCGCGCGATGCTGTCCGCCGCGTGCGCTCCACTGGGAATGCCGCTCTGGCAGGTGCCGTGGATCGTGCCCCACCGCTGCGTGATCGCCGCGGCGTCACCGATCGCAACGATGTCCGGATGCGACACGGACCGCAACGTCGCGTCCACCACGATCCGCCCCCGCTCGTCCACTGCGATCCCGGCCTCCGCGGCGAGCGGCGACGCCGTGAACCCGGTCGTCCAGAGCGTCGCGTCGGCACTGACTACCTGACCGCCGGCGACCTCGACCCCGTCCGGCAGGACCTCCGTGACCTCGACCCCGGTCCGCACGCCGACACCGAGCCGCCCCAGCGCCCGGTCGAGGTGCGCCCGCGCCCGCACCGACATCATCGAACCTGGCACGTCACGGCTGAGCAGCAGCACGCGGGCCGCCGGGTGCCGTTCGGCGATCTCCGTGGCGGCCTCGACACCGGTGAGCCCGCCGCCCACCACCGCGACCGTCGCGTCAGTCCGCGCGGCGAGCAGGTCCGCCAGCCGCGCCGCCGACTCGACGGAGTTCAGCGTGTACGCGTGAGCCTCCGCCCCAGGCACCGTCCCGGTCTCCGCCACACTGCCGATCGCGTAGACGAGCGTGTCGTAGCTCACGACCCGCCCACCGACGCTCACCTCCCGCCGCCCGGGATCGATCCGCTCCGCCCACCCCTGCACGAACTCGATGCCCGTGCCCCGCAACAGCTCCGGAATCCTCACGTCCCGAACAACCTGCCCACTGGCGACCTGATGCATCCGCAACCGCTCAGCGAACCGCTCCGACGGATTCACCACCGTGACGGCGACCCCGTGCCGTCGCGCCCTGCGCGCCACGCGAATAGCGGCGATCATCCCGGTGTACCCGCCGCCGAGGACAACGATCCGGTGCATGCCCGGCTCCCTTCTGGTTCCGCGCGCCCGCCGTCCGGCCGCGCATCACCCCCAGGACGAGCCACTCCACCGATCCGTGAGCCGCCCCGACAGTGACGCCGCTCACCCACCCCACCCGCCGCCGAACCGGGCTGCTCAAAGCCCACCCCACCGGCATCCGCGGCCGGCACCCGCCCCAACACAGCCGGGCGCCTCCATGCCACTCGCGAACCGACACCGGATCGGCCATCCCCGGCACCAGCAGACCACCCAACGCATGCCGCACCACCCCCGCCGCGCCACCATCAGGCGCGGTCGCCACCACCGCACCAACCCTGCCGGGCCGCCGCCAGGTGCGGTCGTCACCGCCGTGCGGTCGTCGGGCACGGTCACCACCACCGCACCGACCCTGCCGGGCCGCCGCCAGGTGCGGTCGTCACCGCCGTGCGGTCGTCGGGCGCGGTCGCCGCTGCCGCACCGACCCTGCCGCGCCGCCACCACGCGCGTCACCTCCACCGCATCAACCCGACCGCGCCGTCATCAGGCGCGGTCGCGTCCGCCGCACCGCCCAGCGCGACGGCACCCACTCACCGCATTCCGCCTCGCCTGCACCGCTGCCGAAGCACTGCACGACCCGGTCCTCGTTGCGATGCGTCACACGGCACCGGTGTCACCTCGCAACGTCCGTCGTTCGTCGGGCGCGCAGGATCACCTCCGAACGCGGCGGGGCCTTCCCGGCAACGGCGCAGCTTGCCTCCTCATGTCGCTGACGGCAGTGGTGGGATGCCGGAGAGCTTCTCGGGGTTGCTGACCAGGTGGATCGAGCGGACCAGGCCGTCGACCAGGTGTAGGAACACGGCCACGGCCGGCGTCCCGGCGGAGTACACGACGATGGCGGGACCGCCGTTGAGCTCCTCGACGGCGATGCTCGGTGCCTCGGGCAGGCGGCCGGCGAACGTCAGCAGCGCCCCTGCCACCAGCTCCAGCCCCGCGATCACCTTGCGCGGCGCGGGTGCCAGGCCGCCGCCATCGCTGACCAGCTCGACGCCGGGGGCGAGCACCTCGACCAGCTTGCGCAGGTCACCGCCGGCGCAGGCGGCCAGGAACCGCTGCGTGACCTCGGTCCTCGTCGCGAGGTCGGTGTCATACCTGACGCGATGCTCCTCGACGTGGGCGCGGGCCCGCGCCGCGGTCTGGCGGACGGAGACCTCGCTCCGCCCGACGAACGAGGCGATCTCCGCATGCGAATAACCGAACGCCTCGCGCAGCACGAACACCGCCCGCTCCAACGGCGACAGCGACTCCAGCACCAGCAGCATCGCCGTGGACACCGAGTCGGCGAGGGCGACCCGCTCCGCGACGTCGGGGCTGGTCAGCATCGGCTCGGGCAGCCACGGCCCGACATACTGCTCCCGGCGCGCCTGGGCGCTGCGCAGCCGGTCGATCGCCAGCCGGGTCGTCACCCGGACCAGATACGCCTCGGGATCCTCGACCGTCGCCGGGTCGACGGTGCTCCACCGCAGCCACGCGTCCTGCACGACGTCCTCGACGTCGCCGACCCGGCCGAGCACCCGGTAGGCGACGGCCTTGAGCCGACCGCGGTGCTCGTCGAAGACGTCTGCCGGGATCATGGCGTCACTGCTGCAGCACGGACAGGATGTTGCCGGCCGGGTCGCGGAACCACGCGATCAGCGGTCCGCCGGCACGATGGATGCCCTTGGCGTCGGTGGCCTCATACTGCTCGAACGTCACACCCCGCCGGATCAGCTCGTCGACGGCGGCCTCGATGTCCTCGACAGGGAAGTTGAGCACGGTGAACGTCGCCGGCTGATGATCGGGCTTCGGATAGATCAGCACGTCCTTGTCCCCGGCGAGGCGCAGGTGCAGCATGCCGTGCTCCTCGTCGACCGTGAGGCCGAGGGTCTCGCTGTAGAACCGTTTGGTGGCCGGGATGTCGCCCGTCGAGAACCCGCTGAACGCCTTCGAATCCGTGAGCATCGTTGCCCCTTCCGTCTCGATGCCTTGTTCCTACCACGCGGGTACGACGGTTTCCGTCCAACGTTGATCAGCGGGCGGGCGGTTTTGTCGGTGGTCGTGGTTAGTGTGACGCCGTGACCAGATGGACCTCGCCCCAGGCGTCCTCAGCCCCGCTGGAGTGGACCCCGCCGCAGCCGCCGCCGCTCGTGTGGCGCGACGGGATCGCGGTCAGTCCCTGGCTGCGGTCGGTCCTGCATCCGCGCCGCGGCGGCATCGCGACGGACATCAGACCGCTCGCCACCGTGGAGGAGGCATGGGCGGGGCTGCGCCGCGGCGTGTGGTCGGAGGACGCCGCGATCCGCGAGCGCGGCAATCGGTCCAGGGTCTGGGAGCTCGTCACCTCCTCGGAGGCGCAGGAGCGCGCGACAGGGCATCGGCTGCTGGACCACGAGCACCGGGTCGGCACCGCCGCCGAGGACCGCGCGCTCGTGGAGGCGTGCCGAGCCAGGTTCGAGTATCTGTCCGGCCCGGTTCACGACTGGCTCGCCGACTTCCTCGTCGCGGCGCACGGCCTGATCGAGGGCTGCCGTCGGATCCTCGGTGGGCTGCACGTCGAGCTGCCCTATGTCGGTGTCGGGGTCTTCGGGCGGCTTCGTGAGCTGCTGGTCCTCGCCGACGAGCCGACCTATGCGCAGGCCCGTGACGCGCTGCTGGAGGTTCGCGATCGTAAGGCGGCGGAGCACACCGGCAGCGTCCGCGCCGACCTGTTCTGGGCCACCTCGTTCCTGCTGCCGCTAGGCCCGCAGGCCGGCGAGGAGGAGCGCGGTGCGCATCGCGACGCTATGCGGTACAGCGGCAGATTCGGCAACGTCGACGTCCATGCGTCCGGGCTCGCCGCCGGCGACCTCGGCACGCTCAAGAAGCTCCTTGCCGCCAACGACAAGGTTCGGTGGGAGTTCTTCGGCACGGGCGGCGGCCGGGCCTATCTCGCGAGCGTCCTCGACATCGCCGGCGCCGCCGCGGGTCCCGTCATGGCCACGATGAAGCCGGCGTACCCGTTCGAGGACCACGCCCACCACAACGGCATGTGGTGCAGCCTGCTGGCCCACATCGACGACGACGCGGCGCGTGAGGCCCTGCGGCGGGAGCGGGAGGCCGGGCGCCCGTGGGCGACGCTCGGCCCGCTCACCGACCCCGGCGCGTTCGAGCCCGGCCGCGATCCGGCGACCGAGACCGTGGCGCCCGACGGCGTCCCCTGCGACTACCGGCCGCCCACCGCGGCGCATCCGGTCTGGTTGGAGCCCGCGGTGCCGGTCGAGCCCGAGCTGCGCTGGCGTGACGAGGAGCGGGAGGCGGCCGAGCAGTTGGGCGGCGACGACGGCTCGGTGCGGTGGGAGGGTGTGTCGATCAGCCGGTGCGACACGGCCCAGGTGACGGCGTGGCTGGAGCATCGGGAGCACTGGGCGCTGCCGACGACGCTGCCCATGCTCACGCTCGCTCCACTGTGGACACATGAGCGGCTGATGGCGCTCGGGTTCGCGCACCACTACTACCACGTGCGGTTCACGCTGCCGCTGCTGCTGGCCCGGCACGGCGTCAGCCACGTTGCCCCGCTGCTCGCCGCGTTCTCCGACCGGGCCAGCGTGGAGCACGCATTGGAAGCGGCGCAGCCGGTCGGGCACGTCGCGTTGGTAGCGCCGGTCGTGCAGGCGTTCGCCGGCAAGAAGCTGCGCCGCCCCGCCCGGTCCTGGCTGCTGCGCCATCCCCGGCACGCCGCGGCGGGCGCGGTCGCGCTGTGGTCGGCGACGCCGGCGGACACCGCAGTCGGGCGGGTCCTGCGGTATCTCGACGCGCAGGGCCACCGTCCGTTGCTGCTCGCGCAGGCGGGGGAGCGGGCCGGCGACCTGGTCGCGCTGCTCGACAAGGACCCGGTCACGTCGGTGAAGCTGCCGCAGTACGTGACCGGCGCGCCGCTGCCGTCGCTGATCGCCACCGCTGACGGAGCCGTCGCCGACCCTGACACGGTCGAGCACCTGCTGGCCAGGCTCTCCGTCTGCAACGCCGACGAGGTGCATCCAGCGGTCCTCGCCGCCCGTGACGCGTGGACGGCGGGGTCGCGGGCCGCGTTCGCGCAGGAGCTGTTCGAGCGGTGGCTCACCGCGGGTGCGCCCGCTCCCGACGGCTGGTGCATGCAGGCCGTCGGGCTCATCGGCGACGACGCGGGCGCGCGCCGCATCGCCGCGCTCGCCAAGCATTGGCCGGGCCAGGGCGCGAGCGCCCGCGCGCAGGCCGCCCTCGACGCGCTGCGGCACCGCGGCACCGACGCGGCGCTCATCGAGCTCAACCTGCTCGCCGAGAAGTCCAGGTTCCCCGTGTTCAAGAGCGTCGCCCGCCAGCACATCGAGGCGATCGCCGACCTGCGCGGCCTCACCTCCGACGAGCTCGCCGACCGGCTCGTGCCCACCCTCGGCCTCGACGACGACGGCGACACGGTCGAGACGGACTCCGGCACGTTCCGGATCGTCTTCGACCACCAGCTGCTGCCCGTCGTCCGCGACGCGACCGGCCGGGTCCACGCCGAGCTGCCCAAGCCGGCCCGCGGCGAGGACAAGCAGCGCCACAAGAAGGCCAAGGACCGCATCACCGCGCTGCGCAAGGAGGCCCGCGCGTCGGCGTCGCTGCACGTGTCGCGGCTGGAGCGCGCCATGTGCACCGGCCGCCGCATTCCGGCTGCCATCTTCCTCGACCGCTTCGCCACCCACCCGTGGATGAGCCACCTCGCCCGGCGGCTCGTCTGGGGAGTGTTCGAGGAGCCGGTGCCGACCGCGCCGGCGGGGGAGGAGCGCGGTGGGCTTGTCACGACCGTCCGGGTCGCCGAGGACGGCACGCTTGCCGGCGTCGACGACGAGCCCGTGATCCTGCCGGCCGGTGCGGCGCTCGGTGTGCTGCATCCGCTGCAGTTCCCCGACGGCGGGTTGGCGGCGTGGAGTGAGGTGTTCGCCGATTACGAGCTGCTGCAACCGTTCGAGCAGTTGGGGCGGCCGGCGCACCGCGTCACGGACGACGAGCGGGGCGCGCGGGCGATCGATCGCTTCGAGGGGCGGAAGGTGACGGTCGCGGTGCTGCGTGGGCTCGAGCGGCACGGCTGGACCCGCTGGTATGACGCCGTCGTGCAGATGGCCAAGCCGATCGGCGGGGGCGTCTACGTGGTGCTCAACACCGAGCCTGGCTGGCACGCCTCCGACACGGTCGACTCCGCACCGCCGCAGACGGTCGCCGACCTGGTCTTAGGTCGCGCCGACGGCAGGACGTTCGGGGACCTGCCGCCGGTCGTCTTCTCGGAGCTGATCCACGACCTGCGGGTGGTGACCTGACCGGCCGGCGGCGACAGGTTTGAGCGACACGGCCTGCGGTCAATGGCCGGCGGTGACGACTTGAGCGACACGACCCTGCGGGTGATGACCCGACCGGTCAGCGGGTGGCGGCGGGTTGAGCGACCCGGCCTGTGGGGTGACCTGGCAGGTCGGTGGCCGGCGGCGACGGGTTGAGCGACACGATCTGCGGGTGGTGGCCTGACGGGTCGGTGGCCGGCCGCGGCGACTTGAGCAACACGACCTGCGGTCGGTGGCCGGCGGTGGCGACTTGGAGCGACACGGCCTGCGGTCGGTGGCCGGCGGTGGCGACTTGGAGCGACACGGCCTGCGGTCGGTGGCCGGCGGTGGCGACTTGGAGCGACACGACCTGCGGTCGGTGGCCGGCGGTGGCGACTTGGAGCGACACGACCTGCGGTCAGCGGCCGGCGGTGGCGACTTGGGTGATTGGCCGTGCGGGGCGGACTAACCTGACCGGGCCCGGTTCGAAGAACGGATGGGGAGCTGAGAGATGGCTGACGAGGTCGTCGAGAGGATCACCGTCGGCGTGGCGCCGGAGGTGGTGTTCCGGGCGGTGGCGGACGTGCGGCGGATGGCGAGGCACAGCAACGAGTGCTTCGCGACCTGGGTGCTGACGCGGTCGGCGGGGCGGGTGCCGCGGCGGTTCGTCGGGTTCAACCGGCGCGGGGCGTACGTCTGGTTCACCACGTGCAAGGTGGTGGCGGCGGAGCCGGGGGTGGAGTTCGCGTTCGATGTGACGACGTTCGGGATGCCGGTCGCGCGGTGGGGGTTCCGGCTCGCGGGGGTCGAGGGCGGGACCGAGGTCACCCAGTACTGGATCGACCAGCGGGTTCGCGGGGCGATGATCCTCGGCAGGATCTTCACCGGGAAGGCCGCGAAGACGAGGCCCGAGGACAACCGGGAGGGCATGCGGATCACCCTGGAGCGGTTGCGGCAGGAGTTAGCCGACGGGGCCGGTGGCGACGCGGCGTGAGACCCACAGCAGGTACTCCTTGCGGTTCAGTGGGTTGTGGTCGGAGCGGGGCCTGACGGGCGGCGTTCCGTGGACAGGACGGTGGTGGTCGAAGGCGTACTCCAGGACTCCGAGGCCGTGGCTGATGCCGGGCAGGCGGCGTTCCAGATCGCGGATGCGTGCCGCCGGGATGGTGCCGGTCACCTCGCACCAGTCGCGGCGCTGGTCCTGCGACGACGGCACGGCGCCGAGCTTCGACAGCAGGCCGAGCACCACGCCTGTGGTGGAGGCCGGGATCTCGAGGTGGAAGCGGTGGATCGGCTCGCAGACCCGCGTGCCGGCCTGGCGCAGCGCGCGCATGAGCACCAAGGGGGTCAGCTTGCGGTAGTCGGCGGCGGAGCTGCCGGGGGCCTGGTAGCCGGACGTGGTCATCGTGACCCTGGCGCCGGTTACGTTCCAGCCGTGCAGGCCCTGGCGGAGGGTGTCCCGGACGTACGAGGACATCGCGGCCTCGAAGTCGGCGGCCCTGTTGTAGACGTACATCGGCATGGACTCGACGGGCACGTCCAGGTGGAATTCGACACCGCCGTCCGAGGGTTCGACGCGCAGGCCGACCGTGGCGAGGAACGGGTTGTCCGGCGCGCCGAGCAGCTCCACGGCGGAGCCGGTGCCGGCGACCTGCTCGACGTAGACGATCGTCGACTCGCGGAAGTCGACCAGCACGCCGTACTCCGCGGCGAGCGTCGCCTCGATGACCTCCTTCTGGACCTCGCCGTACAACGCGACGGCCAGCGAGACGCCCGGCGAACCCGCCGGCGAACCCGACACCGAACCGGCTCCTGAGCCCGACGCCGAGCCCGACACCGAACCGGCCCCCGAACCGGCCCCCGAACCGGCCCCCGAACCGGCCCCTGAGCCCGACGCCGACCCCGAGCCCGACCCCGAGCCCGACGCCGACGCCGAGCCGGGCGGTACGTCGGGCGGTGTGTCGGACAGGCGCAGGTCGATCAGAGGGTCCTGCTCCGCGAGCTGGGCGAGCGCCGCGTGCAGGCGGCCGCGGTCGCGCGGGTCGCGGGGCACGACGACGGTCTCCAGCGTGGGAGGCGCGAAGAGCTGGGCCGAGCCCGCGCGCGGCGGGTCGGCGCCGATGGTGTCGCCGATCCGGACGGTTCGCAGGCCCCACAGCTTGCCGATCTGGCCCGCGGCGACCGACCCCGCGGGCACCGCGGTGCCGCCCGAAGGAATGCCGATCGCGGTGACCTTGCCGGCCGGGAGCTGGTCGCGGACGTGGATCGTGCCGGCGAAGAGGCGGACGTACGCGATCTTCTCGCCGGCCGGGCCGCGCTCGACCTTGAACACCGTGGCGGACAGCGGGGCGTCCGGGTCGCCGCCGGCCGTGGGCAGGACCGTGGCGAGACCGGAGACCAGCGCGTCGACCCCCGCGCCGGTCGTCGCCGAGCCGAAGTACACCGGATGGACCAGCCCCGCCGCGGTCTGCCGGGCGAGCTCGGGCTCCAGCGGTACATCGGCCGCATCGTGCACAAAAGCGGCCATGGCCTGCTCGTCGTGCTCGGCCAGGGCCTCCGCCAGGCGGGCGGTGCCGGGCTCGAAGGCGGCGCCGGGTGTGCCCAGGCCGGTGGGGCGGCCCATCGGGGCGAGCGCGGGCGTCAGCATGGCCGCGAGGTCCGCGAGGAGGTCCTCGTGCCGGGCGCCGCGCCGATCGATCTTGTTGACGAAGATCAGCGTCGGTACGCGCAGCCGGCGCAGTGTTCGCATCAGGATCCGGGTCTGCGCCTGGACGCCCTCGACCGCGGAGACGACGAGGACGGCGCCGTCCAGGACGCGGAGCGCGCGCTCCACCTCGGCGATGAAGTCGGGGTGCCCGGGCGTGTCGATCAGGTTGACCGTGACGCCGCCGACGGGGAACGACGCCACCGCGGACTTGATGGTGATGCCCCGCTGCCGTTCGAGGGCGAGCGAGTCGGTCTGCGTGCTGCCGTCGTCGACGCTGCCGATCCGGTCGATGACGCCGGCGCGGAACAGCAGCCGCTCGGTCAGGCTGGTCTTACCGGCGTCGACATGCGCGACGATGCCGAGGTTGAGGATGGTCATGCAGGGTCAGGCCTCCAGCGTCGATGACTCCCTTCCGGATGGACGTGGTCCCTGCGCGCATGTCCGCTCCTCGAGTCCTCGACGTGGTTCTCGCCCCATACTGGCCCAACCGGCCGGCGCCCGCACCGGCATTTCCGCCGCCGGCGGCGCGGCTTGACCTTGCCCCTTGGGCAAGGCCGACCCTGAATCGCGCCGGGCGGTCCGCCCGGCCCGGAAGGAGCGCAGGTGGACGAGGAGCTGCTCACCATCGGGGTGTTCGCGCGGCGGTCGTGGCTCTCCCCTAAGGCGTTGCGGCTGTACGAACGGCAGGGCCTGCTCCTGCCCGCCGCCGTCGACGAGCACAACGGCTACCGCTGGTACCGCGAGGAGCAGCTGGAGACGGCCAGGCTGATCGCCCGGCTCCGCCGCCTCGACATGCCCCTCGCGACCGTCGCCGCGATCGTCGCCGCACCCGACCCGCGGACGCGGGCCGGCCTCATCGGTGACTACTGGACCGCCCAGGAGCACGCGACGGCGGTCCGCCGCGAGCTCGTCACCCACCTGCGCAGCCGGCTGCTCGACGACCGGGAGAGACTCACCATGTACGAAGTACAGGTCCGCGACGTGCCCCAGCAGACGGTGCTGACCGAACAGCGGCACGTGAACGCCCAGGAGCTGCAGGCCTGGATCGACGAGGCCATCGGCCGCCTGCTCAAGGCCGCCACCGGCCACGGCGACGGCATGACCGGCCCCTGCTTCATCGTCTACCACGGCGAGGTCAACGAGGACAGCGACGGCCCCGTCGAGATCTGCCTGCCGGTCGACCCGTCCGGCCCCCTGGACAGCGCCGTCCGCGTCGAGCCCGCCCACCGTGAGGCGTACACCCGCATCATCAAGGCCCAGGTCGCGTACCCGCAGATCCTGTCCGCCTTCGACGCGGTCGCGCAGTGGGTCGCCGCCCAGGGCCTGCCGGTCAGCTCCTCACCCCGCGAGGTCTACTTCGCCGACTTCGGCGCCGCTGCCCCGTCGGACGAGGTCTGCGACATCGCCTTTCCCCTCGGTTGATCCGCCTGTACGGATGAGGTGCCCACTACGGGCGGTGGTGGGCACCTGTCGGCCAGTGATCGATGGCCCATCGGCTGCACGTGATCCGCTCTTCAGCGATGTTTGCGCATGCGTGGTTCCGTCACGGCAATTCGCTGCTCGATACTGCCGGGATGGAGGCCCGGAGCATCACCAAAGGCGCGAATCTCGAACTTCCCACCGACACGAGTGGATTGCAGATCGTCGTCGGATGGCAGGATTCCGAGAACGAGCGAGCAATCGACGCATCCGCATTGTTGCTGGCCGGTAGGAAGGTCCGTTCGGACGCTGATTTCGTCTTCTACAACCAGCCGACCTCGGCGGACGGGTCGGTGCGGCACCTCGGTGCGAGCGTCACCGAGGGCGGCGTGGAAGAGCGGATCGCGGTCGACCTCGAGTCGGTGCCCGGGGATGTCGACACCATTGCGATTGCCGCGAGTCTCGACCGGGGATCGTTCGGCGAATTGAGCGGCATGCATCTCGTGGCGCTGGACGACGGGGGCGCGCCGATCGTCCGGTACGACATCACCGACGCCACGGTCGAGACGGCGTTCGTGTTCGGTGAGGTGTACCGGCGCAACGGTGCCTGGAAGTTGCGCGCGGTCGGTCAGGGCTGGGACACCGGCCTCGCCGGCCTCGCGACCGACTTCGGCGTCAGCGTCGACGACGAGCCGGCGCCGGACGCCGCGGACCTGCCGGCGCCGATCCTGGACGAGACGACGTCCGTGCTCGAGGAGACCGGGACGGAGCTGCTGGACGCGACCGGCGCGGACGACATGGACGCGCAGCTGCTGGACGAGACGACGTCCGTGCTGGAGGAGGCCGACGCGGAAGCCGTGGACGTCGGGGACTTCGTGGACGACGCGGGCGCGGACGCGGCGGTGTCCGGCGAGCCCGAGCCGCCGCTCGACGAACCGGTGCCCGTGGCCGCGGCACCCGCCGGCGCCGCTCCGGCGGCCAGCCGGGCGAAGACGGTCCGCACCAGACAACCCCGGACCACCAGGATCATGCCGCCGGTGCCCGTCCTGGCCGGCGGCACGAACTGGGCGGCGGCCCGCCTCTTCTCGGTCGCCGGTGTCGGCGCGGCCGAGGAGCAGGAGAAGCGGGCAACGTCGGCGCTGCTGGCGACCATGTACGCCGTCCGCCCGTTCGCCCGCGGCATCGTCGCCCGGCTCGGCGCCCCCGCGGGCACCGTGGAGACGTTCGCCGAGGTGCAGTTCGAGCTCGCCGACCGCAAGGTCGTCCCGGACGGTGTCATCAGGGTCGCCCGCGGCAGCCGCCTGTGGACGTGCCTGCTCGAGGTCAAGACCGGCACCTCCCAGCTGCGCCGCGACCAGGTCGAGAAGTACCTCGACGTCGCCCGGATCCGGGGCTACGACGCGGTCGTCACGCTGTCCAACGAGATCGCCCCCGGCGCCGGCGAGCACCCCGTCGACGTGGACAAGCGCAAGATCCGCAAGGTCGGCATGCTGCACCTGTCGTGGGCCGAGGTCCTGCAGGAGGCCAGGATGGTGCTCACGCACCGCGGCGTCGAGACGCCGGTCCAGGCGTGGATTCTGGCCGAGTTCATCAAGTACCTGGAGCACCCCCGCTCGGGCGCGTCCGGGTTCGACGACATGGGCGCCGCGTGGGCGACCGTCCGGGACGCGGCGGTCGCCGGCACGCTGCGGGCCGCCGACCGCAAGGTGCCCGCGGTCGCCGACGCGTGGCTGCGGCTGGTGCGGTTCCTCTGCCTGCACCTCACCGCCGAGCTCGGGGTCACCGTCACCAGCCCGCTGCCCCGCCGGCTCGCCGTGGACCCGGCCGCCCGGCAGGCCGCGGTCGTCTCGAAGCTCGCCGTCGACGGCGTCCTCGACGCGACCTTGAAGATCCCGGGCGCGGCCGGGCTGGTCACCCTCGCCGCCGACGTCGGGCGCGGGCAGGTCAAGGTGTCGGTCCAGGTCGCCGCCCCGAAGGAAGGCAGCTCGCAGCGGCGGGTGTCCTGGCTGCTCAGGCAGCTCGACAAGGCCCCGAACGACGTCGTGGTCGAGGTCGGCTTCACCGGCCGCACCGAGACCACCTGCGAGCGGCTCGGCGACGCCCGGGCCAGACCGGCCGTCCTGATCGTCGACCGGGCGCTGGACATCACCACCTTCAAGCTGAGCCGGAGCACCCCGATGGGCGCCAGGCGGTCCGGCGTCAGAGGGGCCTTCGTGCACAGCGTCATCACGGCGCTCGACGCCTTCTACGGCACCGTCGTGCAGGGCCTCAAGCCGTGGCCGTCGCCGGCGCCGCAGCTGCCGGAGGAGACCGTGTCGGAGGCGGCGGCGCTCGACGACCTCACGTGAGGCACCGCGACCGCGTGACTGGGTGTGACGCGGTCGCGACAGTGCGAATTGTCGGGCCCGCGCGGACCGTACCGGCGACACAATGGTCTATGGCAGGCTGATGCCGACCGTGTGGGGGAGGAGCGCGCATGGCCGTCGCTGACGGGCTGCTCAACGGCACCGGGGCGCTGCTCTTCATCGCCGCCGCGATCGGGTTCGGCCTGGTGTGCGTCATCGCGTGGGAGTCGCGGGCCCTGTTCCTCACGCCGCTGGGCTGGGTGCTGCTGCCGATCGTGGTGGCCGCCTGGTTCGGCGGCGCCGCCGTCATCGGTCTGCCCGCCGACGTGCTGCTCGGCCACAGCGACGCCGGCGCGATCTGGCCGGGGCTGGTCGCGTCGCCGGTCGTGGCCCTCGTGCTCGGCCGCCGCTTCCGCACGCCCGGCGGAAACAGCGCGGGCCAGATCTTCGTCCGCGCCGGCATCCTGCTCGCGGGCTGCGTCGCCGCCAAGTGCGTCGCCTATGCGCTCGGCTTCCGGGTCTTCGACTTCTGGACCGGCGGCGCCGTGACCCTGGGTGCGCTGGTGGTGTGCATCGCCGTCTGGCAGTTCGCGGACATCGACGGCGTCGTGCACCTGTTCGTGCGGGCCGGGGTGGTGCTCGCGGCCGTCGGCCTGGTCGGGGCGTGGGCCGCCGTCAACCACGTGCCCGTCGCCGGCAACCCCCGCACCGCCTCCACCACCACGGTGGCGATCATGCTGCTGACCCTGCCGCTGCTCGCCCTCGCCGCCGCCGTCCTGGCCGTCGCGGTGCTGCGCCGGTTCCGTCCCGACGTGGCCCCGCGGCCGGCCCGCGACCCGGCCGCCCGCGTGCCCAAGACGCACGAGGTGTGGAACGCGTTCGTGACCTTCGAGGAGGACGACGACGAGGGCAAGGACCGCCCGGTGCTGGTGCTGAGCGCCGACACCGGCGGCGCCGACGTGCTGAAGATCACCAGCCAGGACAAGTCGCGCCTCGACGACTACTTACCCCTGCCACTGGAGCGGTGCCGCGGCGTGCTGAGCAAGGAGAGCTGGCTGGAGCTGCGGCCGACCCGGGTGCCGCTGGAGGAGTTCCGCGGCTACCGGGGGCTGTGCCCGCCGTGGATCTGGGCCGAGCTGCGCACCCGCGGCCTGATCACCGCGCCCTCGTCCACCGTCAAACGGCCGGCAGCCGCCAAACGGCCCGCGGCCGTCGTGGGTCAGCGGCCGGCGCCACGCTCGTTCCTCGCCCGTCTGCGCAACCGTTGAAAGGCTGTCGATGGTGACCGACGCCGATCTGGAGGACTGGGCCGCCGGCTCGCGGAAGAACTTCGCCGCGATCGCCGAGCTCGTCGGTGCCCCCGCGGGCGAAGCCGAGCGCGACCCGGTCTCCGTCGTGCCGTTGCTGCAGGTGTACGTGAACCGGCTGCCCCTGGCGGAGTTCCAGACCGACGACTGGGTCACCCTGCACGCCGACCTCGTGTCGTTCGTCGCGCGCGTCATGGCGGCCCGGCTCGGCGCGGCCTGGGAGGTCCGGCCCGCCCCGAACGCGCCGCGCGGTTACCGGTACGTGCTGAGCGCCACCGACGCGCAGGGCGCCGTCCACGTCGTCGACCCGTTCCAGGTCGTGGCGATGGAGTTCCGGCAGCCGCGGATCGAGATCGCCCGCATGCTCGCCACCGCCGAGCTCAACCTCGGCGTGCCGGACCGTTAGCCGAAGGTCACCAGGCCCGACAGCATCTCCTTCACGTACCCGCCCGCGGCGTCCGGCTCGCCGCCGGTGAAGACGAACCCGACCGTCAGCTGATCCGCGAACCAGAGGCAGGCCGACGAACCGGCGCCGCTGCTCTTGATGGCCACGCAGTACGCCTGACCGCCGATCAGCCCCGGGTCGACCGGCGACGTCGTCCCGGGCGTGCCCGGGGTGATCGTCAGGGCGCCCTTGACGAACGCCGTGAACAGCTCCTGCGCCGAGTCGAACCGGATGTCCTTGCCGGTCCCGCCCCAGATCGCCGCGGTGACGCCACCGTTGTCGTACTGGGCCGCGAACGGCTCGTCGATGAGGCTGACGGTGCCGGCGGCGCTCAGCTTGTCGGCGAGCTCCTGACTGCTCGCCTTCTTCCACGACCCGACGGTCGCCGGCGCCGTCAGGCGCAGCCGCTTCTCGCCGCCGCCACCGGCCGTGCTCGCCGCGGAGGCGGTCGCGGCCGGCTCGTCGTCGCGCGTGAGCTTGTACGCGACCGTCACCGCCGCGCCGAACAGCAGGACCACGACGACTGCGACGATGCTCACAATCAGCGCCGTACGGTTCTTGGCGGGCGGCGGTGTCCACTGTGGCTGGTGGAATTGCGCCGGTCCGTATTGCGGTTGTGGCTGACCGTACTGGGCCTGCTGCGGTTGACCGTATTGCGGTTGCCCGTAAGGCGTCTGCCCGAATTGCGGCTGCTCGTACACCTGCTGCGGCGGCAACGGAGAAGGTGCGGCCGGCGGGTAGGGAGGCTGCTGGGGCAGGGACTGGGATGGATCGGACATGCTGCGCTCCTAGGCCGGACGTCGGGCGAAGCATACGGTCAGGATCAAACCGCCGTGGGCCCTCGCCGCCTCGGCTAACACGCGGCTAGTCCCTTCGTCCGATCTTCACGACATGAACACCCGAACGGGGTGGCCGAGAACGGGGTCGTCCACTTAGTCTCTCTCTATTCCGATCACCCTTCTGGCGTGAACCGTCGATGTCCGCCGGGTGATCCTCATGGGGAGGGAATAACCATCAACACAAAGGGCATGGAAAGGGCTGCGTATGGACGGCTCGTAAGCCGGCCGCGGCGCTGGGCGATGGTGGGCGTCTCGACGCTCGCCGCCGCGGGTGTCGTGCTCACCACTGGCACGCCGGCATCGGCGGCAGTGGTGAATCCACCCAGGGGTGAGGTTCTCGGAAGCGCGGACCAGAGCCTGCCGGGTGGTTACGTCGTCCTGCTGAAGAGCAAGGCCTTCAGCGGTCTGAACACGACCCAGTCGAAGGCCAACGTCTCCAGCTTGGCCAAGGCACTGTCGTCGCGCCACGGCGGCAAGGTCACCAGCGAGTACAGCCTCACGCTGAAGGGCTACGCGGTCAGCGGTCTCTCCGATGACCAGGCCCAGCGGCTGGCGGCAGACCCGTCGGTGGCGTCCGTCTCGCACGACGTGCTGCAGCACAAGATGGACACCCAGAACAACCCGGTCTGGAACCTCGACCGGATCGACAGTCGCAGCCTGGCGAGGAACTACCAGTACACCTACCCGAACACGGCGTCGTCGGTGACGGCGTACGTGCTCGACAGTGGGCTGTACAAGGAGCACGACGAGTTCGTCGGTCGCGCCTCCTGGGGCAGGAACTTCGTCGACCGGGCGGCACGGCCGATCCCGGGCACGCCGGCGAACACGCCCGAGCACAACGCGCCGGACAACGCCTCCGACTGTGACGGGCACGGCACGCACGTGGCCGGCACGCTCGGCGGCACCACGTACGGTGTGGCCAAGCAGATCAAGCTCGTCTCGGTTCGTGTGCTGGACTGCTACGGCTACGGCTACAACTCCGAGGTCCTCGCCGGCATCGAGTGGGTCACGGCGAACGCGGTCAAGCCGGCCGTGGTCAACATGAGCCTCGGCGCCTCGGTCATCGTTCCGACGGAGGACGAGGCTGTCGCCCGGTCGATCGCGTCCGGGCTGACCTACGCGGTCGCCGCCGGTAACGGCAACGACAGCGAGGATGACCCGCTGCCGCTCAACGCCTGCAACCAGTCGCCGGCTAGGGTCCCCGACGCGCTGACGGTCGGTGCCTCGTTCATCTGGTCCGGCGACGGGCGTGAGTACCCGGTCTGGTGGTCCAACTACGGGCCGTGCGTGGACATCTTCGCGCCCGGCGTCGACATCACGTCGGCGTGGATCTACACACCGAGCTCCACGTACACGCTCCCTGGCACGTCGATGGCGTCTCCGCACGTCGCCGGCGCGGCCGCGCTGATCCTGCAGGCACACCCGAACTACACCCCGTCGCAGGTGCGTCAGGCGCTCGTCCAGAGCGCCACGAACGGTGCGCTGGACATGTGGAACAACTACCCGCCCTACGCTGCGAGCAGCACGGCGAACCGGTTGCTCTACATCCGTCAGAACGACCCGCCGAGGATCGCGTCGAAGCCCGCTGGCATCAACAACCAGCGTTTCGGCACGACCGAGGTCTACGGCCGCACGACGGACAACAAGATCGTGTACGCGTACAAGGCCGGCACCGACTGGTCCGACTGGTCCGACCTGGGTGGCAACACGCAGGGCGACCCGGCCGTGCTGTACAACCCGCGCTTCGGCACCACCGAGGTCTACGCTCGCCTCTCGAACAACCACCTCGCCTACCGTTACTACCAGAACGGCTGGTCGGGCTGGATCGATCTCGAGGGCGACCTGGCGGGTAACCCGGCCATCCTGTACAACCCGCGCTTCGGTACCACCGAGGTGTACGCCCGTTTCGCTGACGGCACCCTGAACTACCGTTACTACTCCAACGGCTGGTCTCAGTGGTTCAGCCTGGGTGGCGACGTCGCCAGCGACCCGGCACTGCTCTACAACCCGAAGTTCGGCACGACTGAGGCGTACGTCCGCACCACGGACAACAAGCTGAAGTACCGGTACTACTCCGCGGGCTGGTCCGACTGGCTCGACCTGGGCGGTACCGTCGCTGGGAACCCGGGTGTCATCTTCAACCCGACGTACGGCACCACCGAGGTCTACACCCGCACGTCGACCAACACGCTCGCCTACCGGTACTACTACAACGGCTGGGCGGACTGGATCGACCTTCAGGGCAGCCTCGCCAGTGACCCGGGCGTGATCTACAACCCGCGCTACGGCACCACTGAGGCGTACGCCGCGACCACTGGCGGCCAGACCCAGTACGTGTACTACTACAAGGGCTGGTCCGGCTGGAACAACATCGGCGGCGCCGCGGTCTCCGCGCCTTCGGTGCTGTTCAACGTGTCGAACCGTTCGACGCAGGTCTACACCCGCTCCGCGGACAACCACGCGAACTTCGCGGAGTACAACAACAGCTGGGCCTCCTGGATCGACGTCTCGGCCTAGCCCACACAGCACCAAAACCGCCCGGCACCCCCGGTGGAAGGGGGGCCGGGCGGTTCCTGTTCACCGGTCACTCACTCCTGCATCGTCGCCCACCGGCAGCCGCGCGATTCCGCTTGCGCCGTCGTGGCGTACTCGACGTTGAAGCGCCGGGTCGCCGGCGCCGCATCACCGGGCCCGTCGCGGAACAGCACCACCAGCCCCCGCAGCGAACCGTCACCGCTGACCCGGATGCACCGCTCGCTGTCCTTCAGGAACTCCAGCGACAACCACCGCGAGATCGCCGAGATCCTCACGCAGCAGACCGGCGGCTCGGGATGCGGAATCGGAGTGGTGGAGTAGTCCTCGACCAGGAACACCCCACCCGGCGTGTCGGCCGAGATGATGAGGTCCTGCCCGATCTGCGTCTGCAGGTCGTAGATCGTGCCGAGCATCGCGTACCCCTTGGCATTCGTGCTCGCCGCAACGAACCGCACCGGCGAATTGAACGGATGCGGCGTGATGGTCCCCGCCGACTGCCGGAAAATGATCTGGTACGCCGGACTGCCGCTGTAGGTCGTCGTGTTGGCGGTGTACGCCCCCAGCGGCAGATAGTGGTTGTTGAGCGCGATGAAGTCCATCCGCGCGCCGGCCTGCTCACTGACCTGCGTCGACCCCGTCTGCGCCAGCCGCACCCCGGCCCGCGTGATGCTCAGGTCCTCGTCACCCCCTTGGTACGGATGCACGAAGACCACATTCCACCGCGGCACCGTCACATTGAAGCTCCACGTCCACGGGCTGAAGGTGTTGTTGGGAACATCCGGAGTCAACGCCAGCGCGGCCTGCGCAGCCGAGGGCACAGCCCCCACGACAAGCAAGGAACACAACCCGGCAAGCACCACCCGCCCCAGCCACCGAACCCTGCCAGCCATCGATCCTCCTCGAAGCCCATGAGCCTCAAGCGGACCACACGCCCCCTCGGCGAGACAGGTCACTCACCGATACAAAAACCGGTCATCCCCGAACCGACCCAAACTCCACGCTGACGCCCCCGGTGTTGGTGGCCGATGCATGTGCCGGAGTCCTCGCCCGGCTCGATGGTCCGATCGCAGATCAGCCCTGCGGTCGATGGGCTAAACGCCAGGCGATCTGAATTTGCTGGTTGATCGGGTCCGTCGGAGCGCCGATCGTGACTCGGTCGATGAGATACATGATGACCAGACGTTTCGCCTCGAGGGACATGTCCCACCAGGTCGCTTCGGATGCCGTCATCGCTTCGTCGACAATGTTCGGATCACCTTCGAGTTCATCGAACTCCTGGGCAAGGGCCGGCTCTGCGATGCGTGAGACATGTACCGCGGCTGCGGACCGGACCAGCAGATCGGGCTCTGCGGTGATGCGCCTGAGAACCTGCCGTTCGACGTAGTTGTCGGCAACCTCGGCCCGGATGCTGGCGTGCTGGCGATCTGGTGCTGGCTTTCGTGCCCAGTTCGTCGCGGCGAAACATGCCGCAATCCACATTGCCTCGGCATGATCAAGAACGGTATCGCCGAGTACAGGTACTTCACCGAGATCTGGATGCCCTTCAAAGCTTTCAAATCGCAGCATTTCGGGTCCGATGTACTCCGGTATCCAGTCGAGGTCGCTGTGCAGCAGCGTTGCGAAACCCTCACCTCGGCACTGCCAAAAGATCAGGTCTTCGCCGTGTTCGTTGACGAAGTGCAGGACGACATCCGACGCACCGAACTCCGCACCGGACATTTCGCTCAGTTGGGTGCGGACCGCGTGGTTGCCTCGGTAGCGATTTACAAACCTGCGGGTCTCGGCGATGAAATCTTCGAGCGAGTCGCCGTCGAGCACGTCGTTTTCGCTGACAAATATGGCCTTGAGCAGGACCAACTTGCGCCGCGCGTTCAGGAGCTGGTCAGTCGCGTTCGCCCAGTACAGGTTGCCCAGGTCGGGATCGTGTACGACGCAGATCACGGGGAGGTTCCCGTCGGCCCAGACTGCCGCATGATCTCCTACTGGCACGCCAAATCCGCCGGCGCGACGCCACGACGTCCCTCCCTTTACCTGGACCTTGATGACGTCACCGGTGACCTCACGATCCTGGGTGAACTGAACATACAGATCTTCGCCAAAATCATTCCGCTGGTCGATGTCTTGGACGATGAGATTCCGGCTCTCCAGCAGCGCCTTCAAGGCGTTGACGGCGGCAGTTTCCGCCCGCCGTCCGCTCGAAACCTTGGGCACGTCGACTCTCCCTGCGTCTCGGAAGTTGCAGAAACACTAGAGCACAAGCCGCCGTTCCCGTGTGCCGGCGGTCATCGCCCGAAGGCTCGGGCAAAATCAATCGGTCGACGACCAAGAAACATCGGCGAGGGCGGCCACCCGCCTACCGAGGGTTGAGAGGGACCATGCCCATCTCGTTGGACCTGTGAATGACCTGCCGGATTGAGTCCTCCTCGACCTGCACGAGGTGAGCGATCACCCTGCACGCTGTTCCCGCCAAGCCGATCCGGTTCCTTGCTGGGCTGTCCATAGCAGCTGCCGACCTTCCTGGTCAGCTTGCCGCCGCACACGCACGAGCTCTGCCACCGGCACAGCCTCAACGCAGACACGCCGCCCAGTCCGGGGCTGAGCGGCGTGTCATCCAACACCGTGAACTTTGTGGTCAGAGCACTTAGACACCTACCGTCCCGCAGACTTCGTCATCAAGGCCAGCAGCCGACAACGCCCGCGGGGAACCACTGACACGCACGGTGCCAAGCCGCCGGAATGACCGCGCACTCAACTGATCCATCGGTGAATTTGGACGGCGCCGAACGGGCTGCTGCTTCACGGAGGAGTGGAACGCGGACGAGCCGCCCTGCGGGATCCGTCAACCGGCTGTGGCATGAGGCGCGGGTTTGGGCTGGCTCCTCCGTCGAGGTCCTGTTGGAGATCTACGCCAAGTGCCTCGACGGGTAGGCGGAGCTGCGCTGGGCCACCGAGCCCCGGAAATCTTGGACGCGTATTGGACGCGACTGGCGGATCATGGCCGTGAAAGGCCCGTGACGGCCGGACATACGAACGAAGCCCTTGACTGCGGAACTGCTGGTCAAGGCTTCGTTTCGCGACCACGTTGACGAGGCGTTCGGCGCTATCAGCCCGCGTAGGGCGCTCCGACGCAAGAGTCCCGGGCGGGAGCCTCCACTCGGGATTCTTGCCTGAACGCGGGATGATGCGCCTCGGTCAGCGTGGAACGGCTGGCGGGCCGTGTTGTGGCGTCTCAGTGCCCCTCTGGCGGATCCTTTTGGACCGACGGAAGTCGAGCACCGCAGCTGCAATGAATGCAGCCAGTGGAATAGAGCACATTAAGTTACCGATTATTGTATTTGCAGCGCTGTCTTTCCAGCCGCCGGTAAAAGTTATCGACAGGCTAACAACTTCTCCAAACGTAAACAACGCAACGAGTATCCATAGCGCAATCTGCCGCGTATGCATCAATGCGACGATCGACTTTTGGCGGCGGGCGATGCGGCTCAAGTCGTTCAGGGTCAGTAATGCTCTCGGCTTCGACCCGTGCGGAACGGGTTCTTCAAGCCAAGCGAAAAGGACGCTCGGGATGCCCGGTAACAGGCCTGCCTGGACTGCGCTTAGCCAGCTGCGGCGAACCCCCTCAGTGAAGCCGGCGACGTAAGTCGGCGTAGGTATCAGTCGACCCTCTGGAAAGTGGGGAGCCACTGCGAGGGATCCGAGGCATCGCGCGACTTTCGGGAACCATTGCGTCAGATGATCGGTCGGAGGTTTCAGGCCTCGGGCGATGAGATCCCACTCTTGCCTCCAAGGCGTGATCCATTGAAAAAGATTGAACTCCGCTTCAATTATGCCCCTCAGTGCATAGAGAGGCAGGATCTTGGCAATCAAGGCGCCGTCATCGCGGCCGCTTTGCGCATCATCTGCCTGAATTGGCCGAAACTCGGTAGGAGTCGACGTCGAAGAGGGGAGAATGCTTCCGGCATCATTTCTAGGGCTACGTACGTTGCGTTCCGGGTCTAGCGCTGGCTCCGGCACCCCACGGGCCCTATTGATGAGTCTGTGGATCTTTGCAATCTCCGCATTCGAGGACCGCTTGAACGACATGGAGTACGGATGCTCTGGACCTGGTCGTCGCGGATTTTCGCGCTTGCCCAAGACTCCGTGTTCCGTGTTGCCTACTAGTGTGAACTGAATGAACCCGTGAATCAGGCCGGTGGCGGGTCGAATGATTATCTCATCGATGTGCTGCACGGGTATACGAACTGAGCCCTTCATTCGCGGCCCAATTCCTTCCTTGGTAACAGTCACCCATTCGCCGTCAAATGCCAATTTCCCGAGAAGTCCCCTGACCTTCGTAACGTCGCGAGGCGTGAGCTGTGCTGGATGTGGGGACTCGCCCGAGAGGGGTGGGTGGTTCGGGGAACTCGGCGAGCGTGTATCGGTCTCAGAATCTGCCCCGGCAGCGTGAAGTTCGTCTCGGCTTGGAGTGCGTGAAGATGTTCGGACTGTCTGCTTGACGTCCGCAACTACGACGCGACCTTCTCCGAAGCCGAGCTTGTTGGGCCGTTGAGTAGATGGTCCTGAAGCTACGCGTTGATAGACATATTCGTACAGCTCGTCGACGGTGATCTTGCCATTCCGGTCGCTGTCGGCGTCGCCGCTCTCAATGCCAGCGACAACCGCCTCCGTAAAGTACGACGGCCTGGGTGGAAGGCCAGACTCGTCGTCGATTTCCTCAAGGCTATATTCAGTCCTGCCAGAAGCGGTAAGAATAGCAATTCCGTTACCTTCGGCGACGTCGGGGACGAGGGAGGCAACGTTCGCCTCTTCGCCCGATCGCGCCCGCATCCCGTGCGGGAATGCGCCGCTGAAGCAGCAATCTAATAATACGACAGTACTTCTGGATCTGCTGGAGGTCATGCGGTCGCGAAGCCACTCGGCAGACAGTGACGTCGAACTGAGAACCTGGCGTTGCGTGTTGGAGAACGCAAAATGGAGATGGCCGCGCATGTCCAGGACGCCATGTCCGGAGAAATAGATCAGGTGAAGGTCGCGAGTATTTGCACTACCGAAGAATTTATCTATTGCGACTTGTGCCTCATATGAGGTCACATCCACATGACTTTCAACGTGATACTTCGATCCTTCAGGATCGCTCAGGGTTCGCGCGAGTGCTTCGATGTCGGCCGAAGGTGAGCGGAGTGCAGAAAGTCCGGGGTCCGCATATTTCGAGCATGCAAGCAGGAGGGCTCGGCGCTGGCGACGACCCTCTGCGTTGGCTGATGAGCCACTCAACTTTGCTCTTCGGTGACTCGTGCAAGATAGGCCGCTACGATCGCATCGCGTTGGGCGGCCGTCATTGCACCCCGCAGGCGATGACCGTCTATCTCGACTTCAATGTCGCTTCGCTGCCGACGGAGCCATGCTGTGATCGTGCCAACCACTTGCGTGAACGCTACAGGAGCGATCGAAATGGCGAGCGCGCCGAAAGTCAGTGTCTCACCTGCTTTGGCGCCAGGAGGAAGTTGAGCTTCCCTCGCCACGTCAATCTCGGCAAGATCGATTTCCAGGAGCGCATCCCTGAGCTGTTGGCCAAGGTCCGCTCGCTCGTCAGTGCTTAGATCTTCGCCATCGACTGCTACCAGTAGGTGCCTTGTTTCGGACATTTCCGCACCTCCATGGGTGATCGCGTCCATGGTCGGAGAGCTTAGCGGTGTCCGTGCAGGCCACGGCTCATCGACTCGGCTGATGACACTCTCGTCTTGGTGGACGAACGCCTCATCACTCATGCGACGTCGGTGTTCGCTTGAGCCGCAACGTGGCGTGGATGTCTGTCGTGATGTGATGGCGACGTGGTAGGCCTGCCGCCCTTCAAAGCTTGGCACTAGGCGAGGTCCACTGTGGCGGGGTGGCTCCAGCTGATCTTGCTGACTTAGTTGCATCATCTCTGCCCTGAAGATGCATCGACGGTGGTGCACTGCATCATCGTCGGGCGCACTGAATTTCCGATTGACTTGTCCTCAAGAAGAGGGCGGGTCAACGGGAGGAGGTGAGGCATCGATGGAACCGCGACGAGGACGGGACGCCTGCCAGTCCCGCACGGCGGCCGGCCGCCACGCCGGCGAGCGGCCGAACATGCGGTCGGCGGCGGGGCCTGGCCGCGTGACACGTAAGCCGCCCAGGTCGCGCAGCTGATCGGCGCGCCTGGGGATCGCAGGTACGCCAACACATTCTCCGTGGTCCACCAGTCGGAGGGTGCCGAACGGCGACCTCCGCGTCCGGCGCGCCGACCTCGACCGCTGGCTCGAATCGCTTGAGGACGTGGCCGCCTGATGAAGACCACATTCGACGTACGGATCTGGGCAATCGACGTCTACAAAGGCACGGAAACCACGACCTACAAGGTCGTCTGGGTGGTCGACGGCCGGCGTAGAAAGGAACCGTTCAAGACTGCGGCGCTCGCCGAAAGTTTCAGGTCCGCGCTCGTCACAGCGGCCCGCAAAGGCGAAGCGTTCGACATCGAGTCCGGCCGCCCGGTGTCCATGCTGAGGAACGACAACACGATGTCCTGGTACGACTTCGCCTGCAAGTTCGTCGACATGAAGTGGCCGCACGTAGCAGCCACCACCCGCCGCACGCACGCGGAGGCCATGACGGCGATCACGCCGGCCCTGTTCACCAGTACCCGTGGCAAGCCCGACGACAAGCTGATCCGGAAGGCGCTCAACCGGTGGGCGTTCAACACGCAGCAACGCGGCGCCGAGGGCAAGCCGCAGGAGGTGACCGACGCCCTGCGATGGATCAGCCGGAACACGCGGCCGGTCTCCACCCTTGCAGACCCGAAGGTGCTCCGACCGCTGCTGAACTCGCTCGCGGTCCGTCTCGACGGTCAGCCAGCCGCACCAAGCGTCGTCAGCCGGCGGAGGAAGATTCTCAACACGAGTGTCGAGTACGCCGTTGAACTCAAGCTTTTGGACGCGAACCCGATTCCTGCCCTGAAGTGGAAACCGCCGAAGGCCGTTCAGGTAGTCGACCGTCGCGCTGTACCGAATCCGGTCCAGGCGCGGACGCTGATCAACGCCGTGCGGTTCAACGTTCCGGGCGGGGCTCGATTGGCAGCGTTCTTCGGATGCCTGTACTTCGCGGGAATGCGACCGGAGGAGGCGGTTGCTCTCAAGCTCGCGAATCTCCACCTGCCGAAGGAGGGTTGGGGCGAATTCGAATTCGGCGAAGCCGAACCGCACGCCGGGAAGGAATGGACCGACAGTGGCGAAAACCGCGATCGGCGGCAACTCAAGCAACGAGAGGTGGGGGAGCGGCGTACCGCGCCGTGCCCACCAGAACTGACCGCGCTCATCCACTGGCACCTGCGGGAGTTCGGGACCGGCGCCGGCGGCCGGCTGTTCGTCGGCGAGCGTAACCGCACCGAGCTGCCGAAGCGCACCATCATCACGACCTGGCGCTTGGCTCGTGAGCACGTCTTCATCCCCGACGTCGTGGAGACGCCTCTGGCGAAGCGCCCCTACGACCTGCGACACGCGGCGGTCTCAACGTGGCTTAACGGTGGCGTCCCGCCCACCGACGTTGCCCTGTGGGCTGGTCAGTCGGTCGAGGTCCTGTTCAGGATCTATGCGGCCTGCCTCGATAAGGGCACGGAGATCCTTCGCCGACGGGTGAGCGCGGCGCTGGGGTACTGACGCCCAGGGGCGCCCCCGCTTGGGGGTGTATTGAGGTGGATCGCCGATCATGGCGGGATTTAGCCGGGGTAGCCCGCAGGGCCGTCGCTTGCGACGCGAAGCGCCCTTGACCTTGGAGGAGCGGCCCGGCGCACTGCGTGCCGCCCTCGCCCGCCGTGTCACATTCCGGCGCCGGCGGTCCCGACTCCGCACCCCGCGCCAGCCGATGGGCATCGGCCTGGTCGCTGGCGAGCGTCCACGCGAGCTGGCGGCCAGGCGCTCAAGCGGCGACACGTGCGGCCCGTTTCGGGCCGCCTTGACGACGTACGGAAAGTTCTCACCCGGACGAGCGGGCGAGTGGTGTCCAGTCTCGGCTGATGCTTGACGCTCGCGTCCCACCTGATGCTTGACGTGCCCATTGGGACGGGCTGGAGCCGCTAACGGTTGGTGATGACGGATGCTCCTTCATCGCGGTATGACCGCGCACGTGATCACGCGCCAAGAGGCTCGCATCGAGTGGCGAAAGGACGGTCCGATCTACTGGCGTACGACGTTCGCCTGGTCGAGTCGCCACTGCGCAGCTTCGCGATGCTGAGGACCGAATAGCGGCCGCCAGTATGGGTCAGTTATCGCGTACTCGATCGTCAACTCGGGACGTCCGGCACGCACCAAGCGTTCGAACCCGGTCTGGATGTCGCCGCTGACGACAAGCTGCCGAGCGGCTTCCACAGCACCGTGGTTGCTGATCATCCTGTGCCATGCGGTTGGGTGGTAGGGCGGCGAAAGCTTGCCGCAGGCATCGATTGCTTCCAGGCACGCTGCCTCGAACTCGTCCTCCAGAGACATGCTGTGAGCCTCGCCGTGCAGCGTCGGCGAGACAATAGGGTGGTCAGCCGAACATGCCGCGCCTACCGGGTAGGAAGATTGCGGTCGGCTCATATCCGATCAAGCGTGACCGCGGCATGAGCGGATGCCGCGGTCACGGCACGGTAGCTCATGATCGGCAGGATGGCGCCGCTCGCGACGGTGAGTTCATCGGGCTTGGCGTTCTGAACACGATGGGCATGGTGGACCCGCAGGCATACAATGGCAGATGGCTAAACCTGCATGGCCAGAAAGGGGCCAATGAATACAGCTGGCACGCCACGATCATGCTCTCCTATCGGGAGCCTCATGTTTAGAACGCAGCGCGTAAGCAATACGGTCCTTTAACTGTACGCTTCCTTCCGCAGCTTCGCCGGTGACACCCCGAGCGAAAGACAGTATCTTCCGCACGTCGGCAGCGCGTGGATCGTCACGCCCTCCGACACTGATCTGGTCGGCTAACAGCTTCTCCAAGGCTTCGATGGGATCATCACTAACTATTGCCAGAATGAGCGCTAGGTTTGCTTTGTTCGTCAGCGTTTCCGGGTGGTTTGCGCCCAGTGCGCGCACCTGGTCGGCGACGAGATCCTTGTACGCTTGGGCAGCCCCGACGAAGTCCCCGACGGAAAATCGCATATTCGCGAGCCTCCCGCGAGTGGCGAGGGTAAGGGGATGGCGAGGGCCGAGGACGCGCAATTGATCCTCAAGCACCTTCGCGAAAGCTTCTGTGGCGCCGGCGCGATCGCCGGCCTTTTCTCGCCAGTATGCGAGGCTCTCGCGGGTAGCTAGGGTGTCGGGGTGGTCAGCGCCGACTACTCTGCGGAAGTCGTCGACTACCTGTTCCAGCGCCGATACCGCGCCAGCCGCGTCCCCTGAGTGCCCTCGCCAGTTGGCGAGACTTTGGCGAGCGACCAGGGTGTGCGGGTGGTCTCGGCCTAGGACGCGCACGCGATCAGCATGAAGCCTCGCGAAGGCGTCAGCTGCCGCGGCAGGATCACCGGCCTCACCGCGAAATCGTTGGATGTTGCTGCGAGCGGTTAAGGTCTCGGGAGTATCCGTGCCGAACAGCCGTACATAATCTGCCCATATTCGTTCGAGAGCCTCAACCGCGCCTGCTGGGTCGCCAGCGACGCCCTGTAGGTAGGCGATATTGCTGCGAGTCGAAAGTGTTTGCTTGTCTGCAGGGCCGAGAATCCGCAGTTGGTCGGCGAGTAGCCTTTCGTAGGCTCTGATCGCTCCGAAGACGTCGCCGGTTTCGCCCTGCCAATGTGCGAGGTTGCCCCGAGTCGCGAGAGTTGCAGAATTCTCGGCTCCGAGAATTCGTTCCTGTTCAGTCAGTAGCTGGGCGAACGCCTCAGCGGCCCCGGCTGCGTTCCCAGAGGAACCGATGCTGGTGATGGCAGTGAAGATCAGCGGGTGCGTCTCCGGTTTAAGCAGGACGTCGCCACCGTGTTGGCGGACTGTTGCCGCGCCTGCGCGGAGCATGTTCACCAGCGCGTTGTCGCTCTCGACATGTTCGAACTGCGGCCACACCTCGACAAGCGCATCGGCGACTGCCCAGACAATATCCTCGATGCGCTCGCCTGCAAGCCCGTCTCGAATCACTCGCTGCACCAGCGCATGCACGATGACGGTGTCAGCGCCTGCTGTGACGACGTTGAGCCGGTGTAGGGTTCGGAGCCCCGAACGCACTCGGTCGGGATCGACGCGTTCGCCGACATCGCGGCCGAATGTCAACCAGTTGAGTGCCGCCGTGCTGGTGAACAGCGAGTTAGGGATGCCTGCGGGATCCAGGACGCTCGCGAGTTCCAGCAGCGGACTGGCCATGCCCAGCGGCCGGGAGCGATCGGCGGCGTCTATGGACAGAGCTAGGGTTGCCGTGATCGTGCGGTGGTAGTCGTCTGGGAGGTCGTGTGGTGACGGCACCAGGTCGTCGAGATGTCTGCGCTTGTCGGCGAACAACCGCCGGTATGTCGAGCAGGCAAGCCTCTCGTCGATCATGAAAGCCGAAGCCTGAGCCAGCGCTAGTGCTCTGACCACAAACGTTCACGGTGTTGGATGACACGCCGCCCGGCGTCCCGGTCGGGCGGTGTGTCTGCGTTCAGGCTGTGGCGGTGGCAGAACCCGTGCGTGTGCGGCGGCTGTCTGACCAGGAAGGTCAGCAGCTGCTGCGAATAACCCGTCGTGGGACCGGCTCGGCGATCAGGTTGCGGCGGGCGATGGTCGTGCTCGCCTCAGCGGGCGGCAACACCGTGCCGGTGATCGCGAGGCTGGTCCAGGCGGACGAGGACTCGGTCCGCCAAGTCATCCACCGGTTCAACGAGATGGGCATGGCCTGCCTGGACCCTCGGTGGGCGGGTGGCCGTCCCCGCCTGATCAGTCCCGGTGACGAAGCGTTCATCGTCGCGACGGCCAACACCCGACCCGAGACCCTCGGCCAGCCGTTCACCCGCTGGAGCCTGCGGAACTCGCCGACTACCTCACCCACAACCCTGGCACCCACCGGGTCCAGATCGGTCGGGAACGACTCCGGCAACTCCTTCGCAAACATGACCTGACGTTCCAGCGGACCAAAACGTGGAAAGAGTCCAACGACCCCGCCAAAGAAGCCAAACTCGCCCGGATGGAGCAGGTCATGACCGAGTTCCCGGACCGGGTCTTCGCCTTCGACGAGTTCGGGCCGCTGATGATCCGCCCGCAGGCCGGCGCGACCTGGGCGCCGGCCGGGCACCCCGACCGGCTGCCCGCGAACTATCACAAGCTGCACGGCGTCAGGCAGTTCCACGGCTGCTACAGCATCGGCGATGACACCCTGTGGGGCATCGTCCACCGGCGGAAGTCCGCGGCGAACACCCTCACCGCGCTCAAATCGATCCGCCGGACCCGCCCGGACCGGGCACCGATCTACATCATTCTGGACAACCTGTCCGCGCACCGCGGCGTGAAAATCCGCGATTGGGCAGCCCGGAACCGGGTCGAACTGTGTTTCACCCCGACCTACTCATCCTGGGCCAACCCGATCGAGGCGCACTTCGGGCCGCTACGGATGTTCACCGTCGCCGGGTCCAACCGGACCAACCACCCCGCCTCAACGAAGGCGATCCACGCCTACCTGCGCTGGCGCAACGCCAACGCCCGCCACCCTGACGTCCTCAAAGCCCAACGCCGCGAACGCGCCCGCATCCGCAGCGAGAAAGGCATCCGCTGGGGTGGACGGCCTCTCGCAGCGGCCGCCTGACCTACCGCGCGGCCCGCAACGCCGCCGCGACCTGGACGACATCCACATCGACGATGACCTCCTCACCGTCCCGCACGCCGCGCTCACTGATCGCCAGACCGATCAAGGCCAGTTCGGCGGCATCGTCACGCAGTTCGTACTCTTCGCGACTCTCCTCGCCGATCCCGCCCAGTTCCTCACGATTCCAGGCGGCGACGGCCAACTCAGCCAGAGACCGAGGCAACCGCACTCTGATCCGACTGACTTGGGGATCGAGACGAGCACCGATCGCCCCCAGCACGGTCCGGTCCTGCTGATACCGCAGGTACTGCTCGCGATCTCCCACGAGCTGAGGCTATCCGGGCCCAAGCCGGTGAACGTTAGTGGTCAGGGCACTAGCGGAAGATTTCCGAGGTCCGCGACGACACCGTCAACGTCGTCGGCGAGATCGGGCTGATCGGCCAGCCGGCTTGTGAGGTAGGCGGCCGATTCATCGGCTGCGAAGACCCCTACCTGTACCAGACGACCGACGGTGCTGACCGCCGATCCGCGTAGGCGAGTGGTTACTACAGCCCGGCCGGTAGGTCGGTTCGGTGGCCAGAGCCCTTCCAGATCTGCAGCATTGCACAAATCGTCGAGCACGACGAGCCATCGGCGATCAGTAGTAGCCAGCCAGGCGTGGAAACGCGCCGCGTCTTGTCCAGTGTTGCTGCCGTCGGCGCCGGGGAGCAGCAGGTCGGCGGCGGCGTGGCCATAACCTGCCAGGATTGATTGCCTCGATGCTGCAGGTATCCAGACTAGGAGGTCCAGTCGGTTCCCGGTCATAAGCTGTTCGGCGAAGCCGATAGCCAGCTGCGTCTTACCGACACCGCCCGGGCCTGACAGCAGCCGCGTGCCGGCCGTATTGCCGCCGAACTGGTCGAACGGGTCGACGGCACGAGGTTGAAAGCAATCGGCCAAGCGGGGCACCATGCCGACACGCAGCGGCCAGGAGACGACGAGCGGAACGTGAAGGGTGAGCGACCCAATGCTCTTGGCCGAAATTCCGTAGTTACGCAGATCGATTGTGCTCCCGGGGGTGGATGACCCTACGCCAGCCCCGGCTGAGCTGGGGGGACAGGAAGCTGACCATAACTGATCGTGACGGGTCCACTAATATTGTTAGCGGCCGTGCCGTAGTTGGTGCTGATGTGCAGGTCGCCGGTCTTTCCACCGACGGTAACGGCGTACCTTCCGGACGCAGCGCCGTTCGGATCTACCAGACCCATGAGGTGCTGTGCAGCGTTTAGAACCTCACTGTCGTTGCCGGCGCTGACCGCCTCGAGGTCGGCCCCGAGTCGTGACATCAATTCATTCGGCTCAAGCACCTCGGCGTCAAGGACTTGCTCGGCATTACGGCGCGAGGAGAGTCTTCGCCGTAGCAAGTCACGTAAAGTGGTGTATGCATCACGGATCGCGGCATCGACGGTCCCACTAAGCCCTGCCGTCGCCCCTCCAGCCAGCGCCGCCACGATCAACTCAATCCCGGTCATACTGTCCTCACTTCGCCGACACAGTCGTGTTCGATTATTACATTGAATGCAAAGAAACTCTGCGCGCCCGACTGGATGACCGTGCTGACACGGGCATGATCGACGAACTCATCTCTGCATGTGAGTGCGCCGGCGCGGGCGCCCATGCGTCACCGACTGTGACCAGGATGATCTAGCAACCAAGGTCGGCTGTCGCACATGTGCTGGGACGAATCCGTCAAACATGTGGCGGGACTAGACACGAGCGGGCGAGTGGCGCTGTAAATTCGCAGGCCACTATCAGCGCCGCGGGCCGCCGACGTCGTCGGGACCGGGCCAGGGATCGTCGACGTTGCCTGGAACGCAGGCGTCTGGAACTTCAACCGTACATATGGGGCCGGGGTCGTCGTCTGTGTTCGGGCTAAGCAGCAGGCCGACGCAACAAAGCACCGCGAAGGCAATAAAACCGATCAAGGCGAGCGGCATCGCCACTGCAACAGTGCCACGAATTAGTCTCTCGTCTGTGATGCGTGAGGGCCTTCTTGCGGCGAGTAGGAGAAGAACTCCAACAGCAGCAGGCAGTAACAGGTACCCGATCGCCTCTTCATCGAACCGCTCCGGATGCGGTATCCAGAGAGTGGCAGCGACAATAGTCATGAGGCAACTCAGGGCTAAGGCCACGTATCCCGTGACAGTCAAAACTCCCTGCATTAGCGAGGAAGACGGAGCGTTAGGAAGGCTCACCGAACAGGATGGTAGGCGGCCGAGCGCCGGAACGGCAAGGGCCGCACTCTGTGCAGACTGGCAAGATCCTGAACGACCCGCGCTGCGTCGGATTTCTCAGAACAGGCAAGGGCGTTTCATGCTGGATCGTTCTGCTCTATGGACGCGCCGGCAGCGAGTACCTCCTCCATCGAGGTGATCACGGCATCGGCTGCCCGAAGGCCGCGACCTTCTACGGGCGGTTGGCGTAGCCGATGACGCGTGCGCCCGCAGCGTGTGCGCCCTCGATGTCGGACAGCGAGTCTCCGACGAGCACGCACCGACCGACGTCGGTAGTAGACGCTGCAGCCGCTTGCCGGATCAGCGCGGGATCTGGCTTCATGCGGGCCGGGTGGGCGTGCGGGCGGCCGATCACTGCGTGCACATGGCTGCGCAGGCCGTGGGCAGTCAGGTAGGCGGTGATGGCGCCCTCGGAGTTGTTACTCACGATCGCGGTCGGCATGCCCGCGCGCCGTGCCCACCAGAACTGACCGCACTCCTGCACTGGCACCTGGGGGAGTTCGGGACCGGCGCCGGCGGCCGGCTGTTCGTCGGCGAGCGTAACCGCAGCAAGCTGCCCAAGCGCACCATCACCACGACCTGGCGCCTGGCTCGCGAGCACGTCTTCACCCCGAGGTCGTGGAAACGCCGCTGGCGAAGCGCCCCTACGACCTACGGCACGCGGCAGTCTCAACGTGGCTCAACGGTGGCGTCCCGCCCACCGACGTCGCCCAATGGGCCGGCCAGTCGGTCGAGATCCTGTTCAGGATCTATGCGGTCTGCCTCGACAAGGGCACGGAGATCCTGCGCCGACGGGTCAGCGCGGCCCTGGGGTACTGACGCCCAGAGGCGCCCCCGCTTGGGGGCGTATTGGGGGTGGACCCCCGATCATGGCGAGATTTAGCCGGTGACAGCCGGACATACGAGCGAAGCCCTTGACCGCGTACACGCTGGTCAAGGGCTTCGTTTCGCTGATCAGAGCCACTTCAAGAAGTGTGCCCCCGGCAGGATTCGAACCTGCGCCCCCGCCTCCGGAGGGCGGTGCTCTATCCCCTGAGCTACGGGGGCCTTGCGGCCTCGCAAAGGATAACAGACCGCCTGTGGCTCCTGAGTCAGGAGGGGAGGGGTTGCGCTCCTAGGTCTTGGAGTTTTTCGGTGAGGGCGGTGATGTCGTACTGCTGGGAGACGCGGATCTTCTCGGCGGCGTCGCGGACCTCGGTGGTGGAGGCCTTCTTCGCGGCGGTTTCCGACATGTGGATGCCGCCCAGGTGGTGGCGGAGCATGAGCTGGCACCAGAGGGTGTCGAAGTCCTTGCCGGTGGAGGACTTGAGCTTCTTGAGCTCGTCGTCGGAGGCCATGCCGGGCATGCGGCCGTCCGGCTGGAGGGCGTTCTTGCCGTCGGGCATCCAGGCCATGGGGGCCTTGTCGCTGTTGGTGGACAGGTTCCACTCGTTGAGCCAGGTCTGCATCTGGCCGATCTGCCACTGCTGGCTGAGGGCCATGTCGTAGCCGAGGGTGCGGATGTCGTCGGTGGAGCCGAGGCGGTACGCGAACATCGCCATCTCGACGGCCTGGGTGTGGTGGAGGCTCATGTCGCGGGCGAAGCCGGCGTCCACGGAGTCGTCGCCGGGGGCGCGCAGCGTCGGGATGAGGAACCCGACGCTGACGCCCACGACGAGGAGGAGAGCGGCGCCGAGCACGCCCATGGTCAGGCGTGCTCGGGCCGAGAGTTGTGCGAACAGGTCAGCCGCCCGAGGTCATGCCGGTGCCGCCGCCGTCTTTGCCCAGGTCGCGCGGGACGGTGCCGGTCTCGGTGATGATGTCGCCCTGGGAGCACGGGGTGCCGGGCTCGAGGCTGGCGTTCTGCCGCAGGGCCTTGATGAACTCGTCGATGCGGCCGTCGCTGGCCTTGTCGACCTGGAGCTGGAAGCCCCACGCCTGCAGGGAGATCGGCTTGGCCTGGCCCTCGTAGGGGCTCATGAGCAGGTAGTCCTTGCCCTTGACCTTCTTGGCCAGGGCCTCGACCTGGTCGGCCGGCAGGTTCGGCTGGTACGTGATCCAGACCGCGCCGTGCTCCAGGGCGTGCAGGGCGTGCTCGGTGGCGATCGGCGCCGCGTAGACGTCGCCGAGGCAGCGCTGCCAGTTCTGGTTGTGGTTGCCGGAGACCGGCGGGTTCGCGATCGACAGGTCGTACTTCTGCGGGCCCCACACGTGGTTCCGCTGCTCGGTGTAGTCCTTGTTGATCTTGAAGTAGTCCTTGATGCCGTCGATCCGGTCGGCGCGCTCGCGGACGGTCAGCCCGTTCTCATTGACCTGGTAGACGGCGAAGCCCACGATGCCGAGGGCCAGCAGGCCGACCACGGAGAAGAGGATGATCGGGCCCCAGGCGGCACCCTGCTTCACCTTCACCGGGGCGACCTTCTTGGCCGCCGGGCGCTTGCCGGCGGGGGCCGTCTTGCGCGGCGGGGCGGACTTGCGTGGGCTCGCCTTCTGCTTGCCGGAAGCCGACGTGGTGGTCGACTCCTTGCCGAGCGAGACCGGCGCGTCCTCCTCCGAAGCGGCGGCGGCCGCCTCGTCGAGGTCGTCCTCGATGGCCTCGTCGCCGCCCTGCTTCGGCTTGGCGCCGGCAACGGGCTTGGTCGACGGCTTGCGGTTGCCGCCGCCGTGCTGGGTGCTCATGCTCATGTCGTCGCCTCGCAACGCTCAGCGTGGTGCTCGCTCATCGGGCCTCGTCTGGTCAACGGTCGGGGGTCGGGCGGGACGCGCGGTCGGTCAATACCGCCGGAGCGGCCGTCCCGCATTGTGACCAGCAGAACGGGCCTCCGCCAAGTACCGGAGTCTACCCCCGATAGCATTTGTCGGTGACTCCCGCTGAACTCGCCGTAGCAGTCCTCGAAGCCGCCAGGGCGGCGCTTACCGAGCGTGACCTCGACGCGTCCGTTCTTCCTGCGACGACCAGCGTGGAACGACCGCGAAACCCGGAGCATGGTGACTATGCGTCGAATATCGCCCTGCAGTTGGGCAAGAAGGTCGGGCTGAGTCCGCGCGACCTTGCCGCCGCCGTCGCGAAAAACTTGCAGGAAACTCCCGGGATCGATGCGGTGGAGATCGCCGGACCGGGGTTTCTCAACATCCGGTTGTCGGCGGCCGCCGCCGGTGAGCTGGCGCGGATCGTGGTGGGGGCGGGCCGCTCGTACGGGCGAGGCGAAACGCTCGCGAAGGAGAAGGTCAATCTCGAGTTCGTGTCGGCGAACCCCACCGGACCGGTCCACCTGGGCCACACCCGCTGGGCCGCGGTCGGCGACGCGCTCGGCAGGATCCTGTCCGCGGCCGGCGCGGACGTGACCCGCGAGCACTACATCAACGACGCGGGCGTGCAGATGGCCAGGTTCGGCGAGTCGGTGCAGGCCGCGGCCAACGGCCAGCCGACGCCGCCCGACGGCTACCCCGGCGAGTACATTCAGGACATCGCACGGCAAATCGTCCGGGAGAATCCGGACATCCTCGACAAGGACCAGGCGGAGCAGGCCGCAGCCTTCCAGCAGGAGGGCTACAAGGCGATGCTCAAGGAGATGCAGGACAGCCTGGAGCGCTTCGGCGTGCACTTCGACGTCTGGTTCTCCGAGAAGACCCTGCACGACGGCGGCGCGGTCGAGCACGCCCTCGACGAGCTGCGCAAGCAGGGGCACATCTTCGAGGCCGACGGCGCCATCTGGCTGCGCACCACGGACTTCGGCGACGACAAGGACCGGGTGCTCATCCGGTCCAACGGCGAGAAGACTTACTTCGCCGCCGACGCGGCGTACTACATCAACAAGCGCGAGCGGGGCTTCGACCGCTGCATCTACATGCTGGGCGCGGACCACCACGGGTACATCGGGCGGCTCAAGGCGATCGCGGCGTGCGCCGGCGACGACCCGGAGCGCAACATCGAGGTGCTGATCGGCCAGCTGGTCAGCCTGCTGCGCGGCGGTGAGCCGGTGCGCCTGAGCAAGCGCGCCGGGACGCTGATCACGCTCGACGAGCTGATCGAGGTCGTGGGCGCCGACGCCGCGCGGTACTCCCTCGCGCGCTCCTCGACCGACTCGCCGCTGACCCTGGACATCGAGGTCATCACGCGGCAGAAGAACGACAATCCGGTCTTCTACGTCCAGTACGTCGGAGCCCGCACCGCCTCCGTCGCCCGCAACGCCGCCGACCTCGGGCTGCACCGGACCGACACGTACGACCCGGCGCTTCTCGTGCACGAGAAGGAGCTCGACCTGCTCAAGGCGCTCGGCGACTTCCCGGCCGTGGTCGCGACCGCGGCCGAGCTGCGGGAGCCGCACCGCGTGGCACGCTATTTGGAGGAGCTTGCGGGCGCCTACCACCGCTTCTACGACAACTGCCGGGTGCTGCCGCAGGGCGACGAGCCGATCACCGAGACCAACCGGGCCCGGTTGTGGCTCAACGACGCGACGCGTCAGGTCATCGTCAACGGGCTCGACCTGCTCGGCGTCTCTGCACCGGAACGGATGTAAGCCAATGCGCGCACATGAGGCCGGAGCGCTGCACGGGGAGCTGGGCTTCAGCGGCCCGTCCTGGCTGCGAACCCCCGACGACGTCAACGCGCTCATCCCGCAGCTCTGGCCCAAAACGGTCAAGCGCGCACAGGACGGCGCAATCGAGGTCGGATCGGTAAATATCCGAAAAATCGCTGACGAGCACGGCACGCCCGCGTACATCTTCGACGAGGCCGACTTCCGCGAACGCTGCCGCAAGTTCAAGGAGGCCTTCGGCGGCGCCGAGGTCTTCTACGCCGGCAAGGCGTTCATCGCCACCCACATCGTCAGGATCCTCGTCGAGGAGGGCCTGTCGCTGGACGTCTGCACCGGCGGCGAGCTCGCCGTGGCGCTCCGGGGCGGAATGCCCCCCGAGCGCATCGGCCTGCACGGCAACAACAAGTCCGTCGCCGAGCTCACCAGGGCCGTCGAGGCCGGCGTCGGCCGCATCATCGTCGACTCGTTCGACGAGATCGAGCGTCTGAGCGCCATCGCGAAAAGCACGAACACCCGGCCGAAGGTGATGGTCCGCGTCACGGTAGGCGTCGAGGCGCACACACACGAATTCATCGCCACCGCCCACGAGGACCAGAAGTTCGGCTTCTCGCTGTCCGGCGGTGCCGCCGCGGCCGCCGTTGACAAGATCCTTTCTGAGAACAGCCTGGACCTGCGGGGACTGCACTCCCACATCGGCTCGCAGATCTTCGACACGTCCGGCTTCGAGGTCTCCGCCCGCCGGCTGCTGTCGCTGCAGGCCCAGATCAACGAGCGGCACGGCATCGAACTCCCCGAGCTGGACCTCGGGGGAGGGTTCGGCATCGCGTACACCACCCAGGACACGCCGGCGGAGCCCGCCGACCTCGCGACGAACCTGATGCGCATCATCAAGCAGGAGTGCGCGGCGCTGCACCTCAGCGTGCCGCACCTGTCGATCGAGCCGGGCCGGGCGATCGTCGGACCGGCGATGTTCACCCTCTACGAGGTCGGCACGGTCAAGGACGTCGACGGGATCCGCACGTACGTGAGCGTCGACGGCGGCATGAGCGACAACATCCGCACCGCGCTCTACGACGCGGCCTACTCCGCGACGGTCGCGGGCCGCGCATCGGCCGAGCCGCCGATTCTCGCCCGCGTGGTGGGAAAACATTGCGAGTCCGGGGACATCATCGTGAAGGATGAGTTCCTGCCGGCCGACGTTCAGGCCGGAGATCTTCTTGCGGTGCCGGGCACAGGGGCCTACTGCCGCAGCATGGCGAGCAACTACAACCACGTCCCCCGTCCACCGGTCGTGGCGGTGGTTGACGGGGCATCGCGGGTGATCGTCCGCCGGGAGACCGAGGACGACCTGCTCAACTTGGACGTGGGGTGACCATGAGTGTGAAGGTGGCGCTGCTTGGCTGCGGGACGGTCGGCGCGGAGGTCGTCCGGCTCCTCCACGAGCACGAGCGGGACCTGACGGCCCGCATCGGCGCGCCGCTGGAGCTCGTCGGGGTCGCCGTGCGGCGCGCCGGCCGGGCCCGCGACCTGCCGATCGACCCGTCGCTGTTCACCACCGACGCGCTCGGCCTGGTGAAGCGCGACGACGTCGACGTGGTCGTCGAGGTCGTCGGCGGCATCGAGCCGGCCCGCACCTGGCTGCTGGAGGCGCTGCACGGCGGCAAGAGCGTCGTGACGGCCAACAAGGCGCTCCTCGGCGAGGACGGCGCGACCCTGCACAAGGCGGCCGCCGAGGCCGGCGCCGACCTGTACTACGAGGCGTCCGTCGCCGGCGCGATCCCGCTGCTGCGCCCGCTGCGCGACTCGCTGCACGGCGACCGCATCACCCGCGTCACCGGCATCGTCAACGGCACCACCAACTTCATCCTGTCCTCCATGGACAGCACCGGTGCCGGCTTCGCCGAGGCCCTCGAGGAGGCGACCGCGCTCGGGTACGCCGAGGCCGACCCGACCGCCGACGTCGAAGGCTTCGACGCCGCCGCGAAGGCCGCGATCCTCGCGTCGATGGCGTTCCACACCCGGGTCACCGCCGCCGACGTGCACCGCGAGGGCATCACCGAGGTCACCGCCGCCGACATGGCCAGCGCGAAGGCGATGGGCTGCACGATCAAGCTGCTGTGCATCGCCACCAAGCTCGACGACGCCGTCTCCGTGCGCGTCCACCCGGCGATGATCCCGCGGACCCACCCCCTCGCCGGCGTCGGCGACGCGTTCAACGCCGTCTTCGTCGAGGCCGAGGCCGCCGGCCAGCTCATGTTCTACGGCCGCGGCGCCGGCGGCGCGCCCACCGCGAGCGCCGTCCTCGGCGATCTGGTGGCCGTGTCGCGCAACCGGCTCGCCGGTACCCACGCCGCCTCCGAAAGCGCGTATGCCGACCTTCCGGTCCGTCCGATCGGCGACGCGCTCACCAGGTATCACATCTCGCTGGACGTCGCGGACAAGGCAGGCGTCCTCGCCGCCGTCGCGGGCGTCTTCGCCAAACACGGGGTCAGCATCGCGACCGTCAACCAGTCGGGCCGCGGCAACCAGGCCGTGCTGGTCATCGTCACGCACGCCGCCGCGGACCGCGCCCTCGCGGCCACCGTCGCCGAGCTGCGGGCCCTGGACATCGTTCGCGCCGTGGCGAGCGTCCTGCGTGTCGAAGGGGAGTAGCGCCATGTGGCGTGGATTGATCGAAGAGTTCCGCGACCGGTTACCGGTCGGACCACAGACTCCGGTGGTGACCCTGCACGAGGGCAACACGCCCCTGCTGCCGGCGCCGGAGCTGTCCGCCCGCACCGGGTGCGACGTGTACCTGAAGGTCGAGGGCGCCAACCCGACCGGCTCGTTCAAGGACCGCGGCATGACCGTCGCCGTCTCGAAGGCCGTCGAGGAGGGCGCGAAGGCGATCATCTGCGCCTCCACCGGCAACACGTCGGCGTCCGCCGCGGCGTACGCCGCCCGCGCCGGCATCACCTGCGCCGTCCTCGTCCCGACCGGCAAGATCGCCCTCGGCAAGCTGGCCCAGGCCCTCGTGCACGGCGCCCGCCTCCTGCAGGTCTCCGGCAACTTCGACGACTGCCTGGCGCTCGCCTCGAAGCTCTCCCTCGACTTCCCGGTCTCCCTGGTCAACTCGGTCAACCCGGACCGCCTCCAGGGCCAGAAGACCGCCGCCTTCGAGATCGTCGCCGGCCTGGGCGACGCCCCGCACATCCACTGCCTGCCCGTCGGCAACGCCGGCAACATCAGCGCGTACTGGATGGGCTACCAGGAGGACTTCGCGGCCGGTAACGCCACCCGCCGCCCGCGCATGTTCGGCTTCCAGGCCTCCGGCGCCGCCCCGATCGTCAACGGCGCCGTCGTCCGCGAGCCGTCGACGATCGCCACCGCGATCCGCATCGGCAACCCCGCCTCCTGGACCAAGGCCGTCGACGCCCGCGACGAGTCCAACGGCGTCATCCAGGCCGTCACCGACCGCGACATCCTGCAGGCCTACCGCCTGCTGGCCCGCTCCGTCGGCGTCTTCGTCGAGCTCGGCAGCGCCGCCTCCGTGGCGGGCCTGCTCCAGGCCAGCGCCCAGGGCCTGGTCGAGCACGGCCAGACGATCGTCTGCACCGTCACCGGCCACGGCCTGAAGGACCCTGAGTGGGCCATCTCGACCGCCCCGGCCCCCACGACGATCCCCGCGGACCCGCTCGCCGCCGCGAAGGCCCTCGACCTGGCCTGAAGCTCCGGCCCACCGTTGCTCCCGTGATCCGGAAGACCTTGTGCACCCAGGGGTACACGAAGTCTTCCGGATCACTGCGCTCCACCGAAGGCAGCGCAATCGGCGGGCCTGCCGCGGTCAGGTCGTGAGCACCGTCGCGATCAGGCCGAGCAGGCCGCCCACGAGCGCGGCGAACGCGATCCGGTCCGACGTGGACCAGGCCGCCCATCCCGAGCGCGGCAGGGTGCCGTCGATCCAGATGACCGTCCGGTTCCGCGCCGCGCGGTGACGCCCGGCCATGTACCCGCCGGCGCCCCCGACGACCACCAGCGCGACCCCGCCAACGCCCCCGCTCACGCTCACCGTGAGGGGCCCGAGCAGCAGGGCGAGTCCGGTCAGCACCGCGACCGCGACGCCCACCACCGTGCTGCCCTTCTCCAGGCACCGCTTGGGCTGCGGCATGCCCTTGGCGTGCAGGAGCATCCGCCGGATCTGTTCGGCGCGGCCGATCGCCCACGCGCTGTCGGCCGCCTCGACGGCGACGACGGCCTCGGCCGCGAGCACGTCGACCTCCGCCCGCCGGTTCACCCCGTCACCGGCCGCGATGTGCAGCGAGTCCAGCCGGCGCGGATCACCGACCTGCAGCGACGCGTCGATCTCCCGCCGCAGCCCGGCCGTCGAGCCCGCGCTCAGCCGGCTGCCCTGCCACATGGCGGTGAGACGGACCGGCCCCCCGACCCCGTCGGTGACGGCATCGATGAGCTTATTGATCTTCGGTTCGTCGAGAACAGGACCGTATATCCTGGTCCCGACGACCATGCTGGCGCCGGGAGTGGCTGCTCCCGGCACCATGGGGGTGGACATAGTCCGCTCCTCCTCGTGGTTGGCAGGGCCCACCGCCCGGATCTTCGCAGGACGCGGTCGGCGGGCCCTGCGTCCTCAGCCGGACGACACCTTGCCGCCCGCGTGATCCTCGGCCGCCATCCGCGCCTCGAGCACGGCGACCCGCCGCTCCAGCGCCCGCAGCGCCTCATCGCGCTCCGCCGCTTGCGCGGCCTTGCCTCCCGCGGTCCCAGCGGCAGGCGGATTCGGAAGCATCACGGAATCGGTCCGTGATCTCGACGCCAGGTACCTCTCGGCTGCGCGGCGCAGAAGCTCCTCGTCGCGGTCCAGCGAAGCGCCGTCGCGGTTCAGCGAAACCAGGACGTCGGCCGCCGTCGCCTGTCCAGGACCAGATGCCGTCGCCATCAGTGCCTCGACTGCCGCTCGACGCACGCCGTCGCGGCCGAGCCAGTCCCGGATGAAGTCGCGGTAGGTGGTGGCCATGCGTTCGCCGCGCGAATCCCCGACACCTGCCGCCGCCGCGAGCGCCTCGGCCGCCCGGCGCCTGACCTGCGGATCGTCGGTAGACGATGCCCGGCAGGCGTTGACGAAGACGATGGCCGTGCCGTCGGTGGGCAGGGACGAGACGTCGTGCAGCATGCGCTGGGCGTCCTCCACGCGGCCGGCGTCGAGCAGGTTCGCCGCCGTGCCATGGCCGGCCACGTGCAGGACCCGGTCGAACAGGACCTCCGCGGGGTCGGCACCCGTCGTGGTCTGCCGGGCGAGCAGCTCGGCCGCCCTGCGGTCCCCGTCGGCTGCCGCCGTGTGCAGCAGTTGCTCCGCCTCGTCGATGCGGTCGTCGTCGAGGAGCCGGAGGGCTAGCGCTGTCACCGCGCGGCCGTTGCCCCGCTCGGCGGCGTCGCGCAGCACTGCCTCGCCCGCTTCGGGGCGGCCGGTCCCGTGCAGCAGCTCGGCCAGGGCCGGCGCCGCCCGCACGCTCCGCATGGCCTCGTCGCCGCGCAGCACTTCCTCGGCCTCGGTGAGCCGTCCGGCGCGGTGGAGCACGTCGGCCAGGTTGACGGCCGCGTCCGCGTCGCCGGCGGTCGCGGCCGTGCGCAGCAGCTGCTCCGCCTCGTCGGCGCGGCCGGTCAGCAGCAGCAGCTCCGCGAGGCCGGTCACGGCGTGCGGCGCCCCCGTGTCGGCCGCCTCGCGCAGCGAACGCTCCGCGTCCTCCAACCGCGCGGGGTCGAGCAGCAGCTGCCGGCGGGCGAGCTCGTCGACGGCCGCCCAGGCCGAGCCGAGCGCGGCCTGGGCCTCAGGGTGTGCCGTCCGCGGGTGCTCGCGCCGCCATTCGGTGACGTCGTCCGCGAACCGGCCGTGCGCGCCCGACCGGGACGTGCCGAGCTCCCCGCCGATGACCTCCCACGACGTGCCGTCCTCGCGCTCGGCGATCACCGCGGCGCGCAGCGCGGCATCGGCCAGCCGTCGCAGCTCCTGGGCCGCGGCCACCCGTTCACCGGGTGCCGGGCCGGCCGTGGCCCGGACCTCAGCCGACGCCCGGTTGCCTGCCCGCTGGACGCCGGCCTTCATGGCGGCCTGAAGCTTCGCCAGTCCTGTCGGCTCGCCCACCGCGCTCACCTCGTCGCAGACGTCATCCAGATCTGGACGTCAATGTACACCAGATCTGGACGTCGTCCGGAACTTTGAACGCGGCTAATCGTCGGTCGGAGTCGGGTCCGGGGGGTCGGGGGAGGGGCGGGGGTTGCGGCCGGTCTGGCGGAGGGCCAGGCGGAGGGCGAACTCGATCTGTGCGTTGACGCTGCGCAGGTCGTCGGCGGCCCAGCGGGCGACCGCGTCGTAGACCTGGGGGTCGAGGCGCAGGAGGAGCTTCTTGCGTTCGGGCACGGCCCAGGTCCTCAGCTGTACAGCGAGCCGGTGTTCACGACCGGCTGGACGTTGCGGTCGCCGCAGAGGACGACGAGCAGGTTGGCCACCATCTGGGCCTTGCGCTCCTCGTCCAGCTCGACGACCTCCAGCTCGCGCAGGCGGTCCAGGGCGCTCTGCACCATGCCGACCGCGCCCTCGACGATTTTGAAGCGGGCGCCGACGATGGCGCTGGCCTGCTGGCGGGCGAGCATGGCCTGGGCGATCTCCGGGGCGTAAGCCAGGTGGGTGATGCGCGACTCGAGCACCTCGACGCCGGCGAGGGCGGCCCGCTCGCTCAGCTCGACCGTGAGCTCCTCGCTGACCGCGGTGCCCTCGCGGAGGCTGGTGCGGCCGTCGTCGTGCGTCTCGTACGGGTAGCTCGTCGCCAGATGCCGGACGGCGGCCTCGGCCTGGACGGCGACGTACGAGATGTGGTCGTCGACGCCGAAGGACGCCTTGAACGTGTCGACGACGCGCCAGACGACGACGGCGGCGATCTCGACGGGGTTGCCGTCGGCGTCGGAGACCTTCAGGCGGGCGGTCTCGAAGTTGCGCACCCGGAGCGAGACGCTGCGCTTCGAGCTCAGCGGGACGGTCCAGTGGAAGCCGGCGGTGTGGATCGTGCCGACGTAGCGGCCGAAGAACTGCACGACCCGCGACTGGTTCGGGTTGACGACGGTGAAGCCCGTCATGAGCAGCACCGCGGCCGTGGCCGCGACGGCGACGAGCACGCCGGTGTGGTCGACCGCGGCCGCCGCGCCGACCGCGGCGACCAGTACGAGCAGGATCAGGAACCCGGACACGCGGAACGCACGTCGCTCCATGACAGCCTCCCAGCTATCGAAGTGATATCACTACGATACCGCAAAGCGGAGCCGCCTGGTGACCACCGTCCAGCCGGCCGCGTAGATGAGCGTCACAGCGCCGCAGATCGCGGCGAGCAGGCGAGGGTCGGCCCGGTCGATGAACGCGCCGACGATCAGCTGCGACGCCGCGACCGACAGCAGGGCGAGCATGACGTCGGTGGCGAAGATGCGGCCCCGCAGCGCGTCGGGGATCTCGGCCTGCAGCGCGAAGTTGGACATCGTCCAGTTGCCGCCGCCGGCCAGGTGGGCGAGGCTGACGCAGGCGAGGACCAGCGCGAACCACGGTGCGGCACCGACGGCGAGATACATCAGCCCGAAGAGCGACATCGACACCGCCATGCCCGGCAGCAGCCACGAGGGGTGGCTGAGCACCCGCCGCAGCACGAACGGGCCGACGAGCGCGCCGAGGCCGCGCGCCGCGAAGAGCAGCCCGACGCCCGTCGAGCCGAACCCGTGCGCCGCGGCGAGCAGCGGGAAGGTGGTCAGCACGCCGTTGCCGAGGCCGGCCGCCGCCTTGACCGTCACCAGCGAGGCCACCCGCGGGTGTTTGCGGATGTACCGCAGCGCCTCCCCGATCTCCGGCTTCGCCGTCGCGACGGTGACCTGCAGCGGCCGGCGTACGCGGACGATCTGGACGGCCGACAGGAAGCACAGGGCGCTGGAGAGGGCGAAGCACCAGTACGGGCCGACGACGGCCGACGCGATGCCGCCCAGCGACGCGCCGACGACGAGCGTGGTGCCCCAGGCGGCGCCGGACAGCGCGTTGGCGGTGGGCAGGTCTTCGGCGTCGACGACGTTGGGCAGGGCCGCCGAGGCGGCCGGGACGAAGAACGCCTTCGCCACCGCGATGACGCCGATGAACAGCACCGCCAGCCATGCCGCCGCCGCGGTGCGCACCAGCAGCAGCGCGAGCGTGGCGACGGCCATCGCGATCTCCGCGGCGATGAGGATCCTGCGGCGGTCGAACCGGTCGGCGATGACTCCCGCGTACGGCTGCAGCAGCGCGATCACGCCGACGTCGGCGGCCAGCACGAGCGCGCCCCACAGCCCGGAGCCGGTCAGCTGCAGCAGCAGGGTGAGCAGCGGGATCTGCACGAACCAGTCGGCGCCGAGGCCGATCAGGTCTGCCGTGAACAGGCGGCGGAAGTCGCGGTTGCGGACCAGGATCGACAATGTGGGCGGCACCGGCCCACCCTAGGGGGTGCCGCGACGGGCGTGATCTCATTATTGGTATGGCCCTGCTGTCCACTCCGGTCACCGTCCGCGTGCCCGCGACGAGCGCGAACCTGGGACCCGGCTTCGACGCGCTCGGGTTGGCCCTGTCGCTGCACGACGAGGTCGAGGCGCGGGTGACCGGCCACGGGGTGACCGTCGAGGTGATCGGCGAGGGCGCCGGCGAGCTGCCCGGCGACGAGACGCACCTGGTCGTGCGGGCCATGCGGCGCGTGTTCGACGAGCTGGGGGAGCGGCCGGCCGGGCTGGCGCTGCGCTGCGTCAACCGCATCCCGCAGGCCCGCGGCATGGGCTCGTCGTCGGCCGCGATCGTGGCCGGGGTGGTCCTCGCCCGGGCGCTGGTCAGCGACGGCGCCGAGCGGCTCGACGAGCAGGGCCTGCTGCGCATCGCCGCCGAGCTCGAAGGGCACCCGGACAACGTGGCGCCGTGCCTGCTGGGCGGTGTGACGATCGCCTGGACCGAGGATGCCGGTGCCGCCGCCGTACGGGTGGATCCCGCCGCGCCGGTCCGCCCGTTCGTATTCGTGCCGGAGTCGCGGGGGCTGACCGAGGTGGCGCGGGCCGCGCTGCCGGCGACCGTGCCGCACGCCGACGCCGCGCTCAACGCCGGACGGGCCGCGCTGCTCGTTCATGCGATCACCGTCGATCCGTCGCACCTGTTCGCGGCCACGGAAGACCGGCTGCACCAGGGATATCGGGCGCCGTCCATGCCCGGCAGTGCGGATCTGGTCGCGTCGCTGCGGGCCGAGGGCGTCGCGGCCGTCATCTCGGGCGCGGGGCCGAGCGTCCTGGCGCTGACCGGCGACGACTGGACGCCTTCCGCGGTGCCGGGCTGGCGGGTATTGCCGCTCGATGTCGATCTGGTGGGTGCCCTCGTCGGGGTTGACCTGGTGTGGGGTACGCTGGAACACGCCGATCGGGACCCTGTTGCCGCTGGCTAGGCGAGTTGTTTACTCTCTAGTCCTACAGCAGCCGCTCCGTGCGGCGATCTCATGCGGGGCGGCGTGCTCCGATTTCCGTGGCACCCCTTTGCGCACGCCCGGCCGCCAACCCGCGTCTCCAGTGATCGCGCGCGCACGGCTGGGCCAGGCCGCAGATGGTGGCGCCCGGCTCACCGCACAGCGCTGCAACACCTCCCGCACCGCTGCCAGGCAGCGAGGTGGGAGCCCCCGGGCCGCCCGGCCACCGTGTCTCGTCTCCGGGCATCCCGGCCTAACGAGGGAAGGAATCCATTGAGCGACACCACCGACGTCACGTCGGATGTCTCGAGCGACCGCGCCGCGGTCGAGACCGACGGCGCCGAGGCTGGGGCGACGCGTCGGCGCCGCTCTGGCACCGGGCTGTCCGGCATGCTGCTGCCCGAACTGCAGAGCCTTGCCGCCTCGTTGGGCATCTCCGGCACCGCGCGGATGCGCAAGGGTGAGCTGGTAACGGCCATCCAGGAGCGTCAGTCCGGCGAGTCCCGCCCGGCGCCCGCCGCCGCGGCGGCCGCCGAGGCCGCTCCCGCCGTCACCGGTCGGGTCCGCGCCGGGACGCGTGCCGAGGCACGCGTCGCCGAGCCCTCGGAGCAGGACTGGCCGTCCGCCACCCAGGGCGCGGCCGAGGCACCCGTCACGCGTTCCCCTCGCCGGGCCACCCGGGCCGCCGGCCCGCCGGAGCCGCGCGCGGCTGCGGCCGCCGCCACCGAGGCCCCCGCGGCCGCCGCCGAGCAGGCCCCGGCCGCGGTGGAGAAGGCCGCCGAGCCGGCTGCCGAGACCACCGAGCGTCCGGCCCGCACCCGTTCGCGCGCCGCCGCCTCTGCCCCGGCCGCCGAGCGCGCTGAGCGCACGGAGCGCACGGAGCGGGCCGACCGCACCGAGCGGGCCGAGCGTGGCGACCGGACCGAGCGCGCCGAGCGCACGGACCGCGCCGAGCGGGCCGAGCGGACGGAGCGGAGCGAGCGCGGCGACCGGACCGAGCGGGGTGAGCGGACCGAGCGCGGCGAGCGCACCGAGCGGGCCGAGCGCAACGAGCGCACCGAGCGCGGTGACCGCAACAGCGGCGCCGACCGCAGCGGTGGCGAGCGCGGCGACCGCGCCGCCGGCGACCGCAACCAGCGCGGCAGCTTCAACGACGAGGACGGCGACGACGACGGCACCGGCCGCCGCGGCCGCCGCAGCCGCTTCCGGGACCGCCGCCGCGGCCGTGACCGCGACGGCGAGGTGCAGCCGACCGGCGCCGCGGGCGCCCGCGGTGGCAACGAGCCGCAGGTCAGCGACGACGACGTGCTCGTGCCGGTCGCCGGCATCCTCGACGTGCTCGACAACTACGCGTTCGTGCGGACCACCGGCTACCTGTCCGGCTCCAACGATGTGTATGTCGCGATGTCGCAGGTCAAGCGCTACGGGCTGCGCCGCGGCGACGCCGTGACCGGTGCCGTGCGCCAGCCCCGCGACGGCGAGCAGCGGCGCGACAAGTACAACCCGCTCGTGCGCCTCGACACGGTCAACGGGATGGACCCGGAGGAGGCCAAGCGCCGCCCCGAGTTCTACAAGCTGACCCCGCTCTACCCGCAGGACCGCCTGCGGCTGGAGACCGAGCCGCACATCCTCACCACCCGCGTCATCGACCTCGTCATGCCGATCGGCAAGGGTCAGCGGGCGCTCATCGTGTCGCCGCCGAAGGCCGGCAAGACGATGGTGCTGCAGTCGATCGCCAACGCGATCACCCGCAACAACCCGGAGTGCCACCTGATGGTGGTCCTGGTCGACGAGCGGCCCGAAGAGGTCACCGACATGCAGCGGTCGGTGAAGGGCGAGGTCATCGCCTCGACGTTCGACCGGCCGCCGACGGACCACGCCACGGTCGCCGAGCTGTCGATCGAGCGGGCGAAGCGCCTCGTCGAGCTGGGCCACGACGTCGTCGTGCTGCTCGACTCGATCACCCGGCTCGGCCGCGCGTACAACAACGCGTCGCCGGCGAGCGGCCGCATCCTGTCCGGTGGTATCGACTCGACGGCGCTCTACCCGCCGAAGCGGTTCCTCGGCGCGGCCCGCAACATCGAGAACGGCGGCTCGCTGACGATCATCGCCACCGCGCTGGTGGAGACCGGCTCGACCGGTGACACGGTCATCTTCGAGGAGTTCAAGGGCACGGGCAACGCCGAGCTCAAGCTCGACCGGAAGATCGCCGACCGGCGCATCTTCCCGGCGATCGACATCGACCCGTCCGGCACCCGCAAGGAAGAGATCCTGCTGGCGCCCGACGAGCTCGCGATCGTCATCAAGCTGCGCAAGGTGCTGCACGCGCTCGACTCGCAGGAGGCGCTCAACCTGCTGCTGGACCGGCTGAAGAAGACCCGGACCAACGTCGAGTTCCTCATGCAGATCGCCCAGACCACACCGGGCGAGTAAAGCGACCATTCGAAAGCCCCCGTGGACGTGATCCACGGGGGCTTTCGGGTACCCGTACACAAGCCGGAAGCGCTGAACTAGAAGTTGCCCTCCGCGACCTGGAAGACGGTCAGGCCCAGGGCCCGCCACATCCGGACCACCTGCTGACGGTCGTCGAAGACGCCGACCACGTGATACCGGCTGCGGATCTCCTTGTCGAAGATCTCCTGCTTCACGATGCTGTCGCGGCGCTGGTCGCCGGTGACGCGCATGAACAGGCCCGCGTACGGGACGCCGACGTGCTCGTCCAGCCACGCCGCCGTGTCGTCGCGGCAGTCGTCGGTGCGGCCGCTGCAGTACACGATCTCGTGCCCCGCCGCGTGCATCGCCCGGACCGCCGCGATCACGGGCGCGTTGGGCAGGTCGGTGCGGACCCGGCTGATGTCGTACGGGCTGCGGTCGGCGATCAGCGCGACCGTGCCGTCGATGTCGACCAGCACCACCCGTGGCGCGTCCGGCGGCGGCTCGTACGTCACACCGGCGTCGGTGTCGAGCACCGGCAGCGGCAAGGGCAGGGCGCGGCCCGCCAGGTACCGCTGATGCATGGACCGGATCGCCTCCTCACCGACGTGACCGGGGCCCTCGCGCAAGGCGTCGCGCCGGACGCACTCGTCGACGGGCACGTCGGTGAAGTCGCGCACGGTGAAGGCCGCGCCGTGCTTCGCCGCCAGCTCCGCCAGCTCGCGCACGACCCGGGACCGCAGGTTGGTGTCGTCGCACACGACGTCGGCGCCGCCGAGCAGCAGCGCGTCGATCGCGGCGTGGTGCGCCCGCGTGACCTCCTTCTCGGCCCGGCCGCGCAGCGCGTCGTCGGCGACCCGGCCGCCGTGCATCATCGTGCGGAGGTCGTCGCGGTTCACGCGGACCAGCCCGGCCTGGGCACGGGCCCAGGTGGTCTTGCCCGAGGCGGGCAGCCCCCGGGTGATGGTCAGCGACGCCATCAGCTCTCCTCCGTCACCATGGGCCGGACCCGCTGCCAGAGCAGGCCCCGGTAGTCCTTGTCGTCGAGGCGCAGGAACAGGCAGCTGCGCGCCGGGTGCTTCGCGACCGCGAGCGCGAACTCCTTGCGCCCCCAGCCGTCGGGCAGCGTAGCGACGGTCGCCTCGTACGCCGACTCGACCTCGGCCGCGAGCGCCGCCGCCTCCTCGCGCAGCCCGCCGGCGATCCTCGTCGCCCACGCGTGGAACTCGTCGGGCAGCGGCTCCAGCAGCGCGTCGAGCGTGCCGGCGCCGGCGGCCTCCCACACGACCCGGGCGTTGAGCCCGGTCACGATGCGGTGCAGCCGCACGTACTCCGAATACTTGATCTTCAGTCTGGTGTCGGTGCCGGTGAAGTGCACGACGAGGCCCTCGCGATTGTCGCGCGGCGGCGCGGCGAGCGCGTCGGCGAGCGTCGCGTGGTCGAACGTGTCGACGACCGGGCCCGGCCAGCCGGGCACCGCCTCCGGGCCGTGGCTGCGGCCCGTGGCGATCTCGACCGCGCCGAGGAGCACGAGGTCGTCGAGGCCGGCGTAGTCGAGCACGATCCGGTTCGACGGGTAGATGATCTCCACCAGCACTGTGAGGCCCTCCGGCGGCGTGAAGCGGCCGGCGTACCGCTCGCGGAACAGCGCCGTCGCGTGCCGCGCCTGCTCCGAGTCGAACGAGCCGCGGGTCGCGAACGCCCAGCCGTCCGGCGTCGGGTACATGATGCCCAGCGAGCCGTCGGCCTTGTCGGTGACGCGCACCGGACCGTCGAAGTCCATCTCGGGCACGCCCGGCTGGCCGTGGTTGAAGAACTTCGTGAACGGCCGCGCGAGCACCATGCCGGTCTCGGCGTGCGCGACGAGGCCCCGGCACGCGAGCGTGGCCGCGTTCCAGACGTTCTCGTACTGCGCCTTCTCGGTGTAGTTGTGGATCAGCAGGGGCAGCGAGGGGTGGCGCTGCGTGCGCACGAAGCCGCCGCCGGCCATCTCGGCCAGCAGCGCCGGGTCACACAGTGCGTCGATGTGAAGGCTCATAGCACGGGTCAGGGTAGGTGAGCCGTGCTCGCCTTATTCGCGTGTACTTGGGTGCAGCGCGGTTACCATGCTTCGCTTCGGCGGCGCTTGGTGCTGCCCGGCCCGGTTCATGCGTGCCGCGTGCGGCGGGAATGCCGGCGGGGGGAGTGGCGTTACAGACACCGGTTGAGGTGCCGTGACCCGGTCATGGCAGACTTGACCGACGGCCAGACCAGGTTCCGGTTCACGCCATACGGCGACCCGGCGACCACGACGAAAGGACGGCGGCCATGAAGCCGGACATCCACCCGCAGTATGCGACCACCGAGGTCACCTGTTCCTGCGGCAATGCTTTCACCACCCGCAGCACCGCCAAGGGCGGCACGATCCACGTGGAGACGTGCTCCGTCTGCCACCCGTTCTACACGGGCAAGCAGCGTGTGCTCGACACCGCCGGCCGGGTCGCGAAGTTCCAGCAGAAGTACGCGAAGGTCCAGGCCAAGAAGGCCTAGCTGCGCCTCCGGCGCCCGTACCACCTCCGTCTGGCACGGGGGTCGGTGCGGGCGCCGACTTCGTCCTTGGCCGATTTTCCCCCTCGTGGGGTTCTCTTGTGGGGCGCGAGACAATGAGCACCGACACCTCTTCAGGGCAGCGACTGCAGGCGCTTCTCGCCGAATACCAGGAGCTCGAGCAGAAGCTCGCCGACCCGAGCATCCACGCCGACCAGGGCCTGGCCCGCAAGACCGGCCGGCGCTTCGCCGAGCTGTCGCCGATCGCGAAGACCTCCGGCGAGCTCGACGCGGCCCGCGAGGACCTCGCGGCGGCCCGCGAGCTGGCCGCCGAGGACCCGGCGTTCGGCGGCGAGGCCGACGAGCTGGAAGCGCGCATCCCGCACATCGAGGAGCGCCTGGCCGAGCTGCTCGCCCCGCGCGACCCCAACGACGCCAAGGACATCATCCTGGAGGTCAAGGCCGGCGAGGGCGGCGAGGAGTCCGCCCTGTTCGCCGGCGACCTGCTGCGGATGTACATGCGCTACGCCGAGCGCCACGGCTGGCAGACCGAGGTCCTCGACTCGCAGGAGTCCGACCTGGGCGGCTTCAAGGACGTCGCCGTGTCCATCAAGACCCGCGGCATCCCCGAGGCCGGCAACGGCGTCTGGTCCAGGCTGAAGTGGGAGGGCGGCGTCCACCGCGTCCAGCGCGTGCCGGCCACCGAGTCGCAGGGCCGCATCCACACCAGCGCCGCCGGCGTCCTCGTGACCCCCGAGATCGAGGAGGCGGGCGAGATCGAGGTCGACGCCAACGACCTGCGCATCGACGTCTTCCGCTCCTCGGGCCCCGGCGGCCAGAGCGTCAACACCACCGACTCGGCCGTCCGCATCACCCACCTGCCGACCGGCATCGTCGTCTCCTGCCAGAACGAGCGCTCCCAGCTGCAGAACAAGGACCGCGCGATGCGCATGCTCAAGGTCAAGCTGGCCGCCCTCGCCGAGGAGCAGGCCGCCGCCGCGGCAGGCGACGCCCGCCGCTCCCAGGTGCGCACCGTCGACCGCTCCGAGCGCATCCGCACCTACAACTACCCGCAGAACCGCATCTCCGACCACCGCATCGGTTACACGGCGTACAACCTGGACCTGGCCATGGCCGGCGACCTCGACGGCGTCCTGGACGCCCTGGCCGACGCCGACCGCAAGGCCCGCCTCGCGGGTGACGACCAGCTCAGCCGAGGGTGATGCGGGTCTAACGCAGACGTCACACAGCGGAAACGGTGCAGGGGCAGCCTGGAGTCAGGTAGCGTTTCGAGCCGGATGACCTTACCGATCGTGATCACGCTGCCGAGCCGAGCCTCCGGAGGGACGCCATGCCATCGTCGCCCGTCGACCTATCTGCAGCCCCACGCGTAGTGGTCGGCACCGCCGCCGACCTGATCTACAAGGTGGGTCTGTCGATGCTGGGCGCCGACCGCATGCCCACCGCCAAGGCCAACGCCTGGGCCGCCGTCTGCGCCGACCAGGAGCGCGCCCGCATCCGCGAGGAAAACGCCCGCATCCTGCACGCCGTCCGCTGACCCGCTCCTAGCTCTCTTCCTCACGCCGCAACCCCCTCCCAATTCCGAAATATCCGGCACAGGGGGAACTGTCGGCACTCCGACACTGCCACTCCTCCATGATCCGGTAGAGATCGTGTAGCCAGGGGTGCACAAGGTCTTCCGGATCATGGGCAATCGCTCCGGTACCGCCCGATCCAGCAAGCGATGTTCGTCACTACCTCATGATCCCGTGCGGTTCTGGTAGCCAGGGCTACCGAAACCATTCGGGATCACGGGGAGGGTCGGCCCCGGACCGGGCTTCGCGGACCGGGGACTCGCATGGGGTCGGGCTCGCCGCCGGATAATTCGGATTTGCGTCGGGTCGTGGCGGTGCTGAGCGCAACCCGGCAGTCAGGCGCTCGCCACTCGTGATCCCGTGCGGTTCTGGTAGCCAGGACTGCCGCCCTGATTCGGGACCGCCCGGAGTTTCCGTGATCCAGTAGAGGTTGTGTAGTGCCCTGACCACTAACGTTGACCGGCTTGGGGTCGTCGGCTCGGTAGGGCCGGAGTAGCCTCGCCTCGTGGAAGATCGCGAACAGTACCTGCGATATCAGCAGGATCGGACGGTGCTGGCGGCGATCGGGGCTTGTCTTGATCGCCAGGTGGGTCGGATCAGCGTGCGGTTGCCTCGGTCTCTGGCCGAGTCGGCCGTCGCCGCCTGGAATCGCGAAGAACTGGGCGGGATCGGCGAGGAGAGTCGCGAGGAGTTCGAACTGCGTGACGATGCCGCCGGACTGGCCTTGATCGGTCTGGCGATCAGTGAGCGCGGCGTTGGCGACGGTGAGGAGGTCGTTGTCGACCTGGATGTTGTCGAGGTCGCGGCGGCGTTGCGGTCCGTGCGATAGGTCAGGCCGCGGCAGCGAGAGAGCGTCCACCCCAGCGGATGCCTTTCTCACTGCGGATGCGGGCGCGTTCGCGGCGTTGTGCGGCTAGGACGTCGGGGTGGCGGGTGTTGGCGTTGCGCCAGCGCAGGTAGGCGTGGATGGCCTTGGTCGAGGCCGGGTGGTTGGCGCGGTTTGAGCCGGCGACGGTGAACATGCGCAGCGGCCCGAAGTGGGCCTCGATCGGGTTGGCCCAGGACGAGTAGGTCGGGGTGAAGCAGAGCTCGACCTTGTGCCGGGCCGCCCACTGGCGGATCGCCGCGCCGCGGTGGGCGGAAAGATTGTCCAGGATGACGTAGATCGGTGCGCCGTCCGGCCGGGCGGCGCGGATCGACTTGAGCGCGGCCAGGGTGTTCGTGGCGGACTTGCGGCGGCGCACGACACCCCAGAGGGTGTCGTCGCCGACCGAGTAGCAGCCGTGGAACTGCCGCACCCCGTGCAGCTTGTGGTAGTTCGCCGGGAGCCGGTCCGGATGTCCTGCCGGTGCCCAGCCCGCCCCGCCGTGCGGGCGGATCGTGAGCGGGCCGAACTCGTCGAACGCGAACACCCGATCCGGGGCCTCGGTCATGACCTGCTCGATACGGGCGAGTTTGGCTTCCTTGGCGGGGTCGTTGGACTCCTTCCACGTCTTCGTGCGCTGGAACGTCAGGTCATGCTTGCGCAGCAGCTGTCGGAGCCGTTCCCGACCGACCCGCACCCGGCGAGGGCCGCGGTTGTGGGCGAGGTAGTCGGCGAGTTTCCGCAGGCTCCAGCGGGTGAACGGCTGGTCGAGCGCTTCGGGACGCGTGTTGGCCGTCGCGACGATGAACGCTTCGTCGTCTTCACTGATCAGGCGGGGACGGCCACCCGCCCACTGAGGGTTGAGGCTGGCCATGCCCAACTCGTTGAACCGGTGAATGACCTGCCGGACCGAGTCCTCATCGGCCTGGACCAGCCGCGCGATCACCGGCACGCTGTTGCCGCCGGCCGACGCGAGGACGACCATCGCCCGGCGCAGCCGGATCGCGGAGCCGGTACCTCGTCTGGTTATCCGCAGCAACTGCTGACCCTCCTGGTCAGACAGCCGCCGCACCCGCACAGGTTCTGCCACCCCGACAGCCTGACCGCGACAACGCCGACCGGCCCGCAGGCCGGGCGGCGTGTCATCAAACACCGCGAACGTTCGTGGTCACGGCACTAGTCAGAGGTGCACAAGGTCTTCCGGATCATGGGGGATGGGTCCGGCACCGCCTGGTCCAGCAAGCGATGTTTGTCACTGCTCCATGATCCCGTGCGGTTCTGGTGGCCAAGGCTGCCGAAACCGTTCGGGACCGCCCGGAGTTTCCGTGATCCGGTAGAGGTTGTGTAGTCAGGGGTGCACAAGGTCTTCTGGATCATGGGGATAGGTCCGGTACTGCCCGGTCGAGCGAGCGATGTTTGTCACTGCCTCGTGATCCCGTGCGGTTCTGGTAGGCCTGGCTACCAAAAAGCATTCGGGATCATGAGGAAACACCCCATCCAGTCACCGCGGAGGGCGACCACCTGATGCGGCGCGCATGCGGCGCTTGGTCTGCCTCGCGTCTCGGCGGGGGCAGTGCGTCGCGGAGCGGCGCATTGGGGCCGCGGGTGAGAATCTCCGCCGGGACCCGCCGCGACAGCGGTGGGGCGGAAGCACAGCATCCCCGCTGGGACCCGGCGCGGCAGCGGTGGGGGGAATTACAGTTCAGCTGGCGGCGCGGGGGCGGGGGGTTTTGGCGCGCAGCATGGCGTGGTCGGCGGCTTCGAAGGCTTCGGCGACCGACTCGAAGTCCTCGCCCGACAGGCCGGCCCAGCCGATGGTGACGCCGACGGGGGTGCCTGGGACGAGGGCGTGCCAGTCCTCGGCGGCGACGGCGGCGACGATGCGGCGCTGGATCTCGCGGGCCTCGGCGGCCGAGGTGGTGGGCAGGACGACGACGAACTCGTCGCCGCCGTAGCGGGCCACGAAGTCGCCCTTGCGCATGACGCGGTTGAGCACGCCGGCGACGCGTTGCAGGACGAGGTCGCCGGAGAGGTGGCCGTGGCGGGTGTTCACCTGCTTGAAGCCGTCCAGGTCGCAGACGCCCAGGACGGCGTGGCCGCCGGCGGAGACGAGCTTGGTGACGTGCTCCTCGAGGTAGCGGCGGTTGGGCAGGCCGGTGAGGGGGTCGGTCTGGGCCTCGCCGCGGTGGAAGTCGACGCGGCGGACCAGGTCCTCGTGGTCCAGGAGCGCGGCGATACCTTCCACGAAGAGGTCGCGGAGCCGGTCGGGTTGCACGTTGGCGACGTGGAAGGCGTGGCGGTCGGCGTGGTACGCCGAGCGGTAGTCGCCGGTGCCCAGATGGGCCAGGGCGCGGAGGCGGTGCTGCTCGGCGGCGCCCAGGGACTCGTCGCTGACGTGGGCGGTCTCCAGGCGGGCGACGGCCTCGATCGGGCGGCGCTCGGCGATGGCCTTGCAGACGGCGCCGAGGGTGCGCAGGTCGCGGGCGCGGGTGGACATGCCGGCGGACTCCAGCAGCGGCCACGGGTCGACGTCGGTGACGAGGCCCTGGATGCCGAGGGTGCCCAGGCGCAGGACCGCGTAGCCGAGCGCGCCGCGGGCGATGGGGCGCAGCTTGTCGAGGTCGTTGTCCTTGTGCTTGCGCTCGAGGTCGCTCACGACGTCGCGCAGTATGCGCTGGCAGCCCTCGCTGTCGCCGCGGTGGTCCAGCTCGACGGCGTGCAGGAGGCGGATCTGCGGGGTGGCGAAGTCGGTGTTGGCGGTGGCGACCCCGACCTCGGCGGCGACCTCGCGGGCCTTCTCCATGGCGGCGTTCGCGTGCTCGTGGAAGCCGGTGTACGAGTAGGCCATCGCCAGGTTGTGCCAGCCCCACGCGGTGGTCTCGTCGGTGAGCTCGACGGCGCCGAGGGCCCGCGAGCCGTGCACGAGCGCGCGGACGCAGCGGTCCAGCGAGCCCGCGCGGAGGGCGACGATCGCGGCGAGGGCCTGCAATTCACCGTACTGCGCGGGGTCCTGCACCTGGCGGGCGGCGGCGAGGCCGGCGTCGAGGGCGGCCGGGTAGTCCTCGGCGCGGCCCATGTTGATCAGGGCGATGAGCCGCAGGGTGAGCGCCTCGACGCGGTCGTGCGGGGGCTGGTCGCCGGCCAGGATGCGGTCGATGACCGTCATCGCCTCGCCGAGGTGGTCGTCGAAGATCAGGCGCCGGGCGCGGGTCAGCTCCGACGTGCGGTCTGCCACCGCCATCGGACCCTCCTTTCGCGCGCCCCATGATTATGGGGTGCACAGCACCGAAGATGACATGCCGGACGGCGAAACCGCCACGCTTTCCGTGGTGATCGCGGCCGCCACCCGCGCGTTGGACCTCGCGGGGGTGGCGTCGCCGCGGGTCGACGCTGAGCTGATCGCCTCCCACGTGCTGGGAATCCCCAGGTCGCGGCTGCTGACCGCGCCCTTGCCGGACGCGGGGCAACGGGCGCGGATCAGCGACCTCGTCGGCCGGCGAAGCGCGCGGGTTCCGTTGCAGCACCTGACCGGGACGGCGCCGTTCTACGGGCACGAGCTCGCGGTCGGCGAAGGCGTCTTCATCCCACGGTTCGAGACCGAGCTGCTCGTGGAGTGGGCGCAGAAGGCGCGGCGGCAGTTCGTACAGACGCGGAAAACGACAATCGTGGACCTCTGCGGCGGGTCGGGCGCCATCGCCATCGCGATGCGGGACGCGGGCGCCGACGTGTGGTGCGTCGAGCGGAGCCCGGCCGCGCTGCGGTGGCTGCGGCGCAACGTGGCGAGCCTGGCGCCGGACGTCCACGTGGTCGAGGGCGACGTGACCGACCCGGCCGTCCTGCGCGAGCTCGACGGCACGGCCGACCTGGTGCTGAGCAACCCGCCCTACGTCCCGGAAGGCGCGCCGGTCGATGTGGAGGTCGCGGTGCACGACCCGCACGACGCCGTGTTCGCGGGCGGCGACGGCCTGGCGCTCATGCCGGGGCTCGTCGAGCGGGCGGCCGGGCTGCTGCGGCCCGGCGGGCGGCTGGGGATCGAGCACGACGACAGCCACGGCGAGTCGCTGCCGGCGCTGATCCGCGCGACCGGGCGCTTCGACGAGGTGACGGACCACCGCGATCTCGCCGGACGCCCGCGCTTCGTCACCGCCCGGCGGGTGGCAGACTAGCCGCGTGATGCTCTACGACTGCAGCCAGCTTGCCGAGCGCGACCGCGGGATCGCCGCCGCGATCGAGGCGGTGGGCCGCGGCGACCTGGTCGTCATGCCGACCGACACGGTTTACGGCATCGGCGCCGACGCGTTCAAGTCCTGGTCGGTCACCGCGCTCAACAACGCCAAGGGCAGCTCGGCGCCGGTGCCGGTGCTCGTCGGCTCCCGGCACACCCTCGACGGGCTCGTCTTCGGGCTGCCGCAGGCGGCGCGCGACCTCGTCGACGCGTTCTGGCCGGGCGCGCTCACGATCGTCGTGGAGCACGCGCCGAGCCTGCAGTGGGACCTCGGCGGCGGCGACGGCACGGTCGCGGTGCGCATGCCGCTGCACCCGATCGCGCTGGAGGTGCTGCGCGAGACCGGACCGATGGCGGTCTCGTCGGCCAACAAGCAGGGCCAGCCGGCGGCGGAGACCGCGGCCGAGGCCCGCGACCAGCTGGGCTATTCGGTGAGCGTCTACCTGGAGGGCGGCCCGTGCCCGGAGCCGGTCGCCAGCACGATCATCTCGGTGACCAACAGCGAGCACCGGGTGCTGCGGGCCGGCGCGATCCCGATCGAGAAGCTGCGCGAGGTCGTGCCGACCCTGATCGGCCTGGAGGACTGAGGCCGCATGGCGCCGTTCAGCGTCCTGTGCGTGTGCATGGGCAACATCTGCCGGTCGCCGATGGCCGAGCGGCTGCTCGTCGCCGACCTCGCCGCCCTCGGCGCGCCGCCTGACCTGGTCTATGTCCACGGCGCGGGCACCGGCGGATGGCACGCGGGGGAGCCGATGGACCCGCAGGCGGCCCGGCAGGTGCTCGCCCGGGGCGGCGACACCGTGGGCTTCCGCGCCCGCAAGCTGCTGGCCGAGCACGTCGACGCCTCGGATCTGGTACTGACCGCGACCGCCGAACAGGTCGACTTCGTGGTGTCCCTGCGACCGGACGCGGCGAGCCGGACGTTCGTGTGGGGGCAGTTCGCGCGCCTGCTGCCGGCGGTGGCGGCGGACCTGCCCGCGACCGCCGACGTGTACGACCGGGGCGTGGCGCTCGTCGACCTGGTGGACAAGGCCCGCGACGAGGTGCGTGACGAGGACGACCTGGCCGATCCGTGGGGCCGCCCCGACGACTTCTTCGGCATCGTCGCCGACCAGGTCCAGGCGCTGACCCGCCCCCTCGCGGCGGCGCTGCTCAACCGCTGACCGCGGGCCGGCGAACGGCGGCGCTGCTCAACCGCTGACCGCGCGCCGACGCACGGCGCTGGTCAGCCGCTGACGTCCGCGGTTTCGGTCAAGGGCAGGCGCTCGGCCGAGCGGGCGATGTTGCGGGCCATGCCGCCGAAGATGACCGCGTGGAAGGGCGCGACGGCGAGCCAGTACAGGTGGCCGGCCAGTCCGCGCGGGAGGAAGACGGCGCGCTGCTCGTACACCAGCCGCCCCCGCTGATCGAGGGCCACGCGCATCTCGAGCCAGGCCTGCCCGGGAAGCTTCATCTCGGCGCGCAGCCGCAGCAGCTCGCCCGGCACGATCTCCTCGACGCGCCAGAAGTCCAGCGCCTCGCCGACGTAGAGGCGGTGCGGGTCACGCCGGCCGCGGCGCAGCCCGACCCCGCCGACGAGCCGGTCCAGCCAGCCGCGGACCGACCAGGCGAGCGGGAAGGAGTGCCAGCCGTTCTGCCCGCCGATCGCCTCGATGACGCGCCACAGCTGGTCCGGCGAGGCGGCGACGGCCCGGCTGCGCTCGTCGCGGTACACCGTGCCGCCCGACCACGCGGGATCCGACGGCAGCGGGTCGCTCGGCGCGCCCGGGATCGCCGCGTTGGCCCAGCGGGTCTCCACGTCCGCGTCGCGGATCCTGCGCAGCGCGAGCCGGACGGCGAGGTCGAAGCCGGTGAGCCCGTCGTGCGGGTCGGGCACGAACGCGGCGATGTCGTGCTCGTGGCAGACCGCCTCGTGGATGAGGCTGCCGACGAGCGGGCGGGCGATCCGGTTGGGCACCGGCGTGACCAGGCCGACCCAGTGCGACGACAGCCACGGGGTGAGAACCCGGACCGGCAGCACGGCCCGCGGCGGGAGGCCGGCGACGACGGCGTACCGGCGCATCATCTCGGCGTAGGTGAGCACGTCCGGCCCGCCGATGTCGAACGCCCGGTTGAGCGGCACGGGGAAGACGGTCGCGGCGGCGACGAGGTAGCGCAGGACGTCGCGGATCGCGATCGGCTGGATCCGGTTGTGCACCCAGCGGGGGGTGATCATGACGGGCAGCCGCTCGGTGAGGTACCGCAGCATCTCGAACGACGCCGAGCCGGAGCCGATGATGACGGCCGCGCGCAGCACGACGGTCGGCACGCCGCTGCGCAGGAAGATGTCGGCGACCTCGCCGCGCGAGCGCAGGTGCGGCGAGGCGGCCCCCTCGCTCGGCACCGGCCCGCCCAGGTAGACGATCCGCTGCACGCCGGCGTCGACCGCGGCGACGGCGAGGTTGAGCGCGCTGAGCCGGTCGACGTCCTCGAACGACGCCTGCCCGAGCGCGTGGACCAGGTAGTAGACGACGTCGACGTCGCGCATGGCGTCGGTGAGGCGCTCGTCCTGCTCCTCCACGAGGTCGCCCTGCACGATCTCGACGCGGCCGGCCCACGGCACGTCCCGCAGCCGCCGCGGGTCGCGGGTCAGGCAGCGGACCTCGTGGCCCGCGGCGAGGAGACGGGGGACCAGCCGGCCGCCGACATACCCGGTCGCGCCGGTCACGAGGCATCGCATGACTTCATGCTTACCCTGCGCTCATGCCCCCTAGACTCGTTTTCATGGGCGACACCTACTGGGGGCCGGACTTCGACGCGCTCCGCGAGACGGACCCGCAGATCGCCGACGTCGTCCTCGACGAGCTGCAACGCCTGCGCGGCGGCCTGCAGCTCATCGCGAGCGAGAATTTCACCTCGCCCGCGGTCCTGGCCGCGCTGGGTTCGACGCTGACCAACAAGTACGCGGAGGGCTACCCGGGCCGCCGCTACTACGGTGGCTGCGCGGCCGTCGACCGGGCCGAGGAGCTCGCGATCGAGCGGGCCAAGGCGCTGTTCGGCGCCGAGCACGCCAACGTCCAGCCGCACAGCGGCGCGAGCGCCAACCTCGCGGCGTACGCGGCGCTGCTCATGCCGGGCGACACCGTCCTGGCGATGGAGCTGCCGCACGGTGGGCACCTCACCCACGGCAGCAAGGTCAACTTCTCCGGCAAGTGGTTCAACACGGTCGGGTACCCGGTGCGCCGCGAGGACGAGCTGATCGACTACGACGAGGTGCGCGACCTCGCCCTCAGCCACCGTCCCGCGATGATCATCTGCGGCGCCACCGCCTACCCGCGGCTGATCGACTTCGCCCGCTTCCGCGCGATCGCCGACGAGGTCGGCGCCTACCTGATGGTCGACGCGGCGCACTTCATCGGCCTCGTCGCCGGCAAGGCGATCCCGTCGCCGGTCGAGCACGCCGACGTGGTCAGCTGCACGACGCACAAGGTGCTGCGCGGCCCGCGCGGCGGCATGCTGCTGTGCCGGGAGTCCCTCGCGCAGCGCATCGACAAGGCGGTCTTCCCGTTCACGCAGGGCGGGCCGCTCATGCACGCGGTCGCGGCGAAGGCGGTCGCGCTGCACGAGGCGGCGCAGCCGGCGTTCGCGGACTACGCGGCCCAGGTCGTGCGCAACGCGCGGGCGCTCGCCGCCGGGCTCGAGGCGCAGGGGATGCGGCCGGTGTCCGGCGGCACCGACACCCACCTGGCCCTCATCGACCTGCGCGGGCTCGGGATCACCGGGCGCGACGCCGAGGAGCGCTGCGACGCCGCGGGGATCACCCTGAACAAGAACGCCATCCCGTACGACCCGGAGAAGCCGATGACGGCCTCCGGGGTGCGGGTCGGCACGCCGTCGGTGACGACGCAGGGGATGGGCGAGCCGGAGATGGCCCAGATCGCCGAGCTGATCGGCGGCGCGATCCGCGGCGAGCAGGTCGGCGACCGGGTGACCGAGCTGGTCGGGCGGTTCCCGGCGTATCCTGCTCCACTGTGAGGAAGCGACTGCAGCACCTGCCGACCGCGTTGATCGCGATGGGCGGCCTGCTCGTGGCCGCCGCGCCCCTCGCCTGGTGGCGTGACGGCGGCACCGGCGCGCTCGGCGCCCTCGCCGGTGTGGCGCTCGTCATGCTGAGCTACACCGTGTCGAGCCTGATCATCGCGGTGACCGACCTGCGGGCCCGGCACCTGCTGATGCCGGTGGCGCTCGGCACGTACATCCTGAAGTTCGCGATCATCGGCGTCGTCATGTGGATCGTCGCGGAGACCGGCTGGGGCGGCCTGCCGTGGCTGGGCGCGCTGGTGATCGCCGGCACGCTGATCTGGGTCGCCGCCCAGGCGGTCTGGGTGTGGCGGGCGAAGATCCCCTACGTGGAGATCGAGCCGTCCTAGCGCGCCGTCAGCAGGGGTTGCGGCGCTCGCCGCTGGCATTCGACAGCCCGGAGTTGCGCCGGTTGTCGTACACGTTGGCCTCCACGTGGGTGCGGAAGGTGCCAGCCGCGCAGGCGGTGTCGACCTGCCGGGTCCTGGCCGCCGCGGAGTGCTCGCGGGTCGTGTAGGCCGCGTTGCTGACGAACGTGTCCTGCGCCACCGTGACCCAGGTGCCGCCGTCGTTGCGCTGCAGGCGGACGGTGACGGTCAGCCCGTCGGGGCCGGGGGAGTCGCAGCGGAACTGCGCGGCGGCGACGATCCTGCCGTCCTTCTCCGCGGGTCGCTGCGGTGAAACCGAACACACGACCCGCTGGTCGCCGCCGCTCGACGCCGTCCGCGACCTGTCGCCGGGGCCGGTCTTGGTGATCACGATGGCGGTCAGAATGACGAAAAACGCGATGACGGCGTTGCGCAAGGTCATCACCCCCATACGCATTGTTATCCTTGACCTTCAGCTAACCCCCTGGGAGTGACCGTGCGCAACATTCACTCACGCATCAGTCGTGTAGTTGACGTTCGCCTGGCGTTCGGCGTAGTAACGTTGACGGCCGTCGGTTGATGGCACCCGGCCCCCAGAGCAACCCCCGCGCGACGAGCACGCGGGGGTCGATGCACGGGTGCTCCCGGCAGGCTGATATGGTCACCGCGTCATGGCCGGTAACCAGACACCCAAGCAGTCCGGATCGAGTGGTGCCAACGAAGGTTGGGCCGCCGTCGGATACCTCATCTCGGGCATCGCCGTGTGGGGCTTCGTCGGCTGGCTGATCGACGAGTGGCTCAACGCCGGAGGAATCGTCACGGCGATCGGGTGTGTGCTCGGCGCCGCTGGTGGCATCTACCTGGTCGTCAAGCGCCTCGGCGCCTGACGGACCGGTTGTATTGATAAACGAGAGGGACGTGGTGAGCGGTCTGGTTCTGGCGGAGACGCCTTTCCCGCCCAGCGTGGAAGACATCTTCCCTCCCCACCTGTTCGGTGTGGAGTGGCTGACGAAGTTCAGCCTGTTCCTGTGGCTGGCCGTGGCCCTGGTGCTCATCTACTTCCTGGTCTCCTACCGCGACCCCAAGATCGTCCCGACCAAGAAGCAGTGGCTCGCCGAGTCGATCTACGGCTTCGTCCGGGAAGGCGTCGCGAAGGACGTCATCGGCCACGAGGGGCTGCGTTTCGCGCCATACCTCGCGTCGCTGTTCGTCTTCATCCTGGTCGGCAACATCTTCTCGATCATCCCGTTCATCCAGGTCTCGCCGATGGCGCACATCGCGTTCCCGGCCGGCCTGGCGATCTGCACGTATGTGCTGTACCTGTACCAGGGCTTCAAGAAGCACGGTTTCGCCGGCTACATCAAGCACGCCGTCTACCTGCCCGCCCCGTGGTACATGCAGTTCCTGCTGATCCCGATCGAGTTCCTGCAGGCCTTCATCCTCCAGCCGGTCACGCTCGCCCTGCGACTCTTCGCCAACATGTTCGCCGGGCACATGCTGCTGCTGGTCTTCACGCTCGGCGGCTTCGCGCTGCTCAACGCGGAGAGCTTCTTCCTCAAGCCGATCTCGCTCGTGTCGTGGGCGATGACCATCGGCCTCACCTTCTTCGAGCTGCTGATCGCGGCGCTGCAGGCATATGTCTTCACGCTGCTGACCGCCAACTACCTGGCCGGCGTTCTCGCCGACGAGCACTGAGCGCATCCCACGCTTCGAATTCGAAAGCGAAAACGCACCACCTTTTTCAGTTGTCCCGCGTGACCGTCACGCGAGATCTCAGGAGGAATTCCAAATGGACCACCTGGCAGCAGTCAACGGCAGCCTCAGCGCCATCGGCTACGGCCTCGCCGCCATCGGCCCCGGCATCGGTGTCGGCATCGTCTTCGCGTCGTACATCCAGGCGACCGCCCGTCAGCCCGAGTCGGCCGGCCTGACCCGTACGTACATGTTCCTCGGCTTCGCCGTGGTCGAGGCGCTCGCCCTCCTCGGCATCGCCTTCGGCTTCGTCTTCAAGTAAGCCACCCGCCTCCACCAACATTTAGAGCGGGAGGTTTCCCATGCTGCAGTTCCTGGCTGAAGAGGGAGCTGGACACAACCCGATCATCCCGATCTGGCAGGAGATCGTCGTCGGCCTGATCGCCTTCGGCATCCTGTGCTTCGTGCTGATGAAGTTCGTCTTCCCGCGCATGGAGGAGACCTTCCGCGCACGGGTCGACGCGATCGAGGGTGGCATCAAGCGCGCCGAGGAGGCGCAGGCCGAGGCCAACCGGCTGCTGGAGCAGTACAAGCAGCAGCTCGCCGAGGCCCGCACCGAGGCGGCCAGCATCCGTGACGAGGCGCGCGCCGACGCCACGGGCATCCGTGAGGACATCCTCGCGAAGGCCCGCGAGGAGAGCGACCGCATCATCGCGGCCGGCCGCGAGGCCCTGCAGACCGAGCGGCAGACCATCGTCCGTCAGCTGCGCGCCGAGATCGGCTCGCTCGCGGTCGACCTCGCCGGCCGGATCGTCGGGGAGTCGCTGGAGGAGGAGGCCCGCCGCCGTGGCACGGTCGAGCGGTTCCTCGACGAGATCGGTGACAGTCCTGCCGGCACCGCAGGGCGGCGTTGATGGACACCATCAACCGGGAGTCCTACGGAGCCGCCGCCGACAAGCTCGCCGCATTCGCGGCGAGCGCTGACGTTCAGCGGATCGGTGCCGTCGGCGAGGAGATCCTCGCCGTGGCCGGTCTGCTCGGGCGTGAGCGGCCGCTGCGCCGGGCCCTGGCCGACCCGGGTCGCGCCGGTGAGGACCACGCCGCCCTCCTTCGCTCGGTCCTTTCGGGCAAGGTCAGCGACGAGGCGCTCGACATCCTCGCGACTCTGGTCACGGGCCGTTGGTCCGGCCCCGGTGCGCTCCTGGACGGCGTCGAGCTGCTCGGGGTCACCACGCTGCTGTCCGGCGCCGACCGCGTCGGTGAGCTCGGCGACGTCGAGGACGAGCTGTTCCGGTTCGGGCAGGTCGTCTCCGGCGACTCCCGTCTCGCCGCGGCGCTCGCCGACGCCTCGTCGCCGCTGGAGGCGCGGGTCCAGCTGGTCAAGGACCTGCTCGGTGGCAAGGCCAAGCCGACGACGGCGCGGCTGACGGAGCTGGCGGTCATCGGGTTCGGTGGCCGGGGCTTCGAGAGCTCGCTGACCCGCCTCATCGAGCTGGCCGCGAAGCAGCGCGACCACTCGGTGGCCTACGTCACGACCGCGGCCCCCCTGACCGAGGCTGACGAGCAGCGCCTGGCCGGTCGTCTCGCTGAGCTGTACGGTCGAGAGGTCTCCCTCAAGATCGACGTTGATCCACGCATCATCGGTGGTGTGCGGGTCAAGGTCGGTTCGGACCTGTACGACGGCACGGTGTCGCGGCGTCTCGCCGAGGCCAAGACGGCACTCGCCAACTAATCCCCGAAGCTTGATTCACTTCCAGATAGAAGGTTGAGGAATGGCCGAGCTGACCATCTCCTCGGACGACATTCGGGGCGCACTCGAGCGCTACGTGTCGTCCGTTGATTCACGGATCTCCCGCGAGGAGGTCGGCGTCGTCTCGTACGCCGGCGACGGTATCGCCCAGGTCGAGGGTCTGCCCTCGACGATGGCCAACGAGCTGCTCGAGTTCGAGGACGGCACGCTCGGCGTCTCGCTCAACCTTGATGTGCGCGAGATCGGTGTCGTCGTCCTCGGCAACTTCGAGCGCATCGAAGAGGGTCAGCAGGTCAAGCGGACCGGCCGGGTGCTCTCGGTCCCGGTCGGCGACGCCTTCCTGGGCCGCGTGGTCAACCCGCTCGGCGAGCCGATCGACGACCGCGGCGAGATCGCCAACGAGGGCCTCCGCGAGCTGGAGCTCCAGGCGCCCAACGTCATGGCCCGCCAGCCAGTCAAGGAGCCCCTGCAGACCGGCATCAAGGCGATCGACGCCATGACCGCCATCGGCCGGGGCCAGCGCCAGCTGATCATCGGTGACCGTAAGACCGGCAAGACCACGGTCGCGCTCGACACGATCATCAACCAGCGCGACAACTGGAAGTCCGGCGACCCGAAGAAGCAGGTCCGCTGCATCTACGTCGCCATCGGCCAGAAGGCCTCGACGATCGCCGCCACCCGCGGTGTCCTCGAGGAGCAGGGCGCGATGGAGTACACGACCATCGTCGCCTCCCCGGCGGACGACCCGGCCGGCTTCAAGTACCTCGCCCCCTACACCGGCTCGGCCATCGGCCAGCACTGGATGTACGGCGGCAAGCACGTCCTGATCGTCTTCGACGACCTGACGAAGCAGGCCGAGGCCTACCGCGCCGTTTCGCTGCTGCTGCGCCGCCCGCCGGGCCGCGAGGCCTACCCGGGTGACGTCTTCTACTTGCACTCCCGGCTCCTGGAGCGCTGCGCGAAGCTGTCCGACGAGCTCGGCGGCGGCTCGATGACCGGTCTGCCGATCATCGAGACCAAGGCCAACGACATCTCGGCGTACATCCCGACCAACGTCATCTCGATCACCGACGGTCAGGTCTTCCTCGAGTCCGACCTGTTCAACCAGGGTGTGCGCCCCGCCATCAACGTCGGCACCTCGGTGTCCCGCGTCGGCGGCTCGGCCCAGGTCAAGGGCATGAAGGACGTCGCCGGCCGCCTGCGGCTGGACCTCGCGCAGTACCGCGAGCTGGAGGCCTTCTCGGCGTTCGCGTCCGACCTGGACAAGGCGTCGCGGGCCCAGCTGGACAAGGGCGCCCGCCTGGTCGAGCTGCTCAAGCAGCCGCAGTTCTCCCCGTTCGCGGTCGAGGACCAGATCGTCTCGGTGTGGGCCGGCACCACCGGCAAGCTCGACGACGTGCCGGTCGGCGAGATCCGCCGCTTCGAGGGCGAGTTCCTGCAGTACCTCCGCAGCAACCGCAAGGAGCTCATCGCCGCCATCGCGGAGTCGAAGAAGCTGCCGCAGGAGACGATCGACGGCCTGACCGACGCGATCGCCCACTTCAAGAAGACGTTCACGGCCAAGGGTTCCGAGGCGCCGCTCAACGAGGCCCCGGCCAAGGCGCTGCAGGGTGAGCAGGATCGCGAGACCGTCACCCGCCAGGTCCGGAAGTCGGGCTGAGCCATGGCCGGTCAGGTACAGGCACTGCGCCGGAGGATCCGCACGGTCAAGTCGACCAAGAAGATCACCAAGGCGCAGGAGCTCGTCGCCACGAGCCGCATCGGTAAGGCGCAGGAGCGGGTCGCCGCGTCGCTGCCCTACGCCGAGGCGATCACGGGCGTGCTGACGGCACTGGCGACCAACACCAACGTCGACCACCCGCTGCTGGTGCCGCGCACCCCGGTCCGCCGGGCCGGGGTGCTGCTGGTCACCAGCGACCGGGGGCTCTGCGGCGGCTACAACGCCAACGCGATCCGTCAGGCCGAGCAGCTCATCGCCCGCTTGCGCGCCGACGGCAAGCAGGTCGCGCTCTACGTCTCCGGGCGCAAGGGCGTGGCGTACTACCGGTTCCGCGGTCGCGAGATCGCGGGCAGCTGGACGGGCTTCTCCGAACTGCCGCGCTTCGAGAACGCGCGGGAGATCGGCGAGACCCTGATCCAGGCCTTCGTCAACGGCGCCGACGACACGGTGGACGGCCCCGGCCCGGACGGCATCTACGGTGTCGACGAGCTGTACATGGTCCACACCCAGTTCCGCTCGCTCATGACGCAGACCCCCGTCGCGCGCATCGTCGCTCCGATGGAGGTCGAGGAGCAGCAGGTCTCCGGGCCGTTGCCGGCGTACGAGTTCGAGCCGGAGGCCGAGGAGCTGCTTGAGGCGCTCCTGCCGAAGTACATCAACACGCGGATCTTCGCGGCGTTGCTGGACTCGGCGGCGAGTGAGTCGGCGGCCCGCCGGCGGGCGATGAAGAGCGCCTCAGACAATGCCGACGACCTGCTGAAGCGGTACACGCGCGAGATGAACTCCGCGCGGCAGGCGGCGATCACCCAGGAGATCAGTGAGATCGTCGGCGGCGCCAACGCGCTGGCGGCGGCGGGAAGTGATGTGTGATGACTGCACCAGCCAAGACCGCGGTCGGCCGCGTCGTCCGGGTCATCGGCCCGGTCGTCGACGCCGAGTTCCCGCGCGACGCCATGCCCGCGATCTACAACGCGCTGCACGTCGAGGTGACCCTCTCCGAGGGCACCAAGAAGCTGACGCTCGAGGTCGCCCAGCACCTGGGTGACAACCAGGTCCGCGCCATCTCCATGCAGCCGACGGACGGTCTCGTCCGCGGCGCCGAGGTGCACGACACCGGCTCCGGCATCTCGGTGCCGGTCGGCGACATCACCAAGGGCCACGTGTTCAACGCCCTCGGCGAGGTGCTCAACGCCGACGAGTCGAAGCTCGAGATCAACGAGCGCTGGGAGATCCACCGCAAGGCTCCCGCGTTCGCCGAGCTCGAGCCGAAGACCGAGATGCTGGAGACCGGCATCAAGGTCCTCGACCTGCTCGCGCCGTACGTGCGCGGTGGCAAGATCGGCCTGTTCGGTGGTGCCGGCGTCGGCAAGACCGTTCTGATCCAGGAGATGATCATCCGGGTCGCCCGGAACTTCGGTGGCACCTCGGTGTTCGCCGGCGTCGGCGAGCGCACCCGTGAGGGCAACGACCTCATCCTGGAGATGGACGAGGGTGGCGTGCTCGACAAGACCGCCCTGGTCTTCGGCCAGATGGACGAGCCGCCCGGCACGCGTCTGCGGGTCGCCCTGTCCGCGCTGACCATGGCGGAGTACTTCCGTGACGTGCAGAACCAGGAGGTGCTGCTCTTCATCGACAACATCTTCCGGTTCACGCAGGCCGGCTCGGAGGTCTCGACGCTGCTCGGCCGTATGCCGAGCGCCGTCGGCTACCAGCCGACCCTGGCCGACGAGATGGGTCTGCTGCAGGAGCGCATCACCTCTGTGCGGGGCAAGGCCATCACCTCGCTCCAGGCGATCTACGTGCCCGCCGACGACTACACCGACCCGGCGCCGGCCACCACGTTCGCCCACCTGGACGCGACGACCAACCTCGAGCGGTCGATCTCGGACAAGGGCATCTACCCGGCCGTCGACCCGCTGGCGTCCTCCTCGCGCATTCTCGCGCCGGAGTACGTCGGCATCGAGCACTACACGGTCGCCCGCGAGGTGCAGCGGATCCTGCAGAAGTACAAGGACCTGCAGGACATCATCGCCATCCTCGGTATGGACGAGCTGTCCGAAGAGGACAAGGTCACGGTCGGCCGTGCCCGGCGCATCGAGCGGTTCCTGTCGCAGAACACCTACGCGGCGGAGCAGTTCACCAACGTCCCCGGTTCGACCGTCCCGCTCAAGGAGACGATCGAGTCGTTCAAGAAGATCTCCGAGGGTGAGTACGACCACTTCCCCGAGCAGGCCTTCTTCATGTGTGGCGGTCTTGAGGACCTCGAGCGCAACGCGCACGAGCTCATGAAGGACTGACATAGCCGTACGGCAAAAGGGCGCCTCCCGGTTAGGGGGGCGCCCTTTGTCTACTTAGTTTTCAGCAAAACGCCAACACGATGGCGTGACATACGTCACGCTCTGAAGTGTTGAGTGGCCATCTGCAGCGCGATTGCGGATCGTCGCTCCACCGGCATTTCAGGAGTTGTGCCAACGTGGCGAGGCCCACTGCTCGCCGCGTCGGATCATTGACTACACTCGGCAAAACCGAATCGCGCACACGAGGAGTAACTAGCGTGGCGAGGCAGCTGCACGTCGAGCTCGTAGCCGTCGAGGAAAAAGTCTGGTCCGGTGACGCCGACATGGTCATGGCGCGCACGACGGAGGGCGAGCTCGGTGTGCTTCCCGGTCACGCGCCGCTGCTCGGTCAGCTGGCCGAGCCGGGCCAGGTGCGCATCAAGCACTCCGGTGGGCAGGAGATCGCCTTCGACGTCTCGGGCGGGTTCCTCTCCGTCACGGCGACCGGGGTGACGGTGCTGGCCGAGAGCTGCACCCCCGCCTCCGCGCAAGCCGCGCACTGACCGGCGGGCGGCGGTGGTGAGGATCGTCGAGGGAATCGGCATCGGGGTCCTCATCCTGCTCGCCGCTCTGGCGCTGCTCTTCCTGCGCCGCGTGGTCATCGCCCGGCAGGGCGGCACGATCGAGCTGGGTGTCCGGCTGAGCACCATGGTGCCCGGCCGGGGCTGGTCCGCGGGCTTGGCCCGCTTCGCCGGCGACGAGCTGAAGTGGTATCGCATCTTCAGTTTCTGGCCCGGCCCGCGCCGGGTGCTCTCCCGGCGTGGGCTCTCCGTCGACCGCCGTCGCACCCCTGACCCGGCCGAGCTGCTGGTGCTTCCGCCGGACTGGGTGATCGTGCGGTGCGTCAGCCGGCAGTCGCCGGTCGAGATCGCGATGGCCGAGCGGGCGCTGACCGGGTTCCTGTCCTGGGTAGAGGCGGCGCCTCCGGGTGAGTCGACCCCGGAGACCCGGCCGTACAGGTATCGCACAAACTAAGCAGAAATTGACGTTTCTCTTTCTCCTGGTGGAGACTGACGCCGTCTGAGAGCGCTCTCCCAGTGGCCGTCACCCCTAGGAGAACCACGTTATGTCCAGATTGCTCGCTGCCGTGGTGATTTCCGCGGCAGTACTGTTCGCGGTGCCCGCGCCCGCCTCTGCGGCCGCGACCTGCGGCACCACCAACATCGCGCTCAACCGGCCCGCCACCGCATCGTCGTCGGAGAACGGCAGCCTGCTGCCGGCGAAGGCGTTCGACGGCAATCCCGCCACCCGCTGGTCGAGCGCCTTCAGCGACCCGCAGTGGCTCCAGGTCGACCTCGGCGGCGCCCAGCCGCTGTGCCGGGTCGCGCTGCGGTGGGAGGCCGCCTACGCCCGCACGTTCACGCTGCAGGGCTCGCCGGACGGCACGTCGTGGTTCGACCTCGTGCCGGCGGCCACCAGTACCGGCGGGACGCAGACGCTGTCCGTCGCCGCCACGGCGGCCGCCCGGTACGTCCGCCTGACCGGCCTCACCCGCGCCACCCGCTACGGCTACTCGTTGTTCGAGGTCGAGGTGTACCCGGCGGTGGTGCCCCCGGCCGCTTCGGCGGCGTGGCCCACGTGGGGCGGCGGCGCCGGGCACGCGGGCGTCAACGTGGGGGAGCGGACACTCGGCGCCGCCAACGTGGGGACCCTGCACCGGCTGCGGCTGACCGGCGCCGACATCGAGGCGCCGGTCGTCGCCAACGGCATCGCCTACGGTCAGGCGAACACCTTGCAGTTCGCCGCCACCGATGTGGCGTCCGGCGCGGTGCGCTGGACCACGCCGCCGGCCACCGAGCCCGCGCTGCGCTACACCACCGGCGGGACCGTCGGCAACGGCCTCGTCTACGCCGGGACGCAGATCGGCTTCATCCACGCGTTCGACGCCATGACCGGGGTCGAGCGGTGGAACTTCCGCATCGACGGCAACCAGCTCTTCAACGCGCCGATCCTGGTCGGTGGCACCCTCTACGCCAAGGGTGACGCGCCGGGCGACAACACGCTCGTGTACGCCTTCGACGCCGCGACCGGCGCGGTGCGCTGGACCCGTGAGCTCACCGGCTACACGACGGCGACGGTGGCGTACGACAGCGGCCGGCTCTACGTCGCCGGCGGCAACGTCCAGACGCTGACCGCCATCGAGGCGACCACGGGCGCGGTGCTGTGGTCGGTGCCCGCCAGCCAGTCGATGCTGACGCCGGTGGCCGCCTGGGGCCGGGTCTATCTCGGCTTCAACGGGCTGGTCGCCTACGACGGAGCCACCGGACGGATGCTGTGGACCCGCCCGGGCACCTTCGGTTTCCCCGCCGTGCAGGACACGACCCTCTACAGCGTCGACCTGGCCACCCCGCCGGTCCTGCACGCGATCGACCCGGCGACCGGCGCGGACCGCTGGACCTTCACCCAGGCCGGGCCGGCCCAGGTCAACTCGGTCGCCTCGTCGTTCCCCGTCGTGGCCAACGGCGTCCTGTACGTCAACCTCGGCCAGGTCCTGGCGCTGAACCTCGCCAGCAGGGCCGTGCTGTGGACCGGCCCCTCGGGCGCCACCGCGGGGCCGATCGTGGCCGACGGCCGCCTGCTGGTCCACACCAGCGAAGGGCTGAGGGTCTACGGCACCTGACGGGGCTGGGGGTCTACGGCACCTGGCGGTTGGCTCCCGGCACCCACTTCACGTCGCCGTCCGGGTTCGCGATGCGGCCGAGGATGAACAGCAGGTCCGACAGCCGGTTCAGGTACTTCACCGCCAGCTCGTTCGTGTGCTCCGGGTCGAGCTCCACCAGCGCCCACGCGCTGCGCTCGGCCCGGCGCGTCACCGTCCTCGCCACGTTGAGCAGCGCCGCGCCGGGCGTGCCGCCGGGGAGGATGAACGAGTCGAGCTTCGGCAGGCGCTCGTTGAACTCGTCGCACCACGTCTCCAGCCGGGTCAGGTACTCCTCGGTGACCCGCAGCGGCGGATACTCGGGATCCGCCGTGATCGGGTTGCACAGGTCGGCACCCACGTCGAAGAGATCGTTCTGCACGACGGTCAGCACCGCCCGCAGCTCCTCGGTCAGCGCACCCATCGCGACCGCGACCCCGAGAGCGGCGTTGGCCTCGTCGACGTCGGCATACGCGCCGATGCGTGGATGGGTCTTCGGCACCCGGGAGAAGTCGCCCAATCCGGTCGTGCCGGTGTCACCGGTCTTCGTGTAGATGCGGGTGAGATGAATGGCCATGGGCTTCACCGTACGGAATGCCCCTACGATGGCGGTCGTGGACGTGATCCGTGTGAAGGGCGGCGCCAGGCTCGCCGGTGACGTGTCGGTGGTCGGCGCCAAGAACTCCGCCTTGAAGCTCATGGCCGCCGCGCTGCTGGCGACAGGGCGTTCGGTGCTCACCAACGTGCCCCGTATCACCGACATCGCCATCATGGCGGAGGTGCTGCGCCGCCTGGGCTGCGAGGTCGAGCAGGACGAGGACCGCGTCACCATCGACGTGCCCGAGCGGCTCGGCACCGAGGCCGACTACGACCTCGTGCGCCGGCTGCGCGCCTCGATCTGCGTCCTCGGCCCGCTGCTGGCCCGCTGCGGCCACGTCCGCGTCGCGCACCCCGGCGGCGACGCGATCGGCTCGCGCGGCCTCGACATGCACGTCGAGGGCCTGCGCCGGATGGGCGCGGACATCTCCGGCGAGCACGGCTTCGTCATCGCCACCGCCCCCAAGCTGCACGGCGCCACCATCTGGCTCGACTTCCCGAGCGTCGGCGCCACCGAGAACCTGCTCATGGCCGCGGTACTGGCGAACGGCCGCACCGAGATCGACAACGCGGCCCGCGAGCCGGAGATCGTCGACATCTGCCGCATGCTCACCGACATGGGCGCCGACATCTCCGGCGCCGGCTCCTCCCGCCTCGTCATCGAAGGCGTCCCCGAGCTGCGCCCCGTCTCGCACCGCACCGTCGGCGACCGCATCGTCGCTGGCACCTGGGCCTTCGCCGCCGCCATGACCCGCGGCGACGTGACCGTGCACGGCATCGACCCGAGCTTCCTGGAGATCGCGCTGGACAAGGTCGCCACCGCGGGCGGCCAGGTCGACACCACCCCGGACTCCTTCCGCGTCCGCATGGCCGACCGCCCCCGCGCCGTCGACGTGGTCACCCTGCCGTTCCCCGGCTTCGCCACCGACCTGCTGCCCATGGCGGTCGGCCTGTCCTCCGTCAGTGAGGGCTCGTCCCTCATCACGGAGAACATCTTCGACGGCCGCTTCATGTTCATCAACGAGATGTCCCGCCTCGGCGCCGACATCCGCACCGACGGCCACCACGCGGTGGTCCGCGGCGTCGAACGCCTTTCCGGCGCCCCGGTCACCGCCACCGACATCCGCGCCGGCGCGGGCCTGGCCATCGCCGGCCTCTGCGCCGACGGCGTCACCGAGATCCGCCACGTGCACCACATCGACCGCGGCTACCCGAGCTTCGAGTCGGACCTCCGCGGCCTGGGCGTCGAGGTCGAACGCGCCGTCGCACCCCCCGACCAGTTCGACTTCTGAGCTGCTGTAATTCCCCCCACCGCTGCCGCGGCTGCGCCGCTTCCGGATGCCGCGGAAGCCCCATGATCCCGTGCGGTTCCGGTAGCCAGAGCCACCACAACCATTCGGGATCACGGCGGGGCCGCCAGTTTCCGTGATCCGGAAGACTTTGTGCTGCTATGACGACACAAACTCTTCCGGATCATGAGATTTGTGCGTGCCAGGGTGGGTGGGCCGCGGGCGCCTCATGATCCGGTGTGGTTCTGGTAGCCAGAACTACCGCAACCGTTCGGGATCACGGTGGGGCGCTGGGTTCCGTGATCCGGAAGAGTTTGGGCTGCTGTGGCGGCACGGAGTCTTCCGGATCATGAGGAGTGGGTGGGCCTGGGGCGGGAGGGCGGCGGGGGTTACTGGGCCAGGAGTAGGCGGGCGCGGTCGTACTCGTCGGCGAAGACGAGGACGCGGACCATGCCGTCGGGGCCGGTGGCGAGGGTGGCGCGGAGGCCGTTGCGGCGGAGGCGGTCGCGGACGTCGCGGGCGAAGGCCAGGTCGCCGATGAGCGAGACCGAGCGGAGCAGGCCGTAGTCGGGGGCGCTGCCGGGGTCTGGCATGCGGACGCCGGACGGGCCCGGGCGCCGTTCGCCGAGGCGGAGGAGCCGGATGATCAGGATCAGGGTGGCGAGTGCGCCGGCGGAGGCCGCCCATCCTGCGAGGTACATGAGGGGCACACTGACAGTCTGCCACTAGATGATCACCCTTCGGAGCCGGTTAAGGTCAGCAGGGTCAACGACGATGCGAGAGGGAGTCACATGGCGGGTCGACTGGCGGTCATCGGGGCGGGGCTGATGGGGTCTGGCATCGCCCAGGTCGCAGCGCAGGCCGGATGGGAGGTGACGCTGCGGGACCTGACCGATGAGGCGACCCGGCGCGGTGTGGACGGCATCGAGAAGTCTCTGACGAAGTTCGCGAGCAAGGGCGTGATCGCCGAGGGCGACGTGCAGCAGGCGCTCGCCAGGATCACCACCACCACCGACCTGGACGCGGCGGCGGAGGCGGACATCGTGGTGGAGGCGGTGTTCGAGCGGCTGGACGTGAAGCAGGAGCTGTTCGGCACGCTGGACAAGATCTGCCGGGCGGACGCGGTGCTGGCGACGAACACGTCCGCGATCCCGGTGACGCAGATCGCGACCGCGACGCAGCGGCCCGAGCAGGTCGTCGGGACGCACTTCTTCAGCCCGGTGCCGGTCATGAAGCTGTGCGAGCTGGTGCGCGGCTACAAGACCAGCGACGAGACGCTGGCGACGGCGCGGGCGTTCGCCGAGGAGATCGGCAAGACGTGCATCGTGGTCAACCGGGACGTCGCCGGGTTCGTCACCACGCGGCTGATCGCCGCGCTGGTGGTCGAGGCGGTGCAGCTGGTCGAGAGCGGCGTGGTGAGCGCCGAGGACCTCGACCTGGCGTGCAAGCTCGGCTTCGGCCACGCGATGGGGCCGCTGGCGACGACCGACCTGACCGGCGTCGACGTGCTGTACCACGCGGCGAAGAACATCCACACCGACACCGCCGACCCGAAGTTCTTCCCGCCGGAGCTGCTGGCGCGGATGGTCGTCGCCGGGGACCTGGGGCGCAAGACCGGGCAGGGCTTCTACAAGTACGCCTGAGCGAGCTCCGCCGGGGCTTCCAGCGCCACGGGAGCCCCCGGCAGGGTGAAGCTGAAGCGGCTGCCGCCGCCGGGGTTGTCCACCACGGTGATCGAGCCGCCGTGCCGGTCGACCACGCGGCGGCAGATGGCCAGTCCGAGGCCGGTGCCGCCGTACGACTGGCCGGTGTGCGCCCGGTGGAAGGACTCGAAGACGTGGGGCTTGTCGGCGTCGGGCACGCCGATGCCCCGGTCCGCGACCTCGACCCTGACCCAGCCCGGTCCGGCCGGGGCCGCGCTGACGTCGACCTTCGGGATGCGGCCGGGTTGGACGTACTTGAGCGCGTTGCCGATCAGGTTGTCCAGCACCTGCCGCAGCATCGCCGGGTCGGCCTCGACCCACGGCAGCGGGCCGACGTAGATGTCCGGGCGGACGGCGAGGTGGTTGACCCGTTCGGCGACGACCTCGCCGACGAGCCCGCCCAGGTCGAGCGGCCGCGGTTTCAGGGCCGCGTCACGGGCCGTCGTGTAGGCGAGCAGGTCGTCGATCAGCCGCCGCATCCGCACCACCCCGGCGCTGACCCGTTCGACACTCGCGCTGGCGTCGCGAAGACCCGCGACAACCGCGTCCCGCGCGCCGGCGTCACGAAGACCCGCGACAAGCGTGTCGCCGGCGTCGCGAGAACCCGCGACCAGCGCGTCGCCGGCGTCGCGAGAACCCGCGACCAGCGCGTCCCGGGCGCCGTTGCCGAGCAGGGCCGAGGACGAGGACAGCAGCGCGTCGTGCGCCATCTCGGCGTGGGCGGCGATGACCGTCAACGGGTTCTTCAGGTCGTGGGCGACGATGCCCGCGAAGGCGGTCAGGTCGCCCTCGCGCTCCCGTACCTCCGTGATGTCGTGGAAGACGGCGATGGCGCCGCGCCGCCCGTCCACGTCGAGGGGCCGCCCGCTGACGGACAGCAGCGTGCCCTCCGGCCGGCCGGGGTTGCGGATGACCATTTCGATGCCGTCGGTCGACTCGCCGTCCAGGGCCCGCACCAGCGGCAGGTCCGCGGTCGGGAACTCGGTCCGGCCGTCGGGCCGGAAGATGCCGTAGTGCGACTGCCAGGAGTCCATCCCGGCGGCGTCCGCGTCCATGCCGAGGATCGCCTTGGCGGCCGGGTTGTGGACCAGGAAGGTGCCGTGCTCGTCGACCACGCCGACGCCGTCGCTGATCCGGTCGAGGATGCCGTTGAGCAGCGCGACCTGCCGGCGGGCGGTGCGTTCGGCCTCGCGCAGCCCGGCGGTGGCGGACACGACCCGGGCCTCGGCGCGGGCCCGGCCGCCGGCGAGGGCCCACAGCATGACCACGACCAGCAGGGTCAGCATCGTGCCGCCGGCACCGATCGCGAGCGGCGCGGTGTTGGCCGGGCCGGACAGCCCGGCGAGCCGGCCGGAGTCGGCGGCCAGGACGAGCCGCCAGTGCCGGTTCCCGACCGGGATCGCCACCTCGCGGCGCAGGTCGGTGCCGGGGATGCGGTGCAGGAACGCGACCCGGGTGTCCTGGCCGACGCCGTTGGCGGCCCACAGGTCCGCGTCGACCTTGCCCTGCGTGGCGGCGTCCAGCACGCCGCCGACGAAGTCCTGCCCGCGCAGGCCGAACACGACCCAGCCCTTGAACGTCTTCGTGCCGGCGGGCGTCGGGTTGCCGTACACGGGCGCGGCGATCGCGAACGAGCGCTGCTGCTGCGCGACGGGCAGGGAGCGGTCGCGCAGCAGGATGTACGTGTCGGACACGGCGGGCACGCCGGAGCGGCGGGACTCGTTGAGGGCGGCGGTCGGCTCGGCGGACTGCGACAGGTCGGTGCCGGGGATTGTCGCGGGCGCCCCGTCCAGCGGCCGGGAGAAGACGACGAACAGGTGCTCCCGTCCGCTGCCCTTGGCGGTCAGGTCGAGTCTCGTGACGCCGCGCTCCCGCCAGTACGCCTGGACCTCCTCCAACTGGGAGTCCTCGGCGGCCACGACGAAGACCAGCGAGGTGGCGCCGGGCAGCCCGGCGTCGCGCAGTGGGGCGGTGGTGGTGGCGAAGTCGTCGAAGGTCAGCGTCTCGTGCGACCCGACGGCCGCGGCGACGGTGCGCAGCGTGTCGAGGTACCGGTGGACCTCGGTGCGCACGGCCGCCTCGGCGAGCGACGTGTCTCGGTCCATGACGGCGTTGGCCCGGGCCTGCTGGTTGCTTCGCAGGGAGGCGGCCGCGTTCCAGGACGCCGCCAGCCCGAGGGCGAGGACGAGCAGGATCGCCAGGATGCCGACCGTGCCGGCATGCCGGACCGCCGTGCCCAGCCGACCCATCACCCCGCACTGATCGGCGACCGGGTTGCGACCCTGAGTGAAACTATCCCCGGTCGGTCCAACGGAACGTGAAGATGCACAGCGCCAGCCCGATCACGACCCAGGCGCCGAGCGCCACGGCCACGTGCCCGAGTGCCCAGGACCCGCCGACCTCCCGCGCCGCGAACGAGTCCGGCAGGAAGACCGAGCGCATGCCCTGGGTCATCCACTTCAGCGGGAACAGGGACGCGATGGTGCGCATCCAGTCGGGGAGGCTCGTGTACTGGAAGAACACGCCGGAGATGAACTGCAGCACCAACGCGACGGGGGTCACGATCGCCGGCGCGCCGCGTCCGGAGCGGGCGAGCGAGGAGAACGCGATCCCGCACAGCGTGCACGCGCTGATCCCGAGCACCGCGACCCACGCGAACGTCGCCCACTTCGCCGCCGTCGAAGGCAGCGGCAGGTCGTAGAAGGCCGCGGCGGTCACGAGCAGCACCACGGTCTCCGCCGCGCCGATCGCCAGGACCATGACGACCTTGCCGATGAAGTACGCGGTCCGCGGCATCGGCGTGCCCCGCAGCCGCTTGAGGATGCCCTTCTCGCGCTCCATCGGGATCTGGATGGCGAGGGACTGGAACCCGGTGGTCAGCAGCCCGGCGGCGATCATGCCGGCGGCGAAGTACTGCGTGAACGACACGCCCGGGGCGATCTCGGCGTCGAAGACCGAGCCGAAGATGACGAGGAGCAGCAGCGGGAAGAAGAGCGTGAAGATCACCGACTCCCGGCTGCGCAGGAACTGCTTGATCTCCAGCCCGCCGCGGGCCAGTCCGAGCCGCAACGTGGTCATTCGCCGGCGCCGATCATCCGCAGGTACACGTCCTCGAGGCTGGGTCTGGTCACGGTCAGGCCGGGGACCTCGCCGCCGAACCGCTCGGCGAGCCGGGCCACGACCGCGGTCGGGGTGTCGGTCTGCTCCTGGCGGGAGCCGTCCGGCTCGTCCCAGGCGACGGTCGTGGCGGAGTTGCCGCGGTTGCCGAGCCGGGCGGGGGTGTCGACGGCGATGAGCTTGCCGCCGACGAGCACGCCGACCCGGTCGGCGAGGTTCTCGGCCTCGTCCAGGTAGTGGGTGGTGAGCAGGATCGTGGTGCCGGCCGCGGCGAGCGCCCGGATCAGCCCCCAGAACTCGCGCCGCGCCTCGGGGTCGAAGCCGGTGGTCGGCTCGTCGAGGAACAGCAGCTCGGGCCGGCCGATGATGCCGAGCGCCACGTCGAGGCGGCGCTTCTGCCCGCCGGACAGGACCCGCGTCCGGGCGCCGCGTTTGTCGGCGAGCCCGACCCGCTCGATGACGGCGTCCGGGTCGTCGGCGTTGCGGTAGTACAGCGCGAAGTGGTGCACGACCTCGCGGACGGTCAGGTCGTCGAACTCGCCCGTGCTCTGCAGCACGATGCCCACCCGCTGCCGCCACGCCGCGTCGCCGTCGTGCGGGTCGACGCCCAGCACGGTCGCCTCGCCGCTCGTACGCCGGCGGAACCCCTCGAGAATCTCGACCGTCGTCGTCTTGCCCGCGCCGTTGGGCCCCAGCAGCGCGAAGACCTCGCCGCTGTGCACGTCGAGGTCGACGCCGTCGACGGCGACATGTCCCCGGTACCGCTTGTGTAGCCCGCGCACGGTGATCGCTTCCGTCACGGCGTTCACTATAGGCACGAGGGGTCCGGTGAGGATTTTCACCAGCCTCACCAAATTACCGTTCAGTAAGGTGCTCGTATGGCGAAGCTCCCCGAGCGCGACCGCCCGTGGGTCATGCGCACCTATGCCGGCCACTCGTCTGCGGCCGCGTCCAACGCGCTGTTCCGGCGCAACCTCGGCAAGGGTCAGACGGGCCTGTCGGTCGCGTTCGACCTGCCCACCCAGACCGGCTACGACCCCGACGCCGAGCTGGCGCGCGGCGAGGTCGGCCGGGTCGGCGTGCCGGTCGCGCACCTCGGCGACATGCGCACGCTCTTCGACGGCATCGACCTCGGTCTCGCGAACACCTCGATGACCATCAACGCCACCGCGATGTGGCTGCTCAGCCTGTACGTGACGGTGGCGCGCGAGCAGGGGGCGCCGCTCGCCTCGCTCGCGGGCACGACCCAGAACGACATCGTCAAGGAGTACCTGTCCCGCGGCACGCACATCTTCCCGCCGGGACCGTCGCTGCGCCTGACCACCGACACCATCGCGTGGACCGTGGCGAACTGCCCGAAGTGGAACCCGGTCAACATCTGCTCGTACCACCTGCAGGAGGCCGGCGCGACGCCCGTGCAGGAGGTCGCGTTCGCCCTCGCCACCGCGATCGCCGTGCTCGACGCGGTCCGCGACTCGGGCCAGGTGGCCGACTTCGCCGCCGTCGCGGCCCGGATCTCCTTCTTCGTCAACGCCTCCGTCCGCTTCGTCGAGGAGACCGCGAAGATGCGGGCCTTCGGCCTGCTGTGGGACCGGATCCTGACCGACAGGTATGAGATTTCCGACAAGTCGGCGAAGCGGTTCCGGTACGGCGTGCAGGTCAACAGCCTGGGCCTCACCGAGTCGCAGCCCGAGAACAACGTGCAGCGCATCGTGCTGGAGATGCTCGGCGTGACGCTGTCACGCGACGCCCGGGCCCGTGCCGTGCAGCTGCCCGCGTGGAACGAGGCGCTCGGCCTGCCCCGCCCGTGGGACCAGCAGTGGTCGCTGCGCATGCAGCAGGTCCTCGCGTTCGAGTCGGACCTGCTGGAGTACCCAGACCTGTTCGAGGGCTCGCACGTCATGACCGCCCTCGTCGAGGACCTGGTCGCCGGCGCGACCGCGGAGCTCGACCGGGTCCTGGAGATGGGCGGGGTCGTCGCCGCCGTCGAGTCCGGCTATCTCAAGAGCGCCCTCGTCGCGTCGCTCGCCGAGCGGCGGGGCCGGATGGAGCGCGGCGAGGATGTCGTGGTCGGCGTCAACCGCTTCCCCGAGACCGAGCCGTCGCCGCTGGTCGCCGCCGGTGCCGCCGCGATCGAGCAGATCGACCCCGCGGTGGAGAGCGCCGCGGTGGAGTCGCTGCTCGCCTGGCGCGCCGCCCGTACACCCGCCGACGTCGACAACGCGCTCGAGCGGCTGCGGCAGGTCGCGGGCGGCACCGGGAACCTCATGGAGGCCACCCTGGACTGCGTCCGCGCCGGCGTCACCACCGGCGAGTGGGCGTCGGTGCTGCGGGACGTGTTCGGTGAGTACCGCGCCCCCACCGGGCTGACCGGCGCCGTCTCCGCCGCGCCCGGCTCCGCGCTGGTGGCGGTCCGCGAGCGGGTCCGGCGCACCGCCGAGGAGCTCGGCGCGGGCCGGCTGCGGATGCTGGTCGGCAAGCCTGGCCTCGACGGGCACTCCAACGGGGCCGAGCAGATCGCCGTCCGCGCCCGCGACGCCGGCTTCGAGGTGGTCTACCAGGGCATCCGCCTCACGCCGGCGCAGATCGTCGCCGCGGCCGTCGAGGAGGACGTCGACCTCGTCGGCCTCTCGGTCCTGTCAGGTTCACATCTGGCGGCGGTCGCGTCGGTACTGGAGGGCCTGCGCGCCGAAGGTCTGGACGACCTCCCGGTCGTGGTGGGCGGCATCATCCCGCCGTCCGATGCCGCCACGCTGCTCGCCTCCGGGGTGGCCAGGGTCTTCACCCCGAAGGACTTCGCGATCACCGACGTGGTCGACGAGCTGGTCACCGTCGTCCGGGAGGCGCACAAGCTCCCCATCGGGTGATCCAGGCGCAGTGACGCGGCTCGCGGTCAGGTCGGCCGGTACCCCTGGGACTGGGCCCACCTGGCCGCGGCCTTCTCCTCCTTGCGCCGCTTGCGGCGTCGCATCAGCCACCAGAACGCCACGAACAGCAGCACGATGAAGACCAGCACCAGCACCGGCAGGATGATCGCGACGAGTGACATCGCCACGCTCGCGATGTCCTCGATCGTGCTCACCACCGGCGCGCCGAAGCCCGCCGTGCTGGCGTTGATCACCGGTCTGGACGCGGCCTTCATGCCGTGCACGCCGAGCGAGATCGCCCCGCCCACCACGAGCGGCACCCACTGATGGCTGCTGAAGAACGAGCCGGGATCGGTCACCGTCACCGTCTCGGAGCTCGACGCCGCACCGAACGCGAGCCCGCCGGCGGTCGGCCGCACGAACGTCTGCAGCACGTCGTTGACATGGTCCACCACCGGCACCTTGTCGGCGACGAACTCGATCGCCAGCAGCGCCGCGACGATCGCGAGGGTCCAGCCGTTCTCCATCCACGCCCAGTTGTCGGGCAGCGTGATGAGATCGGTGTATCTCGCGAGCACGCCGATGGCGAGCAACGGGATGTAGGCGTTGAGCCCGGCCGACGTGGCCAGGCCGAGCCCCGTCAATGACTCAAGCACGCCACTAGCATGACATCGACCCGCCACTTCGGCGCTGTCGTCCGGGCCGGGCTAGGCTGTCGCGCGTGCGTCTCGTCATCGCCAAGTGCTCGGTCGACTACATCGGCCGGCTCACGGCCCACCTGCCGCCCGCCATCCGCCTCATCATGGTCAAGTCCGACGGCTCGGTCCTGGTGCACTCCGACACCGGTGGCTACAAGCCACTGATGTGGATGACGCCGCCCTGCCGCCTTTCGCAGACCGACGGCCTGTGGAGCGTGGTGAACAAGGGCGGCGAGGAGCTGCAGATCACCGTCGAGGAGATCCTGCACGACACCGATCACACCCTCGGCATCGATCCCGGCCTGGTCAAGGACGGCGTCGAGGCGCACCTGCAGGTGCTGCTCGCGGCCGCCCCGCACACCCTCGGCGAGGGCTACACGCTGGTGCGCCGCGAGTACATGACCGCGATCGGCCCCGTCGACCTGCTGTGCAAGGACGCCGAGGGCGCCTCCGTCGCCGTCGAGATCAAGCGCCGCGGCGAGATCGACGGGGTGGAGCAGCTGACCCGCTACCTGGAGCTTCTCGGCCGCGACCCGTTGCTGGCCCCCGTCCGCGGCATCTTCGCCGCCCAGGAGATCAAGCCCCAGGCCCGGGTCCTCGCCGAGGACCGCGGCATCCGCTGCGTCGTGCTCGACTACAACGCCCTCCGCGGCGTGGTGAAGGACGAGCTGACGCTGTTCTGACCGGCGCGTTCAGGCTTTTGATGATCGAATGACGGATCTGGCTGTGATGACGACCAGATCCGTCATTCGATCACGGTGTGCCGGCTACTTGGTGCGGCCGTGGATGAACTTGACGAGCTTCAGGGCCTGCAGCATCGACTTCTGGGTGCGGTCGAACGTCGTCAGGGGCAGCAGGGTCGGGCCGCGGCGCTTCACGATCGCCTTCGGCCGGGTGAACTCGCGCAGGCCGTCCTCGCCGTGGATGCGGCCGAAGCCCGAGCCGCCCACGCCGCCGAACGGCAGCGACGGCATGCCGGCGAAGGTCAGGGCCGAGTTGACCGACGTCATGCCGGAGCGGATGCCGCGGGCCAGCTCCAGGCCGCGGGACTTGGAGAAGATCGCGCCACCCAGGCCGTAGCCGGTGCCGTTGGCGCGCTCGACGGCCTCCTCGGCGTTCGCGACGCGGGCGATCGTGAGCGTCGGGCCGAAGGTCTCCTCCTGCACGGCGGCCGCGTCCTCCGGCACGTCGACCAGGATCGTCGGGCTGACGAACGGCGGCCGGACCGCCTCGGCGCCGCCCAGGACCGCGCGGCCGCCGCGGGTCAGCGCGTCCTCGATGTGCCGGCGGATGATGTCGATCTGCGAGGGCATCGTGATCGGGCCGATGTCGGCCGTGCCTTCCTCGCCGACCGTGAGCTTCGCCGCGCGGGCCACCACGCGGCCGAGGAACTCGTCGTAGACGCGGTCCGCCACGTACACCCGCTCGATGCCGACGCAGGTCTGACCCGCGTTGGTGAGGCCGCCCCAGACGCAGGCCTCGGCGGCGGCGTCCAGGTCGGCGTCGGCGGCGACGATCATGGCGTCCTTGCCGCCGCACTCCAGCAGCACCGGGGTCAGCGACTCGGCGGCGGCCGCCATGACCTTCTTGCCCGTCGCGGTCGAACCGGTGAACGCGATCTTGTCCACCCCGGAGCGGCACAGCGCGCCGCCGACGTCGCCCATGCCGTGCACGATCTGCAGCACCGGGTGCTCGGGCACCACCTCGGCGAACCGGTCGACCACCCACTGGCCCACGGCAGGCGTGTACTCGCTGGGCTTGAACACCACGGCGTTGCCGGCGGCCAGCGCGTACGCGATGGAGCCCATCGGCGTGAGCACCGGGTAGTTCCAGGGTCCGATGACCCCGATGACGCCGAACGGCAGATACTCCAGGTAGGAGCTGTGCTCCGTGAGCAGGATGGAGGAGCCGACCCGGCGCCGCCCGAGCACCTTGCGGGCGTGGTTCGCGGCCCAGGCGATGTGGTCGACCGCGGCGATCGCCTCGACGAGCGCGTCCGCGGTGGGCTTGCCGCCCTCGCGGTGCATCAGCTCGGCGAGCTCCTCCAGGCGGTTGGCGATCAGGCTGCGGAACGTCAGCAGCCGCTTGCGGCGGCCGGCGAAGCCGAGTCCGGCCCACCAACCCGCCGCGTCCCGGGCCCGCCGGACCGACTCGGTGACATGATCGGGGGAGGCCACGGGGAAGCGGCCGACCTCTTCGCCGCTGGCCGGGCTGGTCGAGATCAGCGAGCCCTCGTCGATGGCGGGGACGCCGGGAGTTCGCGTGGCGGTCATGGCGCCGAGTGTAAACCCGGAAATTACTCACGAGTAGCCCTGAAAACCGTGTCGAGCGCGCCACGCCCGCAACGACCGACGGTCGAAACCACCGAGGAGGAGTCATGAAGGTCGAAACGCTCGATGTGCCCGGGGCGACGTTGCGCTACGAGATCCGTGGCAGCGGGCCCGTCCTGCTGCTGATCTGCGGCGGCGTGTACGACGCGGAAGGCTTCGACGGCCTCGCCGAGGCGCTCGCCGGCGAGCGGACCGTCGTCACCTACGACCGCCGGGGCAACTCGCGCAGCCCGCTGGACGGCCCGCCGGCCGTGCAGTCGATCGAGGAGCACGGCGACGACGCGTACCGGCTGCTCGGCGCGGTCGGCGTGACCGAGGACGACCCGGCGGACGTGTTCGGCAACAGCTCGGGCGCGGAGATCGCGCTGGAGCTCGCCGCCCGGCACCCGGAGCTGGTCCGCACGGTGGTGGCGCACGAGCCGCCCGCGTTCGAGCTGCTCAGCGATGCCACGCACTGGCGCGACCTGATGCGCGAGGTCGAGACGACCTTCCACCGCGACGGCTGGGGCGCGGCGATGCGCGTCTTCGGCGAGGGCCTGAAGATGGCCGACGAGAAGGGCGCCGCGGCGTCCCCGGACTTCATGGCGCGCATGCAGGGCAACCTGCCGTTCTTCATCGGCTACGAGGTGCCCGCCTTCGGCGTCTGGGTGCCGGACCTCGACTCGCTGCGCGCGGGGACCGCCCGGATCGTGCCGGCGGTCGGCGCGGCGAGCGTGGGGGAGGCGCCGCACCGGGTGGGGGTGGAGCTCGCCGACCGTCTGGGCGTCGACGTCGCCGAGTTCCCCGGCGGCCACGGCGGCCACGGCGATCCGGCCGCTTTCGCCCCGCGCCTGCGCGAAGTGCTGCTCTGACGCGGCGGGGGTTCTGCCGGTCGTGATCGAAGTCGCGTGGTGGTCGCCCGGACGGCCACGGTTGTCCTTCGATCATGGCCGATTGCGCGGGTCGCGCTCTTCGCTCGACCGGCAGCCCGGTCAGTGGTTGCTGTGACCTGGCCGGCGCCCCTCATCGGACGCCCTCGACGAGCCGACTGTGCCGCACCACTCCGGATAAGTGCCGCACCACCCCGGATAAGTACGGCGCAAGCGCCGCACTTATCCGACATTTCGTAATTGTCCGGTGGGCGCTCCGAGGCGCCCTTGCCAGATCGCCCGCGCCGCCGGCCTCGCCCGCGCCGCCGGGATCGCGCTCCAGCCCTCTTCGCCGGACAAAGTCGCCAGTCCATGGCGGCGCCGAGCTTCAGCCCTTCCACCGGACTAATCGCCCAGCTTGGTCCCATGGCGGCGGCACCGAGCGCCGTCACGTCCATCGGGCAAAGCGAGCTTCAACCCAGCCCGTCGGAAGTCGACCTTCAACCCGGCCCGTCGGGAATCGAGCTTCAGCCTCTCCCCGTTGGGCAAACCGAGTTTCGAACCCTCGGACGAACTGAGTTCCGACCCTCTCCTTCGGACAAATACGAAATGTCGGATAAGTCCGGCGCTTGCGCCGGACTTATCCGGGGTGGGGGTCGGAGTGGTGGACCGTCCGCCGCGGGGCGGTCAGGGGTACCGAGTTAGGGGGCGTGCTCCTTGATGATGCGCTCGGCGACGGTGAGGGGGTCGGCGAGACGGCCCTCGGCGTGCGCATCGAGCCAGCGCTGCTGGCCGGGGAAGTAGGTGCCGGAGGCGGCCGCGCGGCGGATGGCGTCCTGCATGCCGGTGTCCATCTGGCCGGGGTCGACGCTGGCGACGGTGACCCGCTCGTCGTCGGCGACCTGTGACGCGACCGCCTCGAAGAACGTCTCGCCGCCGGCCTTCGTGGTGCAGTACAGCGACCAGCCGTCGATGATCCGGTGCGCGGCGCCCGAGGAGATGAACAGCACCCGCAGCCGGGCCTCGCGTGGCGCCGCGCGCAGGAAGCTGTTGGTGAGCACCACGGGCGCGGTCAGGTTGACCGCGATCGCGCGCGTGATCGCCTCGGTGCTGAGCTTGCCGACGGCGCCGATCGGGTCGACGACGGCGGCGTTGTGCAGCAGCACGGCCTCGTCCGCGTCGCGCAGGAACGGTCGCAGCGTGTCGTGGTCGGGCAGCCAGTGCGCGTCGGCGACGTCGGTCGAGAAGAGCGTGATGTCGCCGGGCCTGTCGTCGCGACTCTGGTGCTGCTCGGGGGTGAAGTGCCGACCGACCGCGAGGATCCGGTCACCGCGCGCGTTGCACACGTCGAAGAGGGCGGCGCCCAGGCCGCGGGACACTCCGGTGATCACGACGGCACGCATGCGGTCACTCTATTCCTGTCGGACCACGCGCCGACAGGCTCTGTGGTCCCGATGCGGTGACGGCTTTCCGGCTGACCCGCACAGGCCCTCGATGTCGCGTCTGCGGCAGGTGTACGACGGAGGCCACGTACCGGCGAAGAGCAGCGAAACGGGAGTCAGGCGCGGGCCTTCGGCACGGGTGGACCCTTGGGCGCGCCGGGGCAGCTGGAGCCGAGGCGGTCGGCGACGGCACCGAGCGCGTCGGCGAGGGCCGCGGTCTGGGCGTCGTCGAGGTGGTCGAAGATGAGCCGCCGGACGTCGGCGACGTGGGCGGGGGAGACCTGCTCGGCGAAGCGCCGCCCGGCCTCGGTGACCTTGGCGATGCTGACCCGCCCGTCGCACGCGTCGCCGGACACCTCCACGTAGCCGAGGTCGACCAGCTTGCGCATGCGGTGGCTGAGGCGGCTCTGCGACATGTTCATCTGCGCCGCGAGCTCCGACAGGCGCAGCCCTTCGTCCTCGCCGCTGAGGGCCGCGAGGAGCCCGTACTCCACGTGCACCAGACCGTACGGGCGGAACGTGCGCTCCAGCTCCGGGAAGCCGACGAGCACGACGGCCAGCAGCGACAGCCAAGCGCGCTGCTCGGTGTCGTCCAGCCATCGTGTCTCGTCGTTCATGTCATCCATGGTGCCTCGTCCGGTGCCGCTTGCGGTGTCCACCTGCCGTCCCCCGCGGCCGGTGCGACGTCCGATTCGCGTCAGAACCGGCCGATCGCGATCACCAGCGCGAGCGCGCCGAGCACCAGGTTGACCGGGATGACGGAGTACTCCTTGGCGCGGACGTGGTCGACGATCGCGAGCAGCATGATGACGAGCAGGCCCACGGCGGCGAGCGGGGTCAGCACGGGCGCGATGTCGGTCGCCCACGGCAGGATCAGGCCGAGGCCGCCGAGCACCTCCGTCACGCCGATGAACTTGATGGTCCCGGCGCTGCGCCGCTGGGTCCACGTCATGGCGGCGGGCAGCTTCTCCTTCGGCTGGGTCGCCTTCATCAGGCCGGCACCGATGAAGGTGGCGCCGAGCAGGCCCTGCAGGACCCAGAGAACGACGTTCATGGCGATGTCTCCCTAAGTGGTTCAAGCTTCAAGTAGATGGTGCGGCACGTGTACTTGAAGCGTCAAGTTCTCGCCGTCGTGCATCCGGCGCGGGTGAGCCTGGTTCACCTCTGGGCGGCCCACGGTGGGCCGCATGAGTACGACATCGACAACGGACCGCCAATCCGGCTGGGTCACCGGCTTCGCCGTCTTCGGCGGCAGCATGATGGTCGTCATCGGCATCTTCCAGATCGTGGTCGGCCTGACGGCGATCTTCGAAGACACCTTCTACGTGCTCACCGACAACTATCTGTTCGGCTTCGACGTGGAGACCTGGGGCTGGATCCACCTGGCTCTCGGCGTGGTGGTCGCCGCGGGAGGCGTGGGGGTGCTCGCCGGCCAGGTCTGGGCGCGGGTGCTCGGCATCATCCTGGCCGCGATCAGCGCGATCGCCAACTTCCTGTTCCTGCCGTACTACCCGCTGTGGTCGATGCTCATCATCGCGGCCGACGTCGCAGTCATCTGGGCCCTCACGAAAAACGACCGGAACATGTGGGCCGGCACCATGTGAGGTGGTCGGCCGGGGTGTCACGATGCGGTGATGCACGTCACCACTCGCGGTCCGGTCGACGGCCCTCCGGTCCTGCTCATCCACGGCAACTGCTCGTCATCCGGATACTGGGAGCCCCTGCTGCGCCACCTGCCGCAGGACTGGCGCATCGTCGCGCCAGACCTGCGCGGGTACGGCGCCAGCCCCGCCCTCCCCGTCGACGCCACGCGGGGGGTGCGCGACTTCGCCGACGATCTCGCCCCGCTGCTGCTGGGGTTCGACCGGCCGCCGGTGGTCGTCGGGCACTCGCTCGGCGGTGGTGTCGCGCTGCAGCTGCTGCTCGACCACCCTGACGCCGTCGCGGCGCTGGTACTGGAGGCGCCCGTCTCGCCGTACGGGTTCGGCGGCACCCGGGACCTGTCCGGCACCCCGACCACGCCCGACTTCGCCGGCACCGGCGGTGGATCGGCCAACCCCGACTTCGTGCGGCTCCTCGGTGCCGCCGACCGTGGCACCGAGGAGCAGGCCTCCCCGCGCAACGTCATGCGCGCCTTCTACGTCGCCTCGCCGGACTCGTTCGGCGACGACGAGGAGCTGCTGCTGGACACCATGCTCAGCACGTTCGTCGGCGACGACAACTACCCCGGCACCGGATCGGCCAGCGACAACTGGCCCGGCGTCGGCCCCGGCGACCGCGGGGTGCTCAACACGCTGTCGCCGCGCTGGCTCAACCTCTCGGGCATCGTCGACCTGCCGGTCAAGCCCCCGATCACGTGGATCCGCGGCGACCAGGACGCGATCGTGTCCGACGCGTCGTTCTTCGACCTCGCGCAGCTCGGCAAGCTCGGCCTCGTCCCCGGCTGGCCCGGCGAGGAGGCGTGCCCGCCCCAGCCGATGATCGGGCAGACCCGGGCGGTGCTGACCGCGTACGGCCCGTACACCGAGATCGTCTACGAAGGGTGCGGCCACTCCCCGCACGTGGAGCGCGCCGCGGACTTCGCCGCCGCACTGGCGGGTGTCGTCGGCTCCGCTTAGCCTGATCGGCGTGGATGTGACCGACAGCTCCGGCCTCGTGGCCTTCATCTCGGGTGCCGCGGTGCTGATCGGGACCATCGGCGTCGTCATTCCCATGCTCCCCGGCCTGGTCCTGTGCTGGGCCGGGGTCATGGTGTGGGCGGTCTTCGGCGGTCACGGCGCCGTCGGCTGGACCGTCGCGGTCGCGGCCACGATCGTGCTCGGCCTCGGCCTCGCCGCCAAGTACCTCGTCCCCGGCCGTAACCTCAAGCGCGCCGGCGTGCCCAACCTGACCCTCTTCCTCGGCGGCCTGCTGGGCATCGTCGGCTTCTTCCTCATCCCGGTCGTCGGCCTCGTCATCGGCTTCGTCCTGGGCGTCTTCATCGTCGAGCGCATCCGCCAGAAGGACACCAGCCTCGCCTGGCAGTCCACCAAGCACGCCCTCAAGGCCGCCGGCGTGTCGATGCTCATCGAGCTCGCCACCGCCCTGATCATCGCCGGCATCTGGGTGGGCGGCCTGCTGGCCGCCTGAGCCTCGGTGTGACGTTTCGCCGGCGGTTTTTTGTCGGGGGGTCGGCTTAGCATGACGGCATGGAAATCGGGCAGCACATCGATGCGTTGGAGCGCGCCGGGCTCGACTTCGTCGACGCCGCCGAGAAGGCGGGCCTCGACGCCCCCGTGCCGACCTGCCCCGACTGGACGGTCCGCGACCTCGTCCAGCACGTGGGTTATGTGCACCGCTGGGCGACGGCCTATGTCCGCGACGCCCGCGCCGCCGTCCTCACCGACGACGAGGAGGAGCAGGCGGTCGGGCCGATGCCGGCCGACGCCGACCTCGTCCCGTGGTTCCAGGCCGGCCACCTCGCCCTCGTCGACCGGCTCCGTGCCGCCCCCAGCGACCTGACCTGCTGGCACTTCCTCCCCGCCGACTCACCCCTCGCCTTCTGGGCGCGCCGCCAGGCCCACGAGACGATCATCCATCGCGCCGACCTCCACGCCGCCTCCGGCCAGTCCGACGGCGTGGCCCGCGACCTCGGCGTGGACGGCATCGACGAGCTGCTCATGACCTTCTATGCCGCCCGCGGCAGCCGCCTGCGCTGCGACGCCCCGGCCACCCTCGCCGTCGAGGCCTCCGACGCCCCCAACTCCTGGACCGTCCGCATGGGCCCCACGGGCGCCGACATCACCCGCGGCACCGACACCGCCGCCGACTGCACCCTCCGCGGTCCCGCCAGCGATCTGTACTTAGCCCTGTGGAACCGTCGGACCACCGCCGACCTCCACGTCAACGGTGACCCCGCCGTCCTGTCGCTCTGGCGCTCCAGCGCCACCATCCGCTGGACCTGACCGGCTGGTGCTGTGGCGATCCGCGCCCGGGGGGAGTGACCAATTCCGCAATTCGATCGGGTGGCGGTGCGGTCGGCTTCGGGGGAAGCTGCCGCGCATCGGCGCTGGCCGTGCCGCTGCCGGCGGTGGGGCGGGAGTGCGGCGCAGCAAGATATCCCACAGGGCGCGGGAGCCGGGTGGCGTGGGAGACTCGCCAGTAACCTGATCGGTCGTTAGGGAGGTCGTGCGATGGCGCGCGAGTTTGGTTCCGTGGGCGTGGTCGGGCTGGGCACCATGGGCGCCGGCATCGTGGAGGTGTTCGCGCGGAGCGGGCTCTCGGTGACCGCGGTCGAGATCAGCGACGCGGCGCTGCACCGCGGCGAGTCGACGATGCGCGGGTCGCTGGACCGGGCGGTCGCCAAGGGCAAGCTGTCCGCGGAGGCCCGCGACGCGCTGCTGGAGCGGGTCACGTTCGCGGTCGGGCTGGACGCTCTGGGGGACGTGGACCTGGTCATCGAGGCCGTGCCCGAGCACCTGGACCTCAAGCAGCGGATCTTCGCCGAGCTCGACAAGGTGTGCAAGCCCGAGGCCATCCTCGCCACCAACACGTCCAGCCTGTCGGTCACCGAGATCTCGGTGGCGACCGGCCGGCCGAACCAGGTCATCGGCATGCACTTCTTCAACCCCGCGCCGATCATGAAGCTGGTCGAGGTGGTGCGGACGGTGGTCACGTCGCAGGACGTGGTCACGGACATCGAGACACTGTGCGAGCGGCTCGGCAAGGTCGACGTGACGATCACGGACCGGGCCGGCTTCATCGCCAACGCGCTGCTGTTCGGGTATCTCAACCAGGCCGTGTCCATGGTCGAGGCGAAGTATGCGACCCGCGAGGACATCGACGCGGCGATGAAGCTCGGGTGCGGGCTGCCGATGGGGCCGCTGGCACTGATGGACCTGATCGGGCTCGACACCGCGTACGAGATCCTCGACACGATGTACCGCCGGGGCGGTCGCGACCGGCGGCACGCGCCGGTGCCGCTGATCAAGCAGATGGTGACGGCCGGGCTGCTCGGGCGGAAGTCCGGGCGGGGGTTCTACACGTACGAGAAGCCCGGGTCGCCGGTCGTCGTCGCCGACGAGCTGACGCCGTCCAGCACTGCCGAGCACGGCAGGCCGACGAACATCGCGAAGGTGGGCGTCGTCGGGTCGGGGACGATGGCGACGGGCATCATCGAGGTGTTCGCGAAGGCCGGGTTCGAGGTCGTGTCGGTGACGCGCGGCGCCGAGAAGTCGGCCAAGGTCTGCGAGCGGCTGAAGACGTCGCTCAACAAGGGGGTCGTGCGCGGCAAGCTGACCGAGCAGGACCGCGACGCCGCGATCGGGCGGGTCACGTGGTCGGCGAGCCTCGACCACCTGTCCGACGTCGACCTGGTGGTCGAGGCGGTGGTCGAGGAGCTGTCGGTGAAGAAGGCGCTGTTCGCGTCGCTCGACGAGATCTGCAAGCCGGGGGTCGTGCTCGCCACGACGACGTCGAGCCTGCCGGTCATCGAGTGCGCGGTGGCGACCGAGCGCCCCGCCGACGTGGTCGGCCTGCACTTCTTCAACCCGGCGCCGGTCATGGGGCTGGTCGAGGTGGTCAGGACGATCCGCACCTCCGACGCGACGGTCCAGACCGCCGCCGCCGTGTGCCGGGCGCTGGCCAAGCACGCGGTGGTGTGCGCCGACCGGTCCGGCTTCGTGGTCAACGCGCTGCTGTTCCCGTACCTCAACGACGCGGTCAAGATGGTCGAGGCCTCCTACTCGACGGCCGACGACATCGACTACGCGATGAAGCTCGGCTGCGGCTACCCGATGGGCCCGTTCGAGCTGCTCGACGTCGTCGGCCTGGACGTGTCCCTGGCGATCCAGCGGGAGCTGTACCTGGAGCTGCGCGAGCCCGGCTTCGCCCCCGCCCCGCTGCTGGAGCACCTGGTGACCGCCGGCTACCTGGGCCGCAAGGTCGGCCGCGGTTTCCGCGACTACTCGAAGCGTTGACCACCCAACCACCAACCCACCACCACTGACCACAACACAACACCGCCGCCCGCCGCCACAACACCGCCACCCCGCCACGGCAGTGCCCGCCGCACGGCAGCCCTTCGCGGCGTGGCGGTGCTCGCGGCGTGGCGGTGGTCGCAGGGTGACAGTGATTGTGCGGCGCGGCGGTGCTCGCGGCGCGGCGGTGGTCGCAGGGTGGCAGCGATTGTGCGGCGTGGCGGTGCTCGCGGCGTGGCGGTGCTCGCGGCGTGGCGGTGGTCGCAGGGTGACAGTGATTGTGCGGCGCGGCGGTGCTCGCGGCGTGGCGGTGGTCGCAGGGTGACAGCGATTGTGCGGCGTGGCGGTGCTCGCGGCGTGGCGGTGCTTGCGGCGTGGCGGTGGTCGCTGGGTGGCAATGATTCGGCACGGGCGGCGATCCCTGCCGGGCGGTGAATGCGGCGCGGTAGGGATCGTGTGGTGGGGCGGGGTAGCGGTCGCAGCACGCGCGACGGTCACTACAAGGCGGTGATTGCGGCCGGACGGCGATCGCGGCGCGGCGATCCGCACTGCAAGAAGATGGTGCTGTCAGGCGCTGATCACGGTGGTGTCGCGGTGCGCCGGACTGGACGATCGCCGCGCGACGGTGATCGCGGCAGCGGTGTAGCGATGGTTCACGGCGGGCGGTTGCGGCGCAACTGCGATCACGGCAGGGCGACGGTTGCGGCGAGCGGCAGTCGCGGCACGATCGTGGCTACGGCAGGACGACAGTCACGGCAAGGCGATGGTCACGGTAGGGCGATGGCACGGCAGGGCGGCGGTCGTGGTCAGTGACGGCGTGGCGGGGTGGGGGTGCGGCGCGACCGTGATTGTGGGGCGGTGGTGATTGTGGGTGGGGCGCCTGCACGAGGTTCCAGGCGGTTGGGGAGAGTGGCACTCGGTCCCGGGTCGTCCTTGCCCGTGGTGCGGCAGGGGTTGGGGTGGTGGGGCCGTGATCATTGGTGGGTGGTGGGCGTCGGTACGCTGGAATGGTGAGTCCCCGTCGCAACCATGCCCGGCGCGACGCTGTGCCTGAGCCGATCGATCTGGAGCGGGTCAAGCGTGGCGTTGAAGGGGTGCAGGCGTGGAGTGATGGGGAGTGGCAGGTGCGCAACATTCCGTCGAGTGCGGCGGTGAAGGCGTACCGGTGCCCGGGGTGTGACCAGGAGATCGCGCCGGGGGTGCCGCATCTCGTGGCGTGGCCGGCGGACGGGCGCGGGGATCTGGCGGACCGGCGGCACTGGCACACGGGGTGCTGGCGGGCCCGTGAGCGGCGCACGCCCAACACCCAGCGGTCCCGGAGCGCGCCCCGCTACGGGTGAGGGCGCGCCGCGGCGGGGTCCGGGGACGGCACGGCCGAGATCGGGGCGGGCAGCGGCTGGGTGGGGACGGGCGCGGGGGTGGTCGGAGCGGGCCAGCCGGACAGCCACGTCGCTCGCTGGCGCCAGACGTCGCGCCAGCCTGCGCCGGCGGCGGAGCGCACCATTACACCGGCGGACATGAGGAGACGGGCAAGCTTGGCGCGGCCGGGGGACCAGCGCAGGCGGACGAACGTGGTCTTGCCGCGCAGGACCATGATCCGCTTGTTGACGGTGCTCGAGGCGGCGCCGCCGACGTGCAGGAGCTGGGCCTCCGGGACGAGGACGGGGCGGGCGCCCAGGTCGCGGGCGCGGGCGGAGAGGTCGATGTCCTCGCTGTACATGAAGTAGTCGGGGGTGAAGCCGCCGAGCTGTTCCCACAGCGGCCGGTCGATCAGCAGCAGGCAGCCGGACACGGCCGGGACCTCGCCGCCGATGACGCGGTCGAGGCCGGGCAGCTCGTCGGGGTTGAACAGCTGCGAGCGCCGGCGCAGCGACGACAGGCCGGTCGCGAAGCAGACGTATCCCCAGAGGCTCGGCAGCGCGTGCACCGAGTGGCCGTCGTCGGTGTGGTCGGCGCGGAGCGTGCGACCGGTGTAGATGCGGTACTCGGGGTGGCTGCCCGCGTACTCGACGAGGGTGCGGATCACGTCGCCGACCGGCTCGGTGTCGGGGTTGATGAGCAGGATCCAACGGCCCTTGGCGTGCGCGGCGCCGAGGTTGACGGCGTTGCCGAAGCCGAGGTTCACGGGCTGGTGCAGCACGCGGACCTCGGGGTAGGCGTGACCGATCGCGGCCGCCGAGTTGTCGGTCGAGGCGTTGTCGACCACGATGATCTCGATCGGCACGGCGGTGCCCGCCTGCAGGCCCGCGAGGTTCTTGAGCGTCAGCTCACGGGTGTTGTACGAGACGAGGACGACGCTGACGAGTGGATCAAGGCTCACTGCTGCGCTCCGACTGCTCCGCGGGTGGACGTGTCGTGGCCCCATCCGACGTCGCGACGGCGGGCGGCGCGCGACGCGGCGACGGTCAGCGCAACGTAGCCCACCGCCGCCGGCAGAAGCCAGGGCCGGGGGAGCACGACGTCGCGCAACCACGAGGAGCGCGCCGCTGGACGAGCGGCACCCGCTGCGCGCAGAGCGGCGTTACCCGCTCGCACCCTGGCCAAACGCTTCACGAGGTCCGAAGTGCGGCGGGGGGTCTCGACGACGGCGACGACCGCGGGCGTCTCGGCCTTCTCGCCGGGTCCGAAGAGGCCGTCGAGGAACAGGTCGTCGGCGACGACCTCGGGGAACGTGTCGAACCGGGCGCGGCCCTCGGCCGACAGCACGATGACGCCGCGGCCGTAGAGGGCGTCGCGGTACGCGGGGAGCCGGCCGTTGATCGCGCTGTGCGCCTTGACCAGCAGCGGCCGGCGGCGGGTGTCGAGGGTCCGGTGCGCGGTCGCGGCGAGCAGGCCCGGCGTCGCCGCCAGGAACGCCGCCAGGGACCGCACGTCCGCGGCGGTCAGCGGGATGTCGGCGTCGAGGTAGACGCGGGGGAAGCCGACCGCCACGGCGTCGCCGGCGTTCAGCGCGCCCGACTTGCCCGGCTCCGGGCGGTCGATGACCCGTACCCCCGGACGGCTCGCGGCGACCGCGGCGGTGTCGTCACTGCAGCCGTTGGCGACCACCGTGATGTCGATGTCGGGGGCGATGAGGCCGTCGAGGCAGCGACCGATGACCGCCGCCTCGTTGTGGGCGGCGATGACGACAGAGATCACCGGAACTCCAGGAATTCAGCGTTGGAGGGCGCCGACGGCGGCGCTGCGGGTGGTGCGGGCCGGGTGCGTGAAGCGCCACATCGCGCCGGCGGCACCGAGCTGCAGGGCGAGCACGACCACGAAGGTGCTGAACGAGAACGAGTCGAACGTCAGGCCGGTGAGCGCCGCGATGAGCGGCACCGCCGAGATCGCCGCGCACAGGTGGCGGTCGACCTCGTTCTCCGCCCGGCGGAACGCGATGATCGCGAGGAACACGCCGGAGAAGTGCAGCACCACCATCCCGGCGATGCCGAGGTAGCCGTTGTTCATGAGCGTCATCAGCCACTGGTTGTCCAGGTAGCGGTAGAGCTCGGGGATGAACGTGCCGGTGCCCCGGCCCAGCCAGGGGCGCTCGGAGGCGTACTGGAAGACGATGGCGTAGTCGTCGGTGCGGCCCTTGATGCTGGGGTCGTCCTCGGCGTTGCTGAACAGCGAGCGCAGCGTGCCGAGCAGGCCGGGCCGGACGACGGAGAGCAGGCCGAGCAGGCCGACGCTGATGACCAGGACGTTGAAGCGGAAGCGCCAGTTCCACGCGGGCCACATGCACAGCAGCGCGATGCCGACGGCGAGGATGCCGGTGCGCGACAGCGCCAGCGGGATGGAGCCCGCGATCACCAGCGTCGCGACGAGGAAGATCCGGCGCTCGAGCTTGGTCTTCGCGTAGCGGGCGTAGTGGATGCCGAGCGGCACCGCGAACGCCATGACCACGCTGAACTCGATGAAGTGCCCGGTGGTGCCGGCGACCCGGATGAGCCCGCCGCCGCCGCGGTCGGCGAGGCCGACCAGCTCGCCCTGCAGGGTCAGGCCGGGGATGACGATGCTCTGGGTCAGGTCCTTCTTGGTGATGAACTGCATGATGCCGAGCAGCGCGTTGATGGCGGTGCAGTACACCAGGACGCGTTGCACGTCGTCGAGGCGGTCACGGGTCGGCACGCCGTCGGCGGTCATGAACACGATGCCCATGAACGCGAGCGCGCCGAGCAGGGCACGGTCGGCGGAGTTGGCCTCCAGCACGGGCATGCCGCGGAACTGGCCGGCGGCATAGGACAGCAGGAGGGTCAGCGCGTAGACCACGAACGCCCAGCGCATCGGCTGCGGACCCGTCATCGCCAGGCGCGGGTGCAGCTTCGACAGCAGCCACCAGAGGGCGAGCAGGAGGCCGATCAGCAGGCCGGGCCGGCCGACCGAGGTGAGGTCCGGGACGACGAGGCGCGACGGGAGCAGCTGGATCAGCACCACGACCAGCACGAGCAGCGACGCGGCGTCGATGTGGCTGCGCCGGCGGCGGGACGCGTAGGTCCGCTCGTCGACGAGGACCGGCAGCAGGTCGGGCGACGGCCGGTAGCCCTGGGGCCGCTTCCGCTTCGGTTTCCCCTTGAAGATCCGCAGGTCGTCGGGCGCCACCGCATCGGGTGGCGCCTGACGTGTGCGGCTCTCGCCGGCGACGGTGCTGGAGGTCAACGGCCGCGCGCCTCAGCGTCCTTGTCGCGCCCCTCCCGGCCGGCCCACGGCGTGTTGCCCAGGGGCAGGATGATCGTCGCGTCGTCGGTCTCGACCCCGCGGCGGTCGTCGTCGGGGGCGTTCTCGGCCTGCCGGTACGCCACGGTGAGGCCCGGACCGGCGGCGTTGCCGCTGTTGCCGTTGTTGCCGCCACCGTTGTTGCCGGACGCGACGGTGCTCTTGATCCTGCCGAGGTTGATCACGGCCGTCTCGTCCTGCTTCGCGACGGCATCCCCGCCGCCGGCGCCGTTGGCCCGGCCGGACGGCTGTTGCCGGTCGCCGTCGGAGATGACGTCGGAGTCGTTGCCGGGCTCGAGGTCGTCACCCTGCTGGCGGCGGCGCTGGTTGCGGGCGCGGCGGCGCAGGATGTTGTCGCCGACGATGGTCACCGCGGCGGTGAGCAGCAGACCGACACCGACGATGACGACCGCGGCGCGCTTGACCTTCGAGGAGACGACCTCGATGGTGTCGCCGGCGTCGAGGACCTGGGTGCTGATCGCGCGGCCCGCCTTGGGCTTGTAGCGCGCCTGCATCTCCTCGACCTCGCGGGTGATCTGCTTCTCCAGCCGCTGCACGGTCGCCTGCGCCGCCTCGGGCGTCGTGGCGGTCGCGGTCACGGTGAGGATGCTGGAGCGGTCCTCGGCGGCCACCTCGAACGCGTCCGAGAAGCCCTCGCCGGCGATCTCCTTGTGGGTCGCCGTGGTGTTCAGCGAGATCGACAGGGCCTTCGCCATGATGTCCTCACCGACCTCGACCCAGGTGTTGGTCGACTGGAGCTCGGCCGGCGTGAGCGGCGTGCGGTCGGCCGGCGGGATCAGCATGATCTGGCCGGTCGATGTGTAGTCGGGCTTGATCGTCAGCAGCGCCCAGCTGGTGGCTGCGAGGGTCAAGATGATCATCGGCGCCATCAGGTACCAGCGGCGACCCATCAGCTTGGCGAGATCCCAGAGGTCCACGTCATCCCCTCACACAAGCGCGCTCGCCGGGCGGGCGGTATGTAATTACGCTCATCACTGTCGTTGTTCTGCCTGACTGACGTCCGCTGGTGCGGCTTGCCGAACGATCGCCGATCCCGCTTTGTACCTCTCCCGGCGGGTGGACAGCAACTCATCCCATAGCCGGACATACGCCGCCGCCTGGTGTTCCCAGGCCAAGGTATTACGGAACCGTGCGAGCGCGACATTGCGCATCGACGCACGTGCCACCGGGTCGTCGAGCAGGCGGTGCAGGGCGACGGCGAACTCCTCTGGGGTGCCGTTCGGGACGTAGACACCGGCGTCGCCGGCGCTGCGCCGGGTCTCCCGCATGTCCACGCCGACGACGGGCAGGCCCCGGGCGAGGTATTCGACAGTCTTGGCCATTGTCGACACCTCGGCGTGCGCACTGCGAGGATCTGGCTGCAATCCGACGGAAGCGGTGCGCAGCAGCCGGTCGATCTCCTCGACGCCGAGCCAGCCGGTGAACTCCACGACGTCCTCGAGCTTGCGCTCGACCGTCAGCGCCTTGAGGCTCTCCAGGCACTCGCCGTCGCCGGCGACGACGAGGCGCCAGCCGAGCCGGCCGCGCAGGTCGACCAGGCGTTCGGCGGCGAGGATCGCGTTGTCGACGCCGTCCTGCGCGCCGAGCACGCCGAGGTAGACGATCGTGTGGTCGTCGACGTCGAGCGGTGCCGCCGCGACCGGCTTGACCTCGGCGCCCGACGGGCCGTTGCGGACCACGACGACCCGCGACGGGTCGCAGCCACCGCGGCTGATCGCGAGCTCCCGGTAGGACTCGTTGGTGGACACGACCGCCGAGGCGGCGCGCTGCGACCACTTCTCGAAGCGCAGCAGGATGCGGTCCAGCAGCGAGCCGGGCCGGCCGCCGCGGGCCTGGTACACCTCGGGGGAGAGGTCGTGGTGGTCGAACACCCACGGGCGGCCCAGCATCCGCATGAGCAGCGCGAGAGGGAAGAACACGTCCGGCGGGTTGCACACCTGCGCGGCGGCGGCCCGGTCGCGGATCACGGCGGCCATCAGGTGCCAGCCGATGCACACGAAGGACCAGGCGAACTCGATCGCGAAGGACACCGCGCCGCCGGACGACTCGTACATCTTGTACGAGCGGACCTTGGCGTCGACGGTACCGGGGACGCGGCTGATCTTGGAGACGCCGCGGGGGCAGATCACCGTCACCCGGTATCCGGCCGCTTCGAGGGCCTTCACCTCGCGGATGACCCGCCGGTCGCGCTCGACCGGCAGATTCGCCACCGCAATCACGACGTGGAGTCGCGGATCCTTCACCGAGCCACCCTGCCCTTGCGGCGAGCGAATCCCCCGCTACGCTCCGGAATACTCACCGTGCCACCGATCGGTTGAAGACCACTCCGACGGTCCGCCAGAGGATCGTGATGTCGTACCAGACCGACTTCTTCTCGACGTAGACGACGTCGAGCTCGAGGGCGGCCTTGAAGTCCAGGGTGCTGCGGCCGGACACCTGCCACAGGCCGGTCATGCCGGGCCGGGCCGCGAAGCGCCGCTCCGCCTCCGGCGGGAACAGGTCCGCCTCCCACGCCAGGACGGGGCGCGGGCCGACGAGCGACATCTCGCCGCGCACGACGTTCCACAGCTGGGGCAGCTCGTCGATGCTGGTGCGCCGCAGGAAGCCGCCGATGGGCGTGATCCGCGGGTCGTTGACCAGCTTGTAGACGCCCTGCTCGCCACCGTCGACGTCGTCTTCGGAGGTGAGCATCTTCTTGACGAACTCGCGGTGCTGCGCGTCGCTGTTCTTGTTGCTCATCGTGCGAAACTTGATGATCTTGAACGTGCTGCGGTGCAGGCCGAGCCGCTCCTGCCGGAACAGCATCGGGCCCTCGCTGGTCCACTTCACCGCGAGCGCGACGACGAGCAGCAGCGGCGACAGGGCGGCCAGGATGGCGAGCGCGACGAGGCCTTCGACGAGCTGCCGCAGGGAGCGCTTCGGGATGAGCGAGCGCCCCTCCCGGTGCCCCTGGATCAGGCCCCAGCCGCTGCCGACCTTGCGCAGCACCCGCTGCGGCATCGGGATCTCGACGGTCGCGTCGTCGGAGACGGACGGCTCGGCGAGAGCACCGGGCTGCGGCAGGGACGAGATCACGACGGTGGCGTCGTCGGTCTCGTCTTCTTGGGCGGAGACGGGCGGCGTGGTGTTCAGTGCGGCGTCGACGGCCTGTGGCGCGGTCAACGGCGACACCTCCTCACTGTGCGTTGGTGCGACAACGAACGAGCGAGCTGACGGAAATCAGAGCGCGGCGATCGCCTTGGCGAGGTGGTCCGCGACATAGGCGACCTCTTCGTCCCGCAGGTGGGGGAAGAAGGGAAGGGAGACGATCTCGGTGGCGGCCTGTTCGGCCGCCGGGAGGCTGACGGTCTGGTCGGTAGCGTAGGCGTGCTGGCGGTGACACGGAACCGGGTAATGCACCCCGGTGCCGATCCCGGCCTCGTCGAGCAGGCGGCGCACCTGCTCCCGGCCCGGGACCCGGGCGACGAGCAGGTGCCACGCGCTGTCCACGCCGGGCAGCGGTGCCACCATCGGGATTCCGTGGGCGGCGAGTGCCTCCCCGTAGACCGACGCGACGCGCCGGCGCTGAGCGGTGGCCGCGTCCAGATCGGCTAGCTTGCGGCGCAGGACTGTCGCCTGCAACGCGTCGAGCCGGCTGTTGCGCCCGATGTAGCGGTGTTCGTAGTGATCGGTGCCCTCGGACCGGCCGTGGTTGGCCAGCGACCGGATCCGCGAGGCGAGCTGTGCGTCGTCGGTCACGACCGCGCCGCCGTCTCCCCAGGCACCGAGGTTCTTGCCTGGGTAAAAACTAAAGGTTCCGGCGACACCGTAGGACCCGGCCCGCACCTTCTCACCCAGGCCGTCATGCTGCGCCGGAGCGTTCGCGCCGTGCGCCTGCGCGGAGTCCTCGAGCACCGCCAGGCCGTGCTTCGCCGCGAACGGCAGCACGTCCGCCGGCGGCACCATGTGCCCGTACAGGTGCACCGGGATCACCGCGGCGGTCCGCTCGGTCTTGCCGGCCTCCAGGGTGGCCGGCGTGACGAGCAGGCTCACCGGGTCGACGTCGACGAAGACGGGGGTGGCGCCGGTCGCCGCGACGGCCGAGGCGGTCGCGATGAACGTGTTGGCCGGCACCAGGACCTCGTCGCCGCCACCGATGCCGAGCGCCCGCAGGGTCAGCTCGATCGCGTCGGTGCCGTTGGCGACGCCCACGGCGTGCGTGGTGCGGCAGTAGGCCGCGAAGTCCTGCTCGAAGGCCTCGACGGCCGGCCCGCCGATGAAGCGGGAGTTGCCGGCCAGCGCCCGCACCTCCGCGACGACGTCCTCAACGATCGACGCGTGCGGCGTCGCGAGGTCATTGAACGGGATGCGCACGGGACGTGGTGTTCCTCTCGAGTCAGACGGTTGCGGGCTGGGAGATGTTGACGGTGCGGCCGGTGGCCATCGACTCGGCGGCGGCCTCCAGGACCTCCACCACGGCGAGCCCGCGCCGGCCGTCGACGGCGGGAGTCCGCCCGGTGATCGCCGACTGCACGAAGTCCTTGTCGACCTCGCCGAGCGGCTCGGTCATCGGGATGTGCGGCGAGGAGATGCCGCCGTAGCGGTACGACATCGGCACGGTGCCGTCCAGCGGGGCGCCCTGGACGCCCTTGTCGTAGATGCGCAGCCGGCCCTCGTCGAGCATGTCGTCGTAGACCGCCATGCGCTGGCTGCCGACGACCGTCACGCGTCGCACCTTCGACGGGTCGAGCCAGCTGACGTGGATGTTGGCGGTCGCGCCGATCGCGCCGTACTCCAGGCGCAGGTAGGCGACGTCCTCGAAGGGCGTGCCGGCGTGGCTGGTGCCCCACGCGCTGACCGCGGTCGGCGTGCTGCCCAGCACCATGTTGATGATCGAGATGTCGTGCGGCGCGAGGTCCCAGACGACGTTGACGTCGGGCTGGTAGAGCCCGAGGTTCAGCCGCGCGGTGTCGATGTAGTAGATCTTGCCGAGCTCCTCGGCGGCGACCATGTCGCGCAGGTGCTTGACCACCGCGTTGTGCTCGAACGTGTGCCCGGTGGCGAGGGTGAGGCCGGCCTCGTCGGCCATCGCGACGAGCTCGCGGGCCTCCGCGGTCGAGGCGGTCATCGGCTTCTCGACCATGACGTGCTTGCCGGCGGCGAGCAGCCGCTTCGCCAGGGGCGCGTGCGAACGCGGCGGCGTGGCGATGATCGCGGCGTCGATGAGGTCGATCACCTCGTCCAGGCTGGTGACGCAGAGCGCGCTCGGGTACATCCGGCGCAGCGGATCGATCCGCTCCGTCTGTGCGTCGATCGCGACGACCAGTGACACCTCGGGGAGTGACGACAGCACGCGCACGTGCTTCGCTCCCCAGTAACCACAGCCGATGACGCCAACCTTCATGACCGACCCTGCTCCCCAAGAAAATAGGTCGCGGCGCCCCCCACGGGCAGTCGCCTAGCGACACTGGCGGATAACGCGTCAGCGGGGCAAGTGGGCACTGGCAAACTCGCCGTGTCGCATTCTTTACATGCCGCTTTTAACGAAACATGAAATGCCGCTTAACTCGTTAAAATTAACAAAAAACATAATTTGCACATTCTGTACGAATGCGGCTAAACGGACAAGATTGATCTTCTGTTTCGCAGCTCAGCGTACATGTGGGCCGCAGAAGGTGAATCTCGTTCCGGGGTGTAGAGGGCTCCGTCGTTCCGCCAGGCAACCCTGCCCGAACGGTCGAGGAAATTCATGCTTTAACTCTGGAGTGGATCATAGTTCGCCTGATAATTGCTTGTCCGGCGATGGTCGCAATGCCAGAGGGTTATTTTCTGTCGACATAGTCACACGGCAGTGCAACATGCCACCCAGGTGCCGCGAGCGGAGTCACCTCAATACTCACCGTGGCCGACGGATCGGCGGCGCAGGCCGTCTCGGCGCCCCGCAGCCCCGTGTGCCAGGCCGGCCCGTCCGCCCGGGCGTTGTCCACCCGGAAGTTGACCGCGCAGACCACCAGCACCAGCGCCGCGAGAATCCGGACCCCGGTCACGTCGTTGAGCAGAGCGACGAGCGTGACAAGCACCAGCAGGGCCGGCGCCACGTTGTACCGCGGGGTGGCGATGCCGCTGAGCGCGACCGGCGCGAGGTAGACCAGCGCGCTGTGCACGCCCGCCGCGATCACCAGCGTCCACCGTGGACGGACGATCTTGCGCAGCCCCAGGACCAGCACGGCGCCGAGGATCAGCCACGCGAGCGCGGCGAAGATCAGGCTGCGGGTGCCGACCGTCTGGCCGACCCACCGCTCGCCGAACAGCGCCGTCGGCACCGCGCGGAGCACGAAGCCGGTCACCGCCCGCACCGGGTCCGGCGCCAGGCCCTCCCGCTCGCTCGCCCCGGTGAGCAGGCCGAGCACCTGCACGGCGAAGGGCACCACGAACGCCACGGCCTTCGCCACCGCGTACCGGTCCCGGTGGAACCACAGCACGAACGCGACGAGCGGCAGGTAGACGCCGGTCAGGATGTCGCTGCCGACGACGAGCACGATGCCCGCGCACGCCAGGACCTTCCCCGCGACCGAGGCGGGCCGGCACAGCAGGAACCAGAACAGGACGTAGAGACCGGTCCAGTGCAGGTTCGCCGGGGAGTTCAGCACGTCGCCCTGCGCCATCGGCAGCACCGCGACCGGCACCGACACCACCAGCCGGGCCACGGTCGAGGACAGGTACTCCCCGCTCAGGGCATACGCGGCGATCGCGAAGACCGTCGTGATCAGCGCCGCGCCGATCGCGAGCGCCGCGGCGGCCTGGGACGCCGGCAGCAGCGCCGCGACACCGGCGACGAGCCGGGCGACGAGGTGGTAGTAGCCGGCGTAGGACGTGGTGAACGCCCCGGCGCCGTCACGCGCCGCCTGGGTCAGGAAGATCTCGCCGTCCTCGGCCCAGATCGTGTCCAGCGCGCCCGGCCCGGGCTGCCGCAGTATCGAGGCCACCGTCCCGGCCACGAGGGCGCCGACGACCAGGGCGGCCTTCACCGGTGTACGGGTGCCGCGCCGGACCTGTTCCCGCTCGAGGACTGCGACCACGGTGGCTCCCCTAGACGTAAGGGCGGAAGACGGGCTTCACGGCACGACCGACCAGGTAGGCGTCGACGCCGTCGCTCAGGGCCTTCGCGTAGACCGCGAGGGCGCCGTCGACCGCCTCGATCGTGCGGTCGATGTCCGCGTCGGTGTGGGAGTAGCTGACGACGAACGACGGGGCGATCACGCCGCGGCGGACCAGCTCCTGCAGGAACAGCGTCCGGAACGCCTGCGAGCGCTCGCCGTCGCCGTCCTTGGTCACGTAGATGAGGTTGCTGTCGCGGCCGGCCACGCCCACGAAGTCCTGGACGCCGTGCGCCGCCGCGGCGGCCGTCACGCCCTCCGCCAGCCGCCGCCCCTGGCGGTGCAGGTGCTCGATGACCGGTTCGCGCTCGTACACGTCGAGGACGGCCATCGTCGCGGCGAGCGTGTGCGTGTCGGCACCGTAGGTGGTGGACAGCAGGAACACCCGCTCCCGGTCGGTGCGCAGCCCGCCGAGCTCCATGATGTCGGGCCGGCCGACGAGCGCGGCCACCGCGAAGCCGTTGCCGAGCGCCTTGCCGTAGCTGGTCAGGTCGGCCAGCACGCCGTGCACGTGGGAGGCGCCGCGCACGTGCCAGCGGAACCCGGTGATGATCTCGTCGAAGATCAGCACGATGCCGTGCCGGTCACACAGCGCCCGCAGGCCCTCGAGGAAGCCCGGCGCGGGCGGCTCGGTCGTCTCGACCTCCTGCACCAGGCAGGCGATCTTCCCGGGGTGCTCGGCGATCAGCGCCTCGACGCTTGCCAGGTCGTTGTAGCGGTACCGGACGGTCAGGTCACGGATCGCGCCGGGGATGCCGCCCGGCATGCCGGTCGTGCCGATGAACCAGTCGTCGGTGGAGAAGAACGGGTGGTCGGCGCAGATCGCGACGAGGTCCCGGCCGGTGAACGCGCGGGCGAGCTTCACCGCGGCGCTCGTCACGTCGGAGCCGTTCTTCGCGAACTTCACCATCCGGTCGGGCACACCGAGCGCGCCGCGCAGCCGCTCCGCGGCGGTCAGCTCGATCGTCGCCGGGCGGCTGAAGTTGAGCCCCTCCGCCATCTGCCGGGCCGCGGCCTCGACCACCGGCGCGTAGCCGTGGCCGAGCGTGACCGAGCGCAGGCCCATGCCGTACTCGACGAACTCGTTGCCGTCGGCGTCCCAGACGTGACAGCCGCCGCCCCGGACGATGAAGCCCGGCGCCTCCTCGGGGAACTGGTCGTCCCCCTTCGCATACGTGTGCGCGCCACCGGGGATCACCGCGTGGGCCAGGGGCCGCAGGCGGTTGGACTCGTCGAACAGCAAAACCCGCTCCTACTTCTTTCCGAGCTTCTTTCCGATCAATGGTTGAACCTTGCGCATGACCATCCCGCGGGTACGGGTGTCCAGCGCGAGCAGCAGACCGCCGGCGATGCCGGTGGCGAGCACGCCGTAGACCACGAGCTTCAGCACCCACGGCCCGCTGACCAGGCCGAACCGGTCGACGAGGAAGGGAATGAGGAAGCCCGCCGCGCCCGCGACGAACGCCGGCACCGTCGGGCCGAGGATCTGCCAGGTGCTGACCTTCAGCACCCGCACGAAGGTGATGTACATCATCAGGATCGTGATCGACAGCTCGACCGCCGACATGCCCAGCGCGATCGCGGCGACCTGCGCCCGGTCGTCGGTGGAGCCGTTGAGCCACTGCCCGATGAGGTAGAAGGTGCCGACCCCGACCGCCAGCTGGAACCAGGACAGCGCCGTGTTGATGCCGGGCCGCCCGACGGCCTGCAGGGCTGGGCCGAGCAGCACCCCGTACACGTTGACGATGCCGACGATGCACAGCAGCTGCATGCCGGTGCCGGCCGGCGACCACTCGGGGCCGAGCAGGGCGACCAGGGGCTTCGCGACGGCCGCGAGGATGCCCAGCGCGGGCAGCCCGGCGACGGCGGACACGTGCAGCATCTTGGCGAGCCGGTCACCGAGCTCGGCCGGCTTGCGCTGCAGGCGGGCCAGCTCCGGCAGCGACACCTGCTGCAGCGACCGGCTGGTCACCTCGGTCAGCATGTCGGGCAGGCGCTGCGCGATGCGGTACAGACCGACCGCGACCGGGCCGAAGAACTTGGCCAGGACCAGCAGGTCGATGCGGATGGCCAGGAAGACGCCGATGCCACCGAGCGCGGACTGGGCGGAGAACCCCCACAGGTCCTTGATCGCCTGCCGGGGCAGCCGCCAGCGGGGGCGCCAGTCGGTGACGGTCCACAGCACGACGGCGCCGACGCCGCCCACGACCAGCTGCTGCCCCACCAGCGCCCAGGCCTGGTAGCCGGCGAGCGCCATGGCGATGCCGACCACGCCGCCGATGAGGTTCGCGATCAGCGTCCGGATGGCCAGCGGCCGGAACGTCATCTTCCGCCGCATGATCGCCTCGGGGACCACGGTCAGCCCCTGCAGCAGGATCATGGGGGTCAGCGCCACGCAGATCATGGTGACCTCGGGCTGGTTGTTGAACGCCGCCCACAGCGGTGCCGCGCCGGCGGCCACCGCGGTCAGCACCACGCTGCCGATGATGACGAGCCAGAACCCGGCGTCCAGGTGGTCGCCCTCGAGCTTCTCGCGCTGGATGATCGTGGTGAGCAGCGTCTGCTGGAGCAGCATCTGCGTGATCATCACGAACAGCAGCGCGGTGCCCACGACGCCGAACGCGTGCGGTCCCAGCATGCCCGCCAGCACGAACGTGACGACGGTCGTGGTGCCCAGGCGGCCCGCGGTCAGCGCGTACGACCAGAAGATCGCGGACTTGAGGCGCTTGCGCGGCGCCTCCTCCTCCGGTGCGTCCAGCGTCGTCGTTGTCGCCGGTGGTGTCAGAGCGCTGATCTCGGCGGTACGGTCAAGATCGACGGTGCGGTCGAGCGGGTCGACGCTGCTGTCGACGCTCTGACTCATGCGGACTCCTAGGCCTGCGACTGCTGGTCAGACGACTGCTGCTGGGGCTGCTCCCAGACCGGCGGCGCGATCGGCGTGCGGGTGATCGAGCGGCGGATCCGGCCCAGCTTGGCCCGGCCGCGGCGGGTGCCCCACGAGGTCAGGAACGCCCCGGTGGCGGCCGCCCGCTCCGTCACCGGCAGCTCGTTGCTCATGAGCGCCTTCGTGATCTCCCAGGTCATCCTGGTGTGGTGGCTCTGGTCCGAGGCGGGCTTGCGCTTGCGGTTCTTGCCCTTCGCCGCGCCCGGCTCCAGCCACTCGAGCACCTCGTCGGTGTCGCGCTGCGCGCCGAACGTGTTGGTCGCGTGCATCCGGCGGTAGAACAGCCGCTGCGGCACCTGGATGAACTCGCCGCGCAGCGCCAGCTCGTGCAGCATCCGCACGTCGCTGGACAGGAACGGCCCGAGCAGCCGCGTCCTGCGCAGCACGTCGGTGCGGACCACGCCGAAGACCTCGTTGCAGAGGTTCCACTTCCGCGCGTACCAGCTGACCCGGCCCCGCGAGCGCAGGGTCTGGGTGTCCATGGCGTCGTCCCACGGGCCGATCTCGTTGCCGTCGCTGTCGATCAGCATCGTCTGCGGGAAGGCCAGGATCGCCTCGGGGTGCGCGTCGAGCGCCTCCACGCACCGGCTGATCAGCGTCGGCGCGGCGAGGTCGTCGTGCGCGGCGAGCCGGAACAGCTCGCCGCGGGCCAGCTGCACGACCCGCCGGAAGTTGCCGGCCTCGCCGAGGTTCTCCGGGTTGCGGTACACCCGGATCCGCTCGTCCTTGGCGGCGTAGCGCTCCAGGATCTCCCAGGTGCTGTCGGTGGACAGGTTGTCGCACACGACGATCTCGAAGTCCGGGTAGTCCTGCGCCAGCATCGACTCGATCGCCAGCGGCAGGTACTTCTCGACGTTGTACGTCGTCATCCCGATCGAAACTCTGGGCATCTAGGCCACCAGGATCTCTGCGGTGACGCCGAGGTCGGCGAGGGACTTGGCGATCTCGTCCTTGTACGCCGGGTTGGTGATCACGACGGCCTTCGGCTGCAGGGTCGTGAGGGTCGACGGCGGGTCGACCCGGTGCCCGGTGACCGGCAGGAAGCGGCCCCACTTGCGCGGGTTGAGGTCCACGACGCCGTGCAGGCCCAGCTCGCGGTCGGCGAGGGTCAGGAACTGCACGCCGCGGGAGCCCGCGCCCCACAGCACCGGCCGCGCGCCGTCGGCGTTGAGCTTCTCGATCGTGCTCCGCCAGCGCTCCCGCTCGGCGTGGTGCCGCTCGGCGAAGCCGGCGATCGCCGCGAGCTGCTTGTCGCGGGCCCGCATCGACGGCAGCTCGCCGGTGTGCGCGACGTGACCGCCGGCGCGGGGGCGGTTGGCCGACACCTCGATGTAGCGGAACATGCCCGAGAACAGCGTGCCCGTCGACTCGACCGTCCAGCCGGCCCGGCCGAAGATGCTCGCCAGGGAGTAGGCGTCGAAGTACGACACGTGCGGGTAGATGACCTCCCAGCCGGCGGTGGCGAGGTCGTACACCGCGTCGGGGACCTCGACGTAGCCGAAGACCTCGCGCCCCTTCGCCTGCTCCCGCAGGTCGACCAGGAACTCGAACGGGTCGTCGAGGTGCTCGAACCAGTGCCGCGAGGTGAAGAAGTCGTACTTCGGCAGGCCGGACCCGCGCGGGGCGAGCCCGCTGTGGAACGTGGTCAGGCCGTTGGTGCCGACCTCGCCCGCGTACATCGCGTCGTAGCCCACGCCGCTGGCGCCGCTGACGTGGGTGAGCTCCTTGAGGAACTCGCCCTGGCCGCAGCCGATGTCGAGCACGAGCTTGCCGCTGAGGTCGTACCGCTCGCTGAGGCTCTGCACCAGGTCCGCGGAGAACCGCTGGAACGCGGGGGAGAAGTGCAGGTTGGTGTCCATCGTCGTGTCGTAGACGAGCTTGTCCTGCTCGAACGCGACGTTGCGCACGTAGGCGCAGCGCGGGCAGTGCGCCAGCTCCATCCGGCCGACGGGGGACGCGACCGCGTCGCCGTGCGCCTCCCAGTGCACCCCGCACAGGACGGGGATGTCACCGAGGTCGGCGAACGGGACCAGCCGCTCCTCGCCGCAGGCGTCACAGATCCGGTCGCTGGTCATGCCGTCCACCGCAGGTCGTTGTCGAGCTTGCCGGCCTCCATCAGCGCCTTGATCCGCTTGATGCGCTGGTGGGTCTGGCTGCCGAACTGCTCGATCGTCAGGCCGTGCCGCTGGTACTGCTCGATCAGCTGCTCGACGCCCAGCTTGACCGTCCACCTCGGCTGGAACTCCGGGACCTCGGCGGCGATCAGGTCGCAGGTGACCCGGTAGTTGCGCAGGTCGGTGCCGGCGCCCTCGGCGAACGTCACCTCGCTGCCCGGCACCACCTCGGCGACGAGGTTGGCCACGTCGCGGATCAGGTAGTTCTCGCTGCTCTTGCCGATGTTGTACGCCTTGGCGTGGACGCGCTCGCGGTCGACCTCCAGCAGCGCCAGGAACGCGGCGGAGATGTCCTCGATGTGGACCAGCGGCCGCCACGCCTTGCCGTCCGACAGCAGCCGGACCTGCCCGGTGAGCAGCGCGTGCGCGGCGAGGTCGTTGACGACCAGGTCGCCGCGCAGGCGGGGGGAGAAGCCGTAGGCCGTGGAGTTGCGCAGGAACACCGGCGAGAAGTCGTCGTCGGCGAGCTCCAGCAGGCCCTGCTCCGAGAGGATCTTCGACTCGCCGTAGGGCGTCACGGGCTGGAAGCCGGCCGTCTCGTCCAGCGGGGTGTCGTCGGCGCCCTTGCCGTACAGCGAGCAGGACGACGAGAAGAGGAACCGCTGGACCCCGGCGGCCTTGGCGGCCTTCGCCAGGCGGATCGTCGAGCGGTGGTTGACGTCATACGTCAGGTCGGGGTTGAGGTTGCCCAGCGGGTCGTTGCACAGCGCGGCCAGGTGCATGACCGCGTCGAACCCGGTGACGTGCGACGGCTCGACGTCGCGGAGGTCGACGCGCAGCGTCTTGACCTCCTCCGGCGCCGGCCCGAGGACGCAGTCCGCGAACAGCCCGGTGTCGAGACCGACGACCTCGTGCCCGGCCTGCCGGAGTATCGGCACCAGCACACTGCCGATGTATCCGTCGTGACCGGTGACGAGTACGCGCATGGCAAAGCTCCCGAACGCTCGGCGGGTGGAAGGCGAGTCTAAGAGGGACCGAAAGTGCCCTCGGTGGTGTGTCGGACTTCTTACTCTGACGTTGAACAGCAGTGTTCCGTGACCGCTAGCTTCTTGGCTTGGATTCTGCCTTAGGCTGACGCGTCCACATCATGCTCCAGCCGTATAGGTGGGAGCCTAGCGCCAACGATTATTTTGGGGGGACGCATGCCCGTTGTCTCGTGCCGGCTCTGTGGTGCCGAGCTCACCGAGACCTTCGTCGACCTCGGTATGTCGCCACTGTGTGAGAGCTACGTGCCCGCAGAGAAGGTCGACGCACCGGAGACGTTCTACCCGCTGCACGTGCGCACCTGCTCTGAGTGTCTGTTGGTGCAGCTCCCGGCCTACGTGGCGGGTGAGGAGATCTTCTCCGACTACCTCTACTTCTCCTCCTATTCATCATCCTGGGTGGAGCATGCGCGGCAGTACTCCGTCGCTATGATCGAGAAGCTCAACCTAACGGCCGACAGCCTGGTCGCCGAAGTGGCCAGCAATGACGGGTACCTTCTGCAGCACTTTGTGGCCGCGGGTATTCCCGTGATCGGCGTTGAGCCAGCCGGAAATGTCGCCGCGGTCGCCCGCGAAAAGGGGATCCGGACAGAGGTGTGCTTTCTCGGGCCGGAAACCGGCGAATCGGTCGCGGCGCAGTACGGTCGTGCGGATCTAGTTGCCGCAAATAACGTCTATGCACATATTCCGGACATTATTGGTTTCAGTCAGGGACTCGCCAATTTGGTCAAACCGGACGGATTGGTCACGCTGGAGTTCCCGCACCTGCTGCGCCTGATCGAGCGCCGGCAGTTCGACACGATCTACCACGAGCACTACCAGTACCTGTCGCTGCTCACCGCGTCGCGGGCGCTCGCCAAGGGCGGCCTCACCGTCGTCGACGTGGAGGAGCTGTCGACCCACGGCGGGTCACTGCGCGTGCACGCACAGCGAAGTGAAACAGCGGGTGAACCTTCGGTGGCCGTCAAGGCCGTCCTCGACGCCGAGGCCGCGGCCGGTCTGCACACCTTCGAGGGGCACAAGGGCTTCGCCGGCGAGGTCTTCACCATCAAGCGCGACCTGCTCGACTTCCTCATGAAGGCGCGCGCCGAGGGCAAGCGGGTCGTCGGCTACGGCGCCCCGGGTAAGGGCAACACGCTGCTCAACCACTGTGGCATCCGCGAGGACCTGCTCGAGTACACGGTCGACCGGTCGCCGCACAAGCAGGGCATGTTCCTGCCGGGCACGCACATCCCGATCCACGCGCCGGAGCGCATCGCCGCGGACCGGCCCGACTACGTCCTGGTCCTGCCGTGGAACCTGCGCACCGAGATCAGCGCGCAGCTGTCGTACGTGCGCGACTGGGGCGGCAAGCTGGTCTACCCGATCCCGGCTCTCGACGTCGAGGAGTAGTTTGTCGTGAAGGTCGTCCTGTTCTGCGGTGGTCTCGGCATGCGGATGCGCGAGGGCACGAGCAACGTCCCGAAGCCGATGGCGATGATCGGCGACCGGCCGCTGCTGTGGCACGTCATGCGCTACTACGCCCACTTCGGGCACACCGACTTCGTGCTCGCCCTCGGCTACGGCGCCGCCGTGGTCAAGGACTACTTCCTGCACTACGACGAGACGCTGTCCAACGACTTCACCCTCGTCGGCGGCAACGGCGACGTGCAGCTCTTCTCGACCGACATCACCGACTGGAACATCACGTTCATCGACACGGGCCTCAAGGCCACGATCGGCGAGCGGCTCATGCGCGTGCGCAAGTACGTCGAGGACGAGCCGATGTTCCTGGCCAACTACGCCGACACGCTGACCGACGCGCCGCTGCCGGAGATGGTGGAGCGTTTCCGGGCGTCCACGGCGGCGGTCAGCATGCTCGCCGTGCCGCCGGTCTCCACGCACCACATCCTGGAGATGTCCGACGACGGGTCGGTGTCGCGGGTCCGGGACTTCCGCGACCTGATGACCTGGGAGAACGGCGGCTACTTCATCATGCGGCCGGAGATCTTCGACGTCCTGCGCGACGGCGAGGACATGGTGCCGCACGCCTTCGACCGGCTCATCCCGGACCGGAAGCTGCTCGCTCAGCAGTACGACGGGTTCTGGCGCGCGGTCGACACGTTCAAGGACCGGGCGGAGATGGAAGAGGCCTACAACCACGGCAACTGCCCGTGGATGCTGTGGGACGCGTCCCGCCGCCCGTCCGCATGATCGGCTTCTCCCTCGCCGGCGTGCGGTCCGTCGTCGCCCTGGGTGCACACCCGGACGACATCGAGATCGCCGCCGGCGGGCTGCTGCTCTCCCTGCCCGCCGGGGTTTCGGTCCACTACGTCCTCGCGACGGGTGTGCCCGCCCGGCAGGCGGAGGCCCGGGCGGCCGCGACGGCGTTCCTGTCCCAGGGCACGGTGCGGTTCTCGCTGGGTGACCTGCCCGACGGCCGGCTGCCGGCGCACTGGGACGCGACGAAGGAGATCGTCGAGGCCGCGGCCCGGCTCGGCACCCCGGACCTGGTCCTGGCGCCGTCGACCGACGACGCGCACCAGGACCACCGGCTGCTCGGCTCGCTCGCCTCGACCGCCTTCCGGAACTCGCTCGTCATGCACTACGAGATCCCGAAGTGGGACGGCGACCTGTCCCGGCGCAACGTGTACGTGCCGCTCACCGTCGAGCAGGGCCGGCGCAAGGTCGCGCTGCTGCACGAGCACTTCCCGTCGCAGAAGGCCCGCGACTGGTGGGACGACGAGGTGTTCCTCGGCCTCGCCCGCATCCGCGGGATGGAGTGCCGGTCGCACTACGCCGAGGCGTACACCGTCACGAAGTCGGTCGTGACCTTCTAGGGTCCGTGCGTGCCGGTCTTGCTCTACGGCCCGTGCGTGACGGGCTTGCCTCCGTCGAGGTAGACGTTGGTGGCCTCCCAGGTGACGCCTGGGAGGTCCTCGTTGGAGGCGGCGCCGTAGCGGCTGTTCTGCACGAACACGTTGTTGCGGAACACGACCTTCTCGGTCTTCGTGTCCGGCCGCAGGTTCACCGTGTAGTTCCCGCCGCTGAACAGGTTGTTCTCCACCAGCAGGTCGCTCAGCTTCGGGGCGGTCTCCGAGCCGAGCTGGAAGCCCGCGTTGAACGGGTCGTTGGTGGCCGGGTTGAACGCCTCGAGCGTGTTGTGCCGCACGATCATGCCGATGCCGCCGGTCGTCTGCAGGATGTCCTGGTGGTCCTTCTCGTCGGTGAAGACCAGGCCGTGGATCCAGCTGTCCTCGATCACCGCGCCGTCGGAGACCCGGGGGCCTTCGTTGAGGTTGTGCATGTTGACGCGGCGCAGCGTGTAGTGGCCGAAGCCGACCCCGAGGCCCTCGCCGTCACCGGTGATCTCGGTGTCCTCGACGAGCAGGCTCGCGTCGGGCACGAGCTCGTCGAACACCCGGATGATCATGCCGCCCTTGTTCTTGCAGTTGATCTTCGACCGCTTGATCGTGACGTTCTTCGCCTTGATCTCGACGCAGTCGGTGAGGATCTTCCCGTCGATGACAGTGTTGTCCTGCGTGATCGCGTACGGGCCGGTGTACGGGGTGAGCGTCGTCCCCGCCGGCACGCCCGTGTTGTCAGGGCCGGGCCAGGGCTTCGCGGCCGCGACCGGCCCGGCGACGAGTCCCGTGCCGGTGGTCGGGTGCTTCTTGCCCTGCTCCGTGAAGGCGTAGCTGGCCTTGTACGGCTTGTCGTCGACCGTCGAGTCGGTGACCGTGGCCGGGGCGCCGGCGTAGTGCTGGAAGCCGACCGCGCAGCCGTGCACCTTGACCTTCGTGGCCGTGTAGCCGCCGTTGCCGACGCCGACCATGTCCTTGCCGTCGCAGAACACCTCGGTGTTCTCCACGACGGTGCCGTGCACGCCCGGGAAGATCCGGATCGCCGCCGTGCCGCGGTGCCGCACGGTCGTGTTGACCACTTTGACGTTGTTGGCCTTGATGTGCAGCGCCGTGGTGAGCTGCTTGCCGTCGACGACGGCGCCGTCGGTGCTGATGACGGTGGCCTTCTCGTCGGAGCTGCTCGGCTGGCTCTCGGATCCGCCGCTGGTGTACGCCGCGGCCGCGATCCCGCCCGCGGCGACCACCACGACGATGGCGACGCCGATCGCCACGGTGCGCGCGGACACGCGTGGCTTCTGGGGTGGAGCGGAGTGGCGTCCGGGGCGCTCGACCTGCTCCGTACTGCTCACGCTCTTCCCCCTGAGTGACTAGGCGCGCAGACCCGCGGACGATACGTGATTCGCCATCACGTCCTCAACTTGAGTGTCGGCTTTCCGCACCTGATGCACGGGGTGTTTCGCCAGTTCGGCCCTTACTCCGCCGCGACCTTCACCTTGCCGTTACCGTTCGTTGCCGCTGGGGTCGCCGGGGTCGCCCCTTCGAGGCGGGCGGCCTCGCGGATCGCCTCGGCGGCCTGCTCGGCCTCGGCGAGGGTCTGGGCGGCGCGCTCGGCGGCCTCGGTGCCGGCGGCGGTGGCGAGCTGGTCGATCTCCTCGGCCCGCCGCTGCGCGGCCTCGACCCGCTCCTCGGCGAGCTTCGCCTGCTCCTCGGCCTGCTTGGCCTTCTCGCCGGCCTGCTTCGCCTGCTGCTGGGCCTGTTTCGCCTTCTCGGCGGCCGCCTTCGCCTGCTCCTCGGACTGCTTGGCCTTGTCGTCGGCCTGCTTCGCCTTGTCGGTCGCCTGCTGCGCCTGCTCGCTCAGCTTCTCGGCGTCGGCGGTCTGCTGCCGCAGCTCGGCCAGGCGGGCCTCGGCGGCCGCGACCTGGGTGGTCAGCTCGGTCTCCTGCGCCCGCAGGCCGGCCAGCTCGCCGCTGAGCGCCGTCTCGGCCTGGGCGACCTTGCTGGTGAGCGCCGTCTCCTGCTCGCGCAGGTCGGCGAGGCGGGCCTCGGCGCCGGCGATCTCGTCGAGCCGCTCGCGGGCGCCGGCCTCCTGCGCCCGGGCCTCGGCCAGCCGGCCCTCCGCCGCGGTGAGCTCCGCGGTGACGGCCTCGAGCTCGGCCTTCGCGGTGGCCGCCTGCTTCGCGGTGGCCTCCGCCTCGGCCTTCGCCGTGGCCTGGGCCTTGGCGGTGGCCTCGGCGCCGGCCTTCGTGGCGGCGTCGGCCTTGGCGATCGCCTCCGCCTCGGCCTTCGTGGCGGCCTCGGCCTTGGTCGCGGCCTCGGCCTGGGCGGCGGTCACGACGGCCGCGGCCTCGGTCTGCGCATTGGTCCGCAGCGTCTCGGCCTCGGTGCTGGCGGTGGTGCGGAGCTGGTCCGCCTCCGCCGACGCGGCGGTGGTGAGGGTCTCGGCCTCGGTCCTCGCGGCGGCCCGCAGCTCGTCCACCTCGGTCCGCACCGTGGTCCGCAGCGTCTCGGCCTCCGCCTCGGCGGTGGCGCGGAGCTGGTCGGTCTCGGCCCTGGCCGCGGCGCGGGCCTCGGCGAGCTCGCGGTCCGCCGTCGTGCGCAGCTCGGCGACCTCGGCGTCGTGGGTGGCGCGCAGGTCGCGCAGCTCCTGATCGAGCGTGGCGCGGGCCGCCTCGGCCCGCTGCACGGCCTCGGCGTCGGCCTTCCGGGTCGCCTCGTCGGTGCTCCTGCGGTGGGCCTCGGTCGCGACGGCGTGCGCCTCGGCGGCCGCGGCCTCGGCCTTCGCCACGGCGCTGTCGGCGATGGCCTTCGCCTGCGCGGCGGCCTGCTCGGTGACGGCATTCGCGGCCTGCTCGGCCTGCGTGGCGACGGCGGCGGCCGTCTCCTGCGCCTGGGCGGTGACGGCCGCGGCGTGCTCCTCGGCCTGCGCGGCCACGACGGCCGCGGCCTCCTGCGCCTTCGCCGCGACGGTGGCGGCGCTCTCCTGGGCCTGGGCGGTCAGCGCGGTCGCCTGCGCCTGTGCCTCGGCCGTGACCGCGGACGCCTGCTGCTGTGCCTCGGTGGTGACCGCGGCGGCCTGCTGCTGCGCCTGGGCGACGATCGTGGCGGCCTGCTGCTCGGCCTCGCTCGTCATGGTCGCCGCGTGCTGCTGCGCGGCGGCGGCGTGCTGGTCGGCCTGGGCGCGGACCTGCGCCGAGTGCTGCTCGGCCGACGCGCGCAGCGCCTGCAGCTCCCGCTCCGCCTGGAAGCGGGCCTGCTCGAGCTGGGCGGTGACCTCGGCGGTGATGCGCTGTGCCTCGGCGTGCGCGTGCGCGACGATCCGGTCGGCCTCGGCCCGCGAAGCGGCGGCCCGCTCCTCGATCGCCCGTGCCTCGGCATCGAGCGCGGCGCGACGCTCCGTAACCGCCCGCTCCTCCTCCGCACGGCGGGCGGCGAGGGCGAGCTCGAAGTCCTCGTTGGCCTTGGCGGCCCGGCCGCGGGCGTCGGCGAGGAGCCGCTCGGCCTCGCCGCGCAGGCCCGCGATGTCCTGCACCGCGTTGGCGCGGATCGACTCCGCCTGGTCCTCGGCGAGCCCCAGGATCTGCTCGACGCGGGCACCCAGATGACGGAACGAGACCTCGCCCACAGGACCGCGCCGGCGCAGGTCAGCGAGCTCCATCTGCAGCTCCTGGACCTGGGAGGCGAGCGCCTGGACCTGGCTCCAGACCTCTTCGTTCTCCAGCTTCAGGGCATGGATCTCGTTCTCCGACTGAGTCCAGTACTTGTCGACCTGGCTGCGGTTGTACCCACGCAGTGCGGTCTCGAAGTCGGGCTCTGAAGAGACGCCGCCCGGGCCCGTGTCGAAGAGGTCGCGGTCTGACATAACACCCATCCTCACACGCAACGTCCCGCCACGCGCAATTACACACCGCGCATGACGGGACGTGCGATCGAACTCCCCGTGAATGATCGAGAAGCGGCCGGATCACCGCGACCCGCGAGCGTCAGGCGGAGACCTTCTCGCCGTCTCCGGACTTGCCCTTCTTGGCGTCGGCCGGGCCGCCCTGCTGCGGCGGCTGGACCGTCGGCATGATCCCGGCGAGGCCGGAGAGCATCTGACCCAGCTGCGACGTGACCGCGTCCTTCTGGCGGGTGAGGTCCTCGACCTCGCGCCGGGCCCGCTGCGTGGTCTCCTCGGCCTCGGCACGCGCCTCGCTGAGCTGGCGGTGCGCCTCGGCGCGGGCCTCGTTGACCGTCTTGTCGGCCAGGTTCTTGGCCTTCTCGACCGTCTCGGCGGCGCTGCGCTCCGACTCGACCCGGCGCGCCTCGGCCCGCTGCTCGATCTCCTTCGCGCGGTCCTCGGCGGCCCGGGCGCGGCTCTCGGCCTCGTTGACGAGCTTCTGGGTCGCGGCGACCGCGGACTGGTGACGGGCCGACTCGTCGCGCTCCGCCTTCTCCTGCCGCTCGGCGATCTCCAGCGCGAGGGACTGCAGGTCCTTGTCGCGCTTGTCCCGCGCGTCGGTCAGCAGCTTCGTCGCCTCGGCGCGCTTCTCCTCCGCCTCGCGGGCGGCCTTGGCGCGCAGCTGGGTGATCTCCCGCTCGGCGGTGGCCCGCAGCGTCGCCACCTCGCGCTCGACCGTCGCCTTCAGCTCGGCGACCTCGTGTGCCGTGGCCGTGCGCAGCTGCTTGGTCTCGCGCTCCGCGTCGGCGCGCAGCGTGTCGGCCTCGCGCCGGGCCTGCACCCGGACCTCGGCGGCCTCCCGCTCGGCGGCGGTGCGCAGGTTGCCCGCCTCGCGCTCAGCGGTCGCCTTCATGGCGGCGGACTCGGCCCGCGCCTTGTCGGTGATCTCGCGAGCCTCTAGACGCGCGGCGGAGATGATGCCCTCGGACTCCCGCTTGGCCTCGCCCCGGTGGTCGTTGGCCTGCTCCTCGGCGAGCCGCAGGATCTGCTCGACCCGCGTGCCCAGCCCCGACAGCGTCGGCCGGTTGTTCTCCTCCAGCTGCTTGTTGGTGTCGCTCAGCTTCTGCTCCATCGTGCCGAGCCGCTGCTCGGTCTGACGGATGCGCCGCTGGGACTCGGCGAGCCGGCTCTCGGCCTCTTCGCGAGCCTGGTTGGCCTGCTGGAGCTGCGCGTTGATCCGCTGCAGCTTGGCGTCGACCTGGGCACGGTCGTAACCGCGCAGGACCACACTCAGCTCTTCGTGATCCGAGCCGTTCTGAAAGAAGTCAACCGAGGACTGCTGCTGGGGCATTGGCACATACTTGCAGACCACCGGGGGGCTTTCGCAAGGGTGCAACGGCACTCTTCCGAGATGGTCGCAAGGTCAACTTCACCGGGCCAGGACACGCCACGTTTTTGTCACGTTTTGTCGGCGTGTCGAGTGGCCGTACGGCCAGGTCACAATCACCGAAAAGTGCACCCACGGAGACAACGGCCATACCGCCCCTCACCTCGGATGACACACCCTCACCGCCACCTGCCCCGCCACCCTGCCACCCCGGCGGGTCTTCTTGCTCACTGATCCCCACCACGCCCGCCCCCGCCCATTGACGACACTGATCAATGCCCCGGTTCGCGGCTTTCGTTCCATAGACCCCGCGCGATCCACCCACAGGATGATCTCGGATTCGGGGTCACATCGCACAACCTCTTTCCGCCGCCATCCGGAATCGGACGTCTCGGGGCATTGACCAACGTCTGTGCCGGCCGCCGCGCCCCGCCACCGCCGGCAAGCAGTGCGGCCGCGGGTGCGGACAGCCGCGAGGGGCCGCGGCCACCTGTGTGGGTGGCAGTCGCTGCGGGGTGGCCGCTATGTGCGGGGAGTGGCCCGCGTGGGTGGCGTTCCGCGTGCGGGGGTGCCCACGTGCGGGGTGGCCCACGTTGGGGGACGACTTGCGTGGGGGCGGCCCGCGTGTGGGGGTGGCAGCTGCTGCGGGGCGGCGGCTGTGCGGGGGAGCGGCCCGTGTGGAGGGCGGCCCGTGTGGAGGGCGGCCCGTGTGGAGGCGGCCCGTGTGGAGGCGGCCCGTGTGGAGGGCGGCCTGCGTGGGGGCAGCCCGTGTGGAGGGCGGCGTGCGTGGGGGCGGCCCACATTCGGGATGGCCCGCGTGTGGGACGACCGGCGTGGGGGCGACCCGCGTGCGGAGTGGCCCGCGTGGGGTCGACCCGCATGGGGCGGTCCGGGTGGAGAGCGGCCCGTGCGCGGGGGTGGCCTGCGTGCGGGGGCGACCACGTGTGTGGGAGTGGCTGTATTGCGTGGGTGGCGGTTGCGTGCGGGGGCGGTGGCCGTCTGGAGGCGGCAGCCGTCTGCGGGGGTGGTGGCCGCGTGCGGGGGTAGCGCTCGCGCGGGGTGGCCAGCCCGTTGTGCGTGGGGTGGCGGTATGTGCGTGGGTGGCGTCCCGCGTGCGGGGGTGGCGATCTGTGGGGGGATGGCGGCCGTGCGTGGGGGAGGTGGCCGTCTGGAGGTGGTGGCCGTCTACGGGGTGGTGGCCGCGTGTGGGGAGTGGTCGGCTATGGGGTGGCGGTCGCGTGCTCGGACCTGCTCGCCTGCGGTCTGGGCATGGGTGGTGGCACGGGTGCGGGGAGGCGGGCCGTGTGGGGAGGCGGTGTGGTTTGTCGGCTCTCGGTGGGGGCGCGCTTCGGTGCGGCGGTGATGGGGGCCGGCCGGGGGTTGCTGTCGCCGCTCGATGACGTTGATCAATGCCCGGGTTTGTGGCGTTTGTTCCAGGGGGTATTGATCAACGTCTGTTGTGGGGCGGTGGTGCCGGTCCGGCGGGCGGCGTGAGCCGGGGCTGGGGTGAGGGCCGCGGCGGGAGCCACCACGCTGTGGCGTCCCGTCGCGGGGTCTGGTGCGTACCCGGCGTGAGGGGTGGTAACCGCCGCGGCGGCGGCGGGTGTCGGCCGGCTACTGGTTGCGGAAACGGTTGATCGCGGTCTCGTGCTTGGCGCGCAGCTCGGGGTCGCGGACGCCGAGGCCCTCGGTCGGGGCCAGGCAGAGCACGCCCACCTTGCCCTGGTGGGCGTTGCGGTGCACGTCGTGGGCGGCCTGGCCGGTCTGGTCCAGGGAGTAGGTGCGCGACAGCGTCGGGTGGATCTTGCCGAGGGCGATGAGCCGGTTGGCCTCCCACGCCTCGCGGTAGTTGGCGAAGTGGCTGCCGATGATGCGTTTGAGGTTCATCCAGAGGTACCGGTTGTCGTACTGGTGCATGAAGCCGGACGTCGAGGCGCAGGTGACGATGGTGCCGCCGCGCTTGGCGACGTAGACGCTGACGCCGAAGGTCTCGCGGCCCGGGTGCTCGAACACGATGTCCGGGTCGTCGCCGCCGGTCAGGGCGCGGATCTCCGCCCCGAAGCGGCGCCACTCGGCGGTGTCCTGCGTGTGCTCGTCCTTCCAGAAGGTGAACGACGAGCGGTCGATCACCAGCTCCGCGCCCATGGCCCGGCACAGGTCGGCCTTCTGCGGGCTGGACACGACGCAGACGGGGGTCGCCCCGCCGTTGAGGGCGAACTGCGTCGCGTAGGAGCCGAGGCCGCCGGACGCGCCCCAGATGAGGACGGTGTCGCCCTGCTTCATCTGCGCGCCGTGGTGGGAGACGAGCTGCCGGTAGGCGGTGGAGTTGACCAGCCCGGGGCAGGCCGCCTCCTCCCACGACAGGTGGGTGGGCTTCGGCATGAGCTGGTTGGCCTTGACCAGGGCCAGCTCGGCGAGGCCGCCGAAGTTGGTCTCGAAGCCCCAGATCCGCTGCTGCGGGTCGAGCATCGTGTCGTCGTGCCCGGTGGCGTCCTCCAGTTCGACGCTGAGGCAGTGCGCGACCACCTCGTCCCCGGGCTTCCACTTGCTCACCCCCGGGCCGACCTTCAGGACCACGCCCGCCGCGTCCGAGCCGACCACGTGATAGGGCAGGTCGTGGCGCTTCGAGAGGTCGTTGAGGCGGCCGTACCGCTGCAGGAAGCCGAACGTCGAGACCGGTTCGAAGATCGACGTCCAGACGGTGTTGTAGTTGACGGCGCTGCCCATCACGGCGATCAGGGCCTCGCCCGGACCGACCTCGGGCGTGGGGACCTCCTGCACGTGCAGGGACTTGCGGGGGTCCTTGTCGCGGGTGGCGAGGCCGTCGAACATGTCGGTCTCGTCGGCACGGACGACCACGCCACGGTACGACGAGGGCACCGGCAGGCCGGCCACGGCGCGGAGCTCGGCCGCGGGGTCCGCCGCCCGCTCCGCCTGCATGATCGCGTCGAGGATCTGCTGCACCGCTGGCTCCTAACGTCCGGGATGAAGGCATAAAGCGTGGGACCCCGGAAAGCGGGGTGCCTATGGGGATCGGCAACACATCTCGATGCCCTGAAGCGGACGTTACTGAACGGTAGCTAAATCGGGAACCGGCCTGTGAAGAAGTCCACTGACCACCTCAGGAGTGGTTGCTCGAAGCTGCTCGGAACGGCTCCACCAGCTCCACAAGTACGCCTCCGGCGTCTTTCGGATGCACGAAGTTGATGCGTGAATCGGAGGTGCCGCGGCGGGGCGTCTCGTACAGCAGCCGGACGCCACGGGACCGCAGCTCGGCGCAGGTCGCATCGATGTCGCTCACCGTGTAGGCGAGCTGCTGCATGCCCGGACCGCTGCGGTCCAGGAACTTCGCGATCGTCGAGGCCGGGCTCAGCGGCGCGAGCAGCTGCAGGCAACCCCCTTCGGGGGTGGGGCCGACCGACAGCATCGCCTCGCGCACCCCCTGCTCCTCGTTCGTCTCCTCGTGCACGCAACGCATGCCGAACACGCGCCCGTAGAACGCGATCGCCTCGTCGAGATCCGCGACGGCGATACCGACGTGATCGATGCGGAGAATGCCGACGGGTGAGATATCCAACTTCGGGTCCGAGGTTGTCATGGCGATAGTCTGAACCCTAGTAATCGTTCAGTCGCGACGGTGCGATGTGAACCATCTCTCGAAAGGCCTCACGATGACTCAAGCGGTGATCGTCAGCGGCGCCCGCACGCCGATGGGGCGACTGCTCGGCGCCCTCAAAGACTTTCCCGCCACCAGGCTCGGGAGTGTCGCCATCAAGGCGGCGCTCGAGCGTTCGGGCGTGGCGCCCGAGCAGGTGCAGTACGTGATCATGGGCCAGGTGCTGACCGCCGGCGCCGGCCAGATGCCCGCCCGGCAGGCCGCGGTCGAGGCCGGCATCCCGATGTCGGTGCCCGCCCTGACCATCAACAAGGTCTGCCTCTCCGGCCTCGACGCGATCGCCCTGGCCGACCAGCTCATCCGGGCCGGCGAGTTCGAGATCGTGGTCGCCGGCGGCATGGAGTCGATGACCAACGCCCCGCACCTGCTCGCCGGGCAGCGTCAGGGCTACAAGTACGGCGACGTCGTCATCCGCGACCACATGGCCCTCGACGGCCTCACCGACGCCTGGGACCAGGTGTCGATGGGCGAGTCGACCGAGCGGCACGTGTCCCGGCTCGGCATCACCCGCGAGGCGCAGGACGCGTTCGGCGCGGCGAGCCACCAGCGGGCCGCCGCCGCGCAGAAGGAGGGGCGCCTCGCCGAGGAGATCGTGCCGGTGGAGATCCCGCAGCGGAAGGGTGACCCGCTGCTGGTCACCGACGACGAGCAGATCCGGCCCGAGACCACGGTCGAGACCCTGGCGAAGCTGCGGCCCGCGTTCAGCAAGGACGGCACCATCACCGCCGCGACGTCCTCGCCGATCTCCGACGGGGCCTGCGCGGTCGTCGTCATGAGCAAGGCGAAGGCGGAGGAGCTCGGGCTGACCTGGCTCGCCGAGATCGGCGCGCACGGCAACGTCGCGGGCCCCGACAACTCGCTGACCAGCCAGCCGTCCAACGCGATCAAGCACGCGCTCGGCAAGGCCGGCCTGACCGCCGCCGACCTCGACCTCGTGGAGATCAACGAGGCGTTCGCGGCCGTCGGCGTGCAGTCGACCGCCGACCTGGGCATCGACCCGGCGATCGTCAACGTCAACGGGGGCGCGATCGCGCTCGGCCACCCGATCGGCATGTCCGGCGCCAGGCTCGCCCTGACCCTCGCGCTGGAGCTGCGCCGCCGCGGCGGCGGGCTCGGCGCCGCGGCCCTGTGCGGCGGCGGCGGCCAGGGCGACGCACTCCTGCTCCGCGTCCCCAAGCAGTGACCCGGACGCCCGAAGCGCCGATCACCGGCCAGCGCCGGGCGCCCGAAGCGCCGATCACCGGCCAGCGCCGGGCGCCCGAAACGGCGATCACCGGACAGCGCCGGGCGCACGAAACGGCGATCACCTGTGGGCGCGGAGCGCTCAGAGCGGCGATCATGCCGTACATGAGCGAAAACGGCGGCAAGGAGTCGCAGCGGTGAGCGTCCGGCGATCGCGGGACGTGCCGGACCTGGTGGCGAAGGCGCGGGAGGGTGACCCCCGCGCCGTCGCCCGCCTGGTGTCGCTGGTGGAGGACGGTGACGAGCTGCTACCGCAGGTGGCCGCCGCCCTCGCGCCGCACGCCGGCGACGCACACGTCGTGGGGCTGACCGGCTCGCCCGGCGTCGGCAAGTCCACCACCACCAACGAGCTGGTCCGCGCGTTCCGCAAGCAGGACAGGCGGGTGGGCGTGCTCGCCGTCGACCCGTCCAGCCCGTTCACCGGCGGGGCGATCCTGGGCGACCGCGTCCGGATGCAGGACCACGCCACCGACCCCGGCGTCTACATCCGCTCGATGTCCAGCCGCGGGCACCTCGGCGGGCTGTCGGCGGCGACCCCGCAGGCGGTGCGGGTGCTCGACGGCGCCGGCTGCGACCCCGTCGTCGTGGAGACCGTCGGCGTCGGCCAGGCCGAGGTCGAGATCGCGGGGCTCGCCGACACGACGCTGGTCCTGCTCGCCCCTGGCATGGGCGACTCGATCCAGGCGGCGAAGGCGGGCGTGCTGGAGATCGCCGACATCTTCGTGGTCAACAAGGCGGACCGGGACGGCGCCGACGCCACGTACCGCGACATCCAGGGCATGATCGGGCTCGGCGAGCGCGCGCCCGGCCAGTGGCGGCCCAAGGTGCTGCGGGCAGTCGCGGCGCGGGGCGAGGGCATCGACGAGATCGTGGCGACGATCGCCGAGCACCGCGAGCACCTGCACGACACCGGCGAGCTGCGCCGGCGTCGCGAGCGGCGGGCGGCGGCCGAGATCGAGGCGATCGCGCTGGGCACGCTGCGTGGCCGGATGGAAGCCCTGCGGGACGGCGCCGTGCTCGCCGGCCTGGCGAGGCGGGTGGCGGACGGTGACCTGGATCCACACACCGCCGCGAGCGAGCTGGTGACCATGACCGAGCGGTCGAACGACCGCTAAGGTCTGCGGGTCAACCTTCAGCTCGACCAGCACAGGGGGCACATCTTGACGGCCTGGACCGTCATGCTGCGTGGCATCAGGTACCGGGCCGGCCGGTCGTTCGTGGTCTTCCTCCTCGCCGTGACGGCGACCACGGCGGCCGTGCTCGCACCCGCGTATAGCCGTGCCGCGCAGCAGTCCGTGCTCACCGACGGCCTGTCCGCCGCGTCCACCGACGCGACCGGGCTGACCGCCGGGGCAAAGGGCACCGCAGACAGCGCCGCGTTCAAGGACCTCGCCGAGATCCGGCTGGCCATGAACACCGCGCTCGCCAAGGACCAACTGCTCGCCGACCGGCTCGACCTGCCGGTGGCGGCCATCGACACCGAGGTCTCGTTCGGGGACACCAACGCCAAGCTCGCGTACCGCGACAACGCCTGCTACCACCTGACGATCGACGGCGCCTGCCCGGACGACCCGGGCCAGATCGTGGTCAGCAAGCGCACCGCCGCCGCCCGGGACCTGAAGACCGGTGACCACCTCACCGTCCGCCTCGGGCCGGCGACCGGCGGGCACGACAAGACGTTCACGATCAGCGGCCTCTACACCCCGACCGACGCCGACGCCGCGTACTGGGGCCGCACCTCCTACTTCAGCGCCAGCGACAGCACGGCCGACGCCCTGTTCTCGATGACCGAGGACGACCTGCGGCTGGAGCGCACCGCGACGCTCGCGACCCGCCTGGAGTACCCGCTGCGCGCCGACCGGGTCAGGCTCGACGACGTCGCCGGGCTCCGCGACGGCATCCAGACCCTGGGTGACCGGCTGCGCGGCGAGGAGCTGGAGCTGACCACCACCCTCCCGGCGGTCCTGCGCGACATCGACGCCGACCAGGCCAGCATCGGACGGACGGCGCCGGTCATCGCGGTGCCCCTGCTGCTGCTGTGCTGGTTCGTGCTGTTCCTGCTCGTCGCCTCGCTGACCGAGGAGCGCGCGCCGGAGATCGCCCTGGCGAAGCTGCGCGGCTACCCGTCCGGACGGGCCACCAGGTTCGGCCTCGGCGAGGTGCTGCTGCTGATCGTCGCCGCGGTCCCCGCCGGGATCGCCGCCGGGCTGCTGCTCGTGCAGGTCGCCGCCGGGGCGCTGCTGGCCGAGGGGGTCGGGGTCGAGGTGCGCTGGCCGGTGTTCGCCGGCGCCGGTCTCGCCCTGGCCGCCGGGATCGCCGCCGCGGTGCTCGCCGGCCGGCAGACCCTCGCCCGGCCGATCCTCGGCCTGCTACGGCGCGTGCCGGAGCGGGGCGGCTGGCGGGCCGGCATTGCGGACGGCGTTGTCGTCGCGCTCGCCGCGGCCAGCCTCGCCGCCGCCGCCAACGACCGCGGCTCGCCCCTGGCGCTGCTGGCGCCGCCGCTGCTCGCGGTCGTCGTCGGCGTCGCCGCGGCCCGGCTGCTCGGCCTGTGGTCGCAGACGCGGCTGCGGATCGCCCGCCGCCGCGGCCGGATCGTGCCGCTGCTGTCGGCCGCGCAGCTGTCCCGCCGCCCCGGCGGCCGGCGGCTCGTGGTCGTGGTGACGGTCGCGGTGGCGCTGCTGACCTTCGCCGCGACCGCGTGGGACGCGGCCGGGCGGGCCCGCCGCGACACCGCCGACGACACCGTCGGCGCGCAGCGGGTCTTCACCGTCGCCGCCGACCACCCGTCGGCGCTGGAGGCCGCGGTCGACAAGGCCGACCCGGGCGGGCACTCGATGGCCGTCGTGCGGGCCAGCCAGCGCTTCGACAACGCCCCCGTCGAGCTGCTCGGGGTGCAGTCCGGCCGGCTGGCGGAGGTCGCGGTGTGGCGCGGGCACTCCCGCGCCGACGTCAGCGACATCGCCGCGCGGCTGCACCCGGACGTCGCCGCGCCGCTGCGGCTCGGCAAGGACGTCGCCGCGGAGATCTCCGTCGACACGCTGCCGGCGAGGCCGGCGCTGCGGGTCGCCGCGGTCGTCGCCGCACCCGGCCAGCCGCCCCGCACCATCGGGCTCGGCGGGCTGGCGAAGGGGACCCGTTCGTATCATGCGAGCCTCCCCGGCTGCGGCAGCGGCTGCCGGCTCGTCGGCCTCGCGATCGGCCGCGCGGCCGGTGGCAGCGAGCCCTTCGCCGTCAGCGTGGCCGTCCGCGAGCTGAGCAGCGACGGCGCTCCCCTCGCGCCCGGCTTCGACCTCCCCGGCCGCTGGCGGCCCCGACCGGGCGCCGCGCAGGTCGGCGTCCGGACGGGCGTGGCGCTCGGCGTCGACGTCTCCGGCAGCGACCCCTCCGACGCCGTCGTCGAGCACTTCGACACCCCGGAGGCGCTGCCCGCCGTCCTCGCCGGTGGCGCGCCCACCGACGACGCGGCCGCGGCGACGTTCAAGCTGCCCGGCTTCTCCGACCAGCCGCAGCCGTTCACGGTCGCGGCGCACGCCGGCAGCCTGCCCAGGGCCGGCCGGCGCGGGGTGCTGTTCGACCTCGACTACGCGACGCGGATGGCCGAGCGCGGCGCGAGCCTCGCCGACAACGCGACCCTGCGCTACGAGGTGTGGGCCTCCTCGGCCGCGCCCGCGGACCTCGACCGGCGGCTCGCGTCCGCCGGGGTGCAGGTGCTGCGGACGGAGACGATCGACGGGCAGCTGGAGCAGCTCGCCCGCCGCGCGCCGGCGCTCGGGCTGTGGCTCTACCTGCTGGCCGGCGGGGTCGCGATCCTCCTCGCGATCGGGGTGGTGCTCCTGACCGCCTACGTCGGGGTCCGCGCCCGCCTCTACGAGCTCGCCGCGCTGCGGGTCGCCGGGGTGCGGTCGGGGCAGCTGCGCAGGGCGGTGTTCCGGGAGTACCGGGCGCTGCTCGGCGTCCCGCTCGTCGTCGGTCTCGGCGCCGGACTGCTCGGCGCGATGGTGATGCTGCCGGGGATCCCGCTCGTGACCGTCGGGGTCGCGTCGCCGATCACGTGGGAGCTCGGCATGGGCGCCCTGCCCGTTGCCGTCGCCGCCATCGTGTTGGCGTTGGCGGCCGCGGTACTGATGGCGCTGCGGCTGATGGGTCGCGCCACGCCCGAACGACTGCGGGACGGTGCGGCATGAGCGGGCTCTCTGTGACCTGCCGTGGGCTGGTCTACATCTACCGGCTCGAGGGCTACGACGTCGTGGCGTTGTCGGGGGTCGACCTCGACATCTCCGCCGGGGAGTCGGTCGCGCTGCTCGGGCCGTCCGGGTCGGGCAAGTCGACCCTGCTGTCGCTGCTCGCCGGGCTCCTGCCGCCGTCGGCGGGCCGGGTCAGCGTCGGCGAGCACGACCTCGCCCGCGCCACGCCCGCCGAGCTGCAGCAGCTGCGGGCCACCGACGTCGGCGTCGTGCTGCAGGGCGCGTCGCGCAACCTGCTGCCGTACCTGACCGCGGAGCAGAACGTGCGCTTCGCCCAGCGCGGCGTCCCCGGTGACCGGCGGCGACAGCTGGCCGATCCCCGCGAGGTGCTCGCGATGGTCGGCCTCAGCGGGCGGGGACGCAACCGGCAGCTGCCGCAGCGACTCTCTCCTGGTGAGCGTCAACGGTTGGCGCTCGCCGTCGGGCTGGCCGCCCGGCCGGGACTGCTGCTCGCCGACGAGCCGACCAGCCAGCTCGACACCCACGCCCGCGACGAGGTGCTCCTCGCCCTGGACGCGGTCCGCCGGGCCGGCACGACCGTCGTCGTCGTGACGCACGACCCGGACGTCGGCCTGCGGATGGGCCGCACCGTCACGATCCGCGACGGGCGGGTCGGCGCCGAGGGACGGCGCGGAGAGGACTACGCGGTGGTCGGTCGCGACGGTACGGTGCACCTGCCGCAGGAGGTGCTGCGCATGCTGCCGCCCGGCACCCTGGTCGGGGTGGAGCCGCAGCCCGACGGCACGGTGCTGCTGGTGCCCGCCCGGTCTCACACGTTGTTGGAGGACATGCAGTGAAGACGTTGACGGTCGACGGTGTCACGGTCGCGTACGAGCGCGACCACCCCGTGCTGCGCGACGTGTCCGTGGTCGTCTCACCGGGGCAGATCCTGGCCGTGACCGGGCCGTCCGGGGCCGGCAAGACGACGCTGCTGTGGGCGATGGCCGGGCTGCTGAAGCCGGCGGCCGGGACGGTGGCCGTCGACAGCACGCCGCTGCGCGACCGCGACCACGCCGTGGCCGAGAAGGTCGTGCTGATCCCGCAGGACAACGGCCTCGCCGCGATCCTCACCGCGCAGGAGAACATCCAGGTGGCGATGATCGCCGGCGGTGCGGCACCGGCCGACGCCCGGCGGGCGACCGTGGCGTCGCTGGAGCGCCTCGGCCTCGGCAGCCAGGCCGACCAGCTGGTCGAGGAGCTCTCCGGCGGCCAGCAGCAGCGCACCGCGATCGCCCGGGGCCTGGCCCTGCACGGCGCCGTGGTGCTCGCCGACGAGGTGACCAGCGAGCTGGACTCCACCAACCGGCAGAAGGTCATGGAGCTCCTCCAGGAGGAGGCCCGCCGCGGCGCGGCGGTCGTCTTCGCCACCCACGACCCGGAGGCCGCGGCCGCCTGCGACCGCGAGCTCCACCTGTCCGACGGAGTTGCCCAACTGGTCCGTTAGGCCTCTGCCTGCGTTCGCCGGGCGCGAGTACGCTCGCGCTCGGCCGACGGACCCAGGGGAGGAGCAGCAATGACCGAGGTGACCGCGGGCATCCCCGCGCAGCGCAATGACGTGGACGATCCCGACATGACCGGCGACGCGCTCTCCATCGAGCCGGCGGCTCCGGGGTCGGTGGCGGGCACCACCGCCTCCGCCGGCGAGCGGGTCAGCGCCTTCGCGTCCGACGCCGCCGACCGGGTCGGCGAGTTCGCCACCACCACCGCCGACCGGGTCGGTGAGCTCGCCACCACGACCGCCGCCGCGTCGGGGCGGATCGCCTCGCACGTCGTCGACCGGCTGCGCAACTCCGCCGAGCTCACCGCCGAGCGGGGCACCACGACCATCGCCGACGAGGTGGTCGAGAAGATCGCCGGCATCGCCACCCGTGAGGTCGCCGGCGTGTACGACCTCGGCGGCGACGTCGCCCGGGTCTTCGCCTCGGTCCGCGACCGCATCGGCCTCGGCGACGGCGAGGAGCGGGAGAACGGCAACCGTGGCGTGCACGTCCGCCTGGAGGGCCGCAGCGCCGCCGTGCGGGTCACGCTCGTGATCGAGTACGGCTTCGTGCTCTACTCCGTCGCCGAGAAGGTCCGCGCCAACGTCATCGGCGCGATCGAGAACCTGCTCGGGCTCGAGGTCACCTCCGTCGACATCGTCGTGGACGACGTCCACGTGAGCGACACGCTTCCGGAGTCGGAGGCCGCCTCCGCCGCGTAACGTCGTCGTGAACGGAGGGTGGGAGTTGTCCCACCCTCCTTAGCGATCGTTCAGGGAGCGCATACCATCGACGGTGAGACGGACAACCCGATCACGCCGAGTTTCTCGAGGAGCGCCGACACCCCATGGACGCCCACGACATCGCCGAGGGCCGCGCCCGCTGGCAGCGCCGCTACGACGAGGCCCGCAAGCGCGACGCCGACTTCACCACCCTGTCCGGGACCCGGGTCGACCCGGTCTACGGGCCGCCGGAGGGTGCCGACGTGCCCGGCTTCGAGCGCATCGGCTGGCCCGGTGAGTATCCGTACACGCGCGGGCTGCACCCCACGGGGTATCGCGGCCGCACGTGGACCATCCGGCAGTTCTCCGGCTTCGGCAACGCGCAGCAGACCAACGCCCGCTACAAGATGCTGCTCGGCGCGGGCGGTGGCGGGCTCTCCGTCGCCTTCGACATGCCGACGCTGATGGGGCGCGACTCCGACGACCCGCAGTCGCTCGGCGAGGTCGGCCACTGCGGGGTCGCGATCGACTCCGCCGCCGACATGGACGTGCTCTTCGACGGCATCCCCCTCGCCGACGTCACCACCAGCATGACCATCTCCGGGCCGGCGGTGCCCGTCTTCTGCATGTACCTGGTGGCGGCCGAGCGGCAGGGCGCCGACCTCGGCGTCCTCGACGGCACCCTGCAGACCGACATCTTCAAGGAGTACATCGCGCAGAAGGAGTGGCTCTTCCCGCCCGAGCCGCACCTGCGCCTCATCGGCGACCTGATGGAGTTCTGCGGCAAGGAGATCCCGCGCTACAAGCCGCTGTCCGTCTCCGGCTACCACATCCGTGAGGCCGGCTCGACGGCCGCGCAGGAGCTGGCGTACACCCTCGCCGACGGCTTCGGATACGTGGAGCTCGGCCAGTCCCGGGGGCTGGACGTCAACAGGTTCGCCCCCGGGCTGAGCTTCTTCTTCGACGCGCACATCGACTTCTTCGAGGAGATCGCGAAGTTCCGTGCGGCCAGGCGGATCTGGGCCCGCTGGCTGCGCGACGTGTACGGCGCCACCAGCGAGAAGGCCCTGTGGCTCAAGTTCCACACGCAGACGGCGGGGGTCTCGCTGACCGCCCAGCAGCCGTACAACAACGTCGTGCGCACGGCGGTCGAGGCGCTCAGCGCGGTCCTCGGCGGCACCCAGTCGCTGCACACCAACGCGCTGGACGAGACCCTGGCGCTGCCCACCGACGAGGCCGCCGAGATCGCCCTGCGCACCCAGCAGGTGCTGATGGAGGAGACCGGCATCACCAACGTCGCCGACCCGCTCGGCGGCTCCTGGTATGTCGAGGCGCTGACCGACCGCATCGAGGCCGAGGCGGAGGCGATCTTCCAGCGCATCCGCGACATGGGCGGCGACGGCACCATCACCGCCGGCATCCTGCGCGGCATCGAGGACGGCTGGTTCATGTCGGAGATCGCCGACAGCGCCTTCGTCTACCAGCAGGCCCTCGAGAAGGGCGACAAGCGGGTCGTCGGCGTCAACGTGCACACCGGCTCGCTGACCCGGGACCTGGACATCCTGCGGGTCTCGCACGAGGTCGAGACCGAGCAGAACAAGCTCCTCGGCGCCCGCCGGGCCGAGCGGGACAACGCCCTCGTGGAGCGGCGGATCCAGGAGATGGTGGCGGCGGCTCGCACCGGCGGGAACATGATCCCGGCGATGCTGGACGCGTGCCGTGCCGAGGCGACCCTCGGCGAGATCTGCGGGGCGCTCAAGGACGAATGGGGCATCTACCGCGAGCCCGCGCGGTTCTGAGCTGGCAGTTACCTAATCGCAATGCAACCGGCCCCTCTCCCGGTTGGTCTTCTTACGAACGACCTTGACCGACGGGGGAGGGGCCTTGCTGGCACTCGTGCTCGCAGCGTTGCGGGCCAGGCGGACACAGGCGCTGACGCTGCTCCTGCTGAGCACGCTCGCCGCGGCCGCCGCGGCGGCCGCGCCCTGGTATGTCCTCGCGTCCACGGAGCGCATCGCGACCCGTCACGTCGAGTCGGCGCCGATCACCGAGCGGTCCCTCGAGACCGTCGGTGAGGGGAAGATCGAGGGCGGCTCCGTCGCGGCGCACCTGGAGGCCAACGCGCAGCTGACGCAGTCGGTCGTGGAGCTGGGCGGGTTCACCACCTACACCGGGGCCTACCTGACGGGTTCGCTGCTCTCCGCCGCGCCGCAGGACGGCGGCAGCGCCCTCGGCGTGAAGCGCGAGACCGACTCGCCGCTCATGCTGCGCACCGGCGCGTGCGACCAGGCCACCATCGAGGGCCGGTGCGCCACCGGCGCGGGCGAGGTGATGCTCAGCTACCGCACCGCCCACTGGCTGGGCGTCAAGCCCGGCGACCCGATCAACTACGAGGCGACCAGCGTCCTCGGCGCGCAGCAGTTCACCGTCACCGGGATCTACCGTCCGGTCGACCCGGCCGACCCGTTCTGGAGCAGCAACGCCCAGCTGATCGCGGTCGACCTGCCCGCCGGCGCGCCGCCGGAGATCACGGAGCCGGTCGACGACGCGGTCCTCGCCGGCCCGGCCGTGTTCGACAAGCTCCAGCCGGACAAGGTGCGCTTCGTCGTCGACATGGTCGCCGAGCCGAAGCTCTTCGTCGAGAACACCCCGTCGGAGGTCCGCGCGTTCCTCGCCGCGGCGACGGTCAAGGCGGCCAACAACCGGCTCAGCATGTACACCAGCCTCTCCGTCACAGCCGACCGGGTCGAGCGGGACCGGCAGCTGCTCAGCCTCGGCGTCCCCGTCGGCGCGTTCCAGCTGCTCCTGCTCTGCTGGTTCGCCCTCTACCTGGCGGTCAAGTACACCGGTGAGGAGCGCCGCCCCGACGTCGGCCTGGTCAAGCTGCGCGGCGCCACCCGCGGCCGCACCTGGGCCCTCGTCGGCGGGCAGAGCGCGGTGCCGATGATCGCCGGGGCGCTGATCGGGCTGCCACTGGGGTATCTGGTGGCCACCGCCGTCACCGGCGCGATCCAGGAGCCAGCGGTCGTCTCGCAGGCCGCGTCGCTGTCCGTCGGCGCGGTGGTCGTCGCCGTCGTCGGCGCGCTGCTGGCCGCGCTGCTCGCGGAGCGCCGCGCGCTCGGCTCGACCGTCGCCGAGCTGCTGCGCCAGGCCCCGGGCCGGGCCCGCGCCTGGCGGGACCTGTTCGACCTGGTGCTGGTCATCGTCGCCGGGATCGCCGTGTACCAGGTGAAGCACCGCGCCTCCGGGGACGCCGCGGGGCTCGCGTTGCTGGCGCCCGGCCTCGCCGCCCTCGCCTGTGCCCTGGTCGCGTCCCGCGCGATCACGGCGATCGCCGGGCGGATGGTCGAGGGCGCGCTGCGGCACGGCCGCCCGGCCCGCGCGCTCACCGCCATCTACCTGGCGCGCCGGCCCGGCGTCCACCGGCTCGCCGCGCTCATGATCGTCACGGTCGCGCTGCTCGGCACCTCGTACATCACCTGGATCGCGGGCGTCGATGCCGGGCGCGACCGGGCCGAGCTGGAGGTCGGCGCCGACCGCGTGCTCATCGTCCGCGCCGAGAACCGGCTCGCCCTGCTCCGCGGGGTCCGCGCCGCCGACCCGTCCGGCAAAGAGGCGATGGCGGTCGTGCAGTCGCTGCGCTCCGCCCAGGACCGGGTCCTGCTCGTGGACAGCCCGCGGCTGCCGGCCGTGGCGGCCTGGCGCCCCGAATACGGGATGACCGCCGAGCAGGCCGCGGCCATCCTGCACCCGAAGGCGCCCGACCCCGTCATGGTCACCGGCGGGGAGCTGACGTTCGACCTGGACGTGGCCATGACCGCGCCAGAGCGGGGCCGGACGCTCTTCTTCGAGGCCGTGCTCGCCGACCCGGCCGGCGCCCGGCTGGTCGCCAGGGTCGGCCCGCTCGTGGCCGGCCCCGCGACGCTGAAGGCCCAGGTGCCCGCCTGCGCCAAGGCGCCGGGCTGCCGGCTGAGCTCGCTGGCGATCACCCAGAGCACCCTCGACCAGAAGGTGTTCTTCGCCGCCCGCCCGGGCGTCGAGGTCACCGTCCGCGGCCTGTCGGCCGGGTCGCCCGTGCTCGGCAAGGAGACCCTGAGCGACCGGACCCGATGGCGGCTGTCCGTCTCGCCGGCGCCGCCCAACCTGATCGTCGCGCCGGCCGCCGCCGGGCTGCTGCTGCGGGTGGCGCCGATCAAGCCCGGTCCGGCGACCGACCCCGGCGTCTACCCGATCGACACGCCGGCGCCGATCGCCTCCATCCGGGCCAAGCGGCTCCAGCAGCGCATCGCCGGCGACCAGCGGGTCACGTACGGCTCGGCGTCCATCTCCGAGCGGATCGCCGGCTCCGCGACCCGGCTGCCGCGCATCGGCGACCAGGGCGTGCTCGTCGACCTCGAATACGCCGACCGACTCGGCGCCGACTTCGGCGCCGGCGAGTCGATGCAGGTCTGGCTCGCCCCCGACGCGCCGCGCGACGTCGTGCAGCGGCTCGAGGCGCAGGGGCTGATCGTGCAGGGCGAGGAGACGATCGACGGCACCGCCGCCCGCTACGCGTCCTTCGGCCCGCCGCTGACCCTGCAGTTCATGCTGCTGTCGGCGATCGTCGGGGTCGCGCTGGCGATCGGCTCGGCCACCGTCGTCGCCGCGGTCGAGCGCCGGCCGCGGTCCGCGGAGCTCAGCGCGCTGCGCAACCAGGGCGCACCGGCCCGGCTCGTGCAGCGCGTCGCCGTCGAGGGCTACCTGATCCTCGTCGGCGCCTCCCTCCTCACCGGATTGCTGCTCGTCGTGCTCATCCGCACGTACATCGGTGACGTCCTGCCCTACTTCGCCGACGGATGGAGCACTCCGTGAGCGAGCCGGAGTGCAGCGGAGGGTCGCGAACCATGGGCGCAGTGTCTGGATCAGGCCGACGCCGGAGCGAAGCGGAGGTGGCGGCGTGATCGGGCTTGTGCTGTCGATGATCAGGGCGCGGCCGGGGCAGGCCGTGACCGCGTTCGTGATGGCCATGTTCGCCATGGCGGCCGCGGTGAGCGCGCCGGTCTACATCACCACCGCCGACCGGGCGGTGGTGGCGAGCGAGGTCGCCGCCGCGCCCGTCAACGAGCTGGTCGTGCAGGCCCGTCGGGAGACGAAGGCCGGTGACCGCGCCTTCGAGGACCTCGCGCCCAAGGTCTTCGTCTTCCCCGGGTTCTCGACCGTGTTCAGCGCCGAGACCAACACGTACGTGACCGGCCCCGTGCCCGGCGTCGAGCCGGTCGCGCCCCGGTTCGTGTACCGCGACGGCACCTGCGAGCACGTGCGGATCGTCGAGGGTCGCTGCTTCATCAGCCCGAGCGAGATCATCCTCAGCAAGCCGACGCTCGACCTGCTCAAGGTCGGCATCGGGACGGTGCTGGACGTCGACTGGTCCACGTTCGACGCCGAGGGCCAGGAGTGGGTGCCGTCCGGCAAGCCCACGGCCATGTCGGTCGTCGGCGCGTACGAGCCGATCGACGTGACCGAGCAGTACTGGGCCGACTTCGGCTACTTCGACAGCCGGGAGTCCGCCCGGCGCGTCACCGCACCGATCTTCGCCAGCCGGCTCTCGCTGGAGTCGATCGAGCGCCTGACCGAGCGGCAGGCCCTCGACGTCGTCATCGACCACGACGCGATCACCGGCGAGAGCCTCGCCGCGGTCAACGGCGCTGTCGAGAGCGGCCGGTCCCAGCTGCAGGGGCTGTCCGGGTCGCCGACGGTCAAGGCGGACCTGCCGCACCTGCTGACCAGGATCGAGCGCGACCGCGGCCTGGTCGCCCAGGTCGTGCCGGTCGCCGCGGTGCCGCTCGTGCTGCTGTGCTGGTTCGTGCTCTTCGTCGCCGTCGCGTCCGCGACCGCCGAACGCCGGCTCGAGCTCGGCCTGATGGCCCTGCGCGGGGTCACCTTCCCGCGCCGCTGGTGGCTCGCCGCCGGCGAGAGCATCGTGCCGATCCTGTTCGGCGCCGCCGCCGGCTTCGTCGCCGGCAACTACCTCGTCCGGCTCGCCGCCTGGCTGCTGCTGGGCGCCAGCGGCGACGTGCCGCTGGCCGAGGGGGCCAGCGCGTGGGCGCTCGTCGCGCTCGTCGGCGCCCTGTTCGCGGCGGTGCTCGCCCAGCGGGCAGAGCTGGCCAAGAAGACCATCGACCTGCTGCGCAACGTGCCGAGCCGGCTGTCGCGCTGGGGCGCCCCGGTCTTCGAGGTCGCGGTGGTGGTGCTCGCCGTCGTCGCCGTGCTGCAGCTGCGCGAGGGCGACAACGGCCTGACCGGCTTCGCGACGTTCGGCCCCTCACTGGTCGTCATCGCGGCGGGCCTGCTCGCGGCCCGCGGCGTGCTGCCCCTCGCCGAACGCAGCGGCCGGCGCGCCCTGCGCCGCGGCAGGATCGGCCCGACCCTCGCCGCGTACGCGATGGCCCGCCGCCCCGGCAGCCAGCGCATCCTCGCCCTGTTCGTGGTCGCGATCGCCCTGGCCTGCTTCGCGGCGACCGCGGCGACCGCCTCCGACGACAACCGTGACCTGCGGATCAGGGTCGAGCAGGGCGCCGACCGGGTCCTCACCGTCGAGCCCGTCAGCCGCACCGAGCTGCTCACGAAGGTCCGGGCGCTGGACCCGGCCGGCGACTTCGCGATGGCGGCGGCGATGCTGCCGCAGTCGGAGGACTCGGCGGTCCCGCCGGTGCTCGCCGTCGACTCCGCCCGCCTCGCCAAGGTCGCGCTGTGGAACGACGCCCACCTCACCGCCGCCGAGGCCGCCGCCGTGCTGCGCCCCGACGTCCCGCGGGAGAGCGTCATCCTGGACAACAAGGACGTGAGCCTCGACATCACCGTCGACAAGCTCGCCGACGCGTTCCGGGTCAGGTTCATCCTGGCCGTGGTGCCCCTGGACGGGGGCGCCGCCGGCGCCGTCGACTTCGGCGCGCCGCAGCTCGGGCGCCACACGTACGTCAAGAACCTCCCGATGTGCGTCAACAAGTGCCGCCTCGCCGCGCTGCGCATCGACCAGCCGGAGGACCGCGGCTTCGACGCCACGATCACCCTGCACTCCATGGCCCAGCGCGGCCAGACCGTCACCGACTTCAGCCAGGCCGACGAGTGGCGGGTCCCGGAGACCCCCGGCCCCAAGCTGCTCGTGCCGCAGGTGTCCCTCGCCGACGGCGGGCTGCGCCTGGAGGTGGCCAACTACAAGGGCGCCGACGTCGCCTACCGGCTCATGCCGGCGGACGTGCCGTCGCCGATGCCGGTCGTCATGGCCCGCACCGCGGGCATGGGCGACCACATGGCGACCTTCGACGGATCCCAGACCGCCGTGCAGGTCGCCGGCGAGGTCGTCCAGGTGCCCCGCCTCGGCTCGCGTGGCGGCATCGTCGACCTCGACTACGCCGAGCGGCTCTCCACCGAGCCCGTCGACACCATCACCCCGCAGGTCTGGCTCAACGCCAACGCCCCGGCCGACGTCCTCGACCGGGTGCAGGCGCAGGGCCTGAAGGTGATGAAGGACCAGCGCATCGGCCCGCTGCGGGACGCCCTCGACGAGCAGGGGCCGGCCGTCGCGCTGCGCTTCCACGAGCTCGCCGCCGGCCTCGCCGTCGTCCTGGCCGGCGGCGCGCTCTGGCTCGTCACCGCCCTGGACCGGCAGCGCCGCCGCGGCGAGCTGCGGGCGCTGCGGGCGCAGGGCGTCGCCCGCCGCGACGCGTCCGCCAACGGCTACCTGACGCTGGTCGGCACCGCGGCGGTCATCGGGCCGTTCGCCGCTCTGGCAAGCTGGCTGCTGGTGCGCGAACATCTTCCGGTGTTCACCGACGACCCCGGCACCTTCCCGGTGCCGGTCTGGCCGTCGCCACTTCCGGTCGTCGTCGCCTGGGCGGCGGCCGTGCTCATCCTCGCCGGCGTGGCGCTCCTCGCCGGCGCCCGGCTCCGTGCCGCGACCAGACAGCGATAAGGGGACTGCTCATGAACGGGTTGGCGGTGGCCTGCCGGCGGGTCGTGCACATCTACCGGGCCGAGGCGGGCGACGTCGTGGCCCTCGCCGGCGTCGACCTGTCGATCGGGCCGGGGGAGACCCTCGCCCTCGTCGGGCCGTCCGGCTCCGGCAAGTCGACGCTGATCGCGCTGCTCGCCGGGCTCATGCGGCCCTCCGCCGGCAGGGTCAACATCGGCACGTACGACATGGGCAAGCTCTCCGACGGCGAGATCGCCCGCCTCCGCGGCACCGAGATCGGCGTGGTGCTGCAGGGCGCCGCCCGCAACCTGCTGCCCTACGCGACGCTGCACCGCAACATCTGGCTCGCCCAGCGCCGCGCGGCCCGCACCGAGGGCATCAAGCTCGACGACCCGGACCGCATCCTGGACCTCGTCGGCCTGCCCGGCCTCGGCCGCGCCCGCATCGACGAGCTCGCGCCCGGCGCCCGCCAGCGCGCGGCGCTCGCCGTCGGCATCGCCGCCGGGCCCGGCCTCCTGCTCGTCGACGAGCCCACCAGCCAGCTCGACACCGCCGGCCGCGACGAGGTCCTCGAGGCTCTGGAGACCGTCAACCAGGAGCGCAACACGACCATCGTCGTCGTCACCCACGATGGTGACGTGGGCACCCGCCTCGGCCGCGCCGTCACAATCCGCGACGGCCGCGTCGGCGCCGAAGGCCGCGACGGGCAGGACTTCGCCGTCGTCGCCGGGGACGGCACCGTCCAGCTGCCGCCGGAGGTCCTCGGCGACTTCCCGCCCGGCACCCTCTTCACCGTGGAGCACATCGACGGCGCCGTCACACTGGTGGCGGGGGGATCCGACCGGTCACTTGCGGCGGACCACTTGGGGCACGTGCAAAACTAGCTCCATGAGCGACCCAAGGCAGACCCAGTCGATCTTCACCCGCGGGGCGGTGGACCTCGGTGCCCTGGCCCGGAGCAATCAGGCCGCGGCGCAGCGATCTGCCCAACCCTCCGCCGCGCCGAGCTCGGCGTTCGTGTTCGACGTCACCGAGGCCAATTTCCAGGACGCCGCCCTGCAGCGTTCGGTCACGACCCCGGTCGTCCTGGACTTCTACGTCGCCGGCAGCCAGCCGCACCAGCAGTTCTCCCCGCTGCTGGAGAAGCTCGCCGCCGAAGGTGAGGGCACCTGGCTGCTCGGCCGCGTCGACATCGAGGCCAACCCGCGGCTCGCCCAGATGTTCCGCATCCAGGGCATCCCGTTCGTCGTCGCGATCGTCGGCGGGCAGCCCGTCGACGCGTTCAACCAGATGCTGCCCGAGACCCACCTCCGCCAGTGGATCGACGCGGTGCTCAAGGCCGCCGGCATCGAGGTCCAGCGCGGCGACGACCCGCGCCTGCTCGCCGCGGACGACGCCCTCATGGACGGCGACCTCGACGGTGCCGAGGGGGCCTACCGCGCCATCCTCGCCGACACCCCGGCCGACCCGATCGCCGAGTCCGGCCTGGCCCAGGTCGCCCTGCTGCGCCGCACCTCCGGGCTCGACCCGGCGGCGGTCCTGGCGGCGGCGGGTGAGGACATCCCCTCCCAGCTGCTCGCCGCCGACATCGAGGTGCTCACCGGCCAGGCCGACCTGGCCTACAAGCGCCTCATCGACCTTGTCCGCCGCACCCCCGGCGACGACCGCGAGACGGTGCGCAAGCACCTCGTCTCGCTGTTCACCGTCGCGGGGCCCGACGACCCCGCGGTCGCCAAAGCCCGCCGGGCGCTGGCGAGCGCGCTGTTCTGAGCCGGGGCGGGATGCGCCGGATCGCCGTCGTCGACGCACCGAGCAACCTGGGGTTGCGGCCACCGACCGCAACCTCGGTCCCCGGCTGCGCGAAAGCTCCCGGAGCGCTGCGCGACAGCGGCCTGCTGGCCCGGCTGGGCGCCCGCGACGCGGGGTGCATCACCCCGTCGCGGTACGACCCGGCCGGCTGGCAGCCGGGCGACGGCGTCGCGCAGGCCGACGAGATCGCCGTCTTCGTCCGCCGGCTGGCCGACCGGATCGGCGCCGTCCTCGCCTCCGGCGACTTCCCGGTCGTCCTCGGCGGCGACTGCTCGATCCTGCTCGGCGCGGGGCTGGCGATGCGGCGGCACTCCGCGGACCTCGCCGGCCGGATCGGCCTGGTCTACGTCGACGGCCACTCCGACTTCCGCCACGAGGGCAACGCCTCCTACGTCGGCGCCGCCGCGGGTGAGGCGCTCGCTCTGGCGACCGGCCGAGGGCAGAGCAACCTCGCCTCGATCGAGCAGCGCCGGCCGTACTTCCGCGACGTTGACGTCGTCCTGCTGGGCATCCGCACCCACGACGAGTACCGCCTGGATCTGCAGGCCGCGGGGATCGTCGCCCGGGCGGTGCCGGAGCTGCGCTCGCACGGCGCGGCCCGCTCCGCCCAGTGGGCCCGCGACCAGCTGCGCGACTGCGCGGGCTTCTGGGTGCACGTCGACGTCGACGTCCTGGACCCGGCGGTGATGCCGGCCGTCGACGCGCCCGACGTGGGCGGGATCGCCTACCGGGAGCTGGAGATCCTGCTCAGCGGCCTGGTCTCCGACCCGCGCTGCGTGGGCGTGCAGGTCACCGTCTTCGACCCGGACTACGACCCGGACGGCCAGTACGCCCGCGAGGTCACCGACGTCCTCGTCGCCGGCCTGGAGCCCCTCGTCACGTCGTCGGCCCTGGCCGCCACCGACCTCACCCCGGTGGTGTCGGCCCCGCCGCTGCACGCGGACCCGCTCACCCCGGCACTCCCCACCCCGCCGCCGCCCGCCGCCCCGGAGCCGGACCTGGACCTGGCGCCGGATCCGGAGCCGGACGTGGACCTGGAGCCGGACCTGGAGCCGGACCTGGACCAGGAGCCGGACCTGGATGTCGAACCGGTCGGCGCCGCGCTGCCCCACGACGTCGCCGAGGACGGGGCGGAGCCGGAGTTCGAGTCCGACGCAGAGCCGGAGCCCGCGCCAGCCGCCGAGCCGGAGCCCGAGCCGGACGTGGAGTTCGGGCCGGAGCTGCAGTTCGAGCCGGAGTCGGACCTGGAGTTGGGGCCGGAAGCCGGGCTCCTCCCCCCGATCAAGTTCGTCCGCTTGGATGAGAACGGCGAGCCGTTGGATGCCGCGGGGTTGGAGCCGGCCTCCCCGGAGCCCGGCGACACCGCGACGGTCGGGGTCGAGCTGCCGCCCCTCGGCTGGGTGGACGTGCGGACCGGGGCGGTGGTCGACCTGGCCGCGAGCCGGAGGGCCGGGCGCGCGGAGGAGGGGAAGGCCGACGCGCCGTTGCTTCCGGCGTACAGTCGCGGCGCCGTGATCGGGATCACCACCCGGAAGCCGATCGACGTGGATGCCGAGGCGGCGCCCGGCGAGGTGGACGGCGGCTGGGTGGCTGTCGGCGGTGCGGCCGAGGCGGCGGAGGTCGTCGAGGTCACAGAGGCCACAGAGGTCGTGGGCGAGCCCGTCGAGCAGCCCGCCGAGGAGCCGGCTGAGCAGGGCGGTGCGCTGCCGTTCGGGCGTCCGGGGCGCAAGGGGCGCCGGGCTCCCCGGCTGGCCCTGACCCTCGCGCCGATCTCCGCGCCGCCCGCGTCGGGGCGGCTCGCCCGGCGCGCCGACCAGCCCAAGGACGCCGCCGCGCCCGCCGGCCACGGCGCCGTCGTGCCGTTCGTGCCGGCGCAGTCCAGGACGCCCGTCGAGGGGCCCGAAGGGCCGCTGACCGATGTGGTGCCTGCCGCTCGTACACCCGAGGAAGAACCGACACCAAAGCAGCATTGACACGACGCGGCCCCACCCGCAGAGGCGAGTGGGGCCGGTCGGGTGTCAGCCGATGGTCTGGAAGAACTTCCCGGCGATCGGGACGGCCGCCGCGGTGCTCGCGCCACCGTTCTCCACGAAGACGCAGAAGGCGATGTCGCCGCGGTACCCCATGAACCACGAGTGCGTGTGGGCGGGGTCGTTGTCGTACTCCGCGGTGCCGGTCTTGCCCCGCAGGTCGCCGGGCAGGTTCTTGAGCTGGTCGGCGGTGCCGACGGTGACGACCTCGCGCATCATCTGCCGCAGCGGGTCCAGCGCGGCCTGGCTGAGCTGCGGGCCGTCCTGTGCGGGGTTCTTCGGCGCGGGGTCGAGCACGAGCTGCGGCTGCTTCCACTGGCCGCGGGCGATCGCGGCGGCCGCGCCGGCCAGCGCGACCGGCGAGGACAGCGTGGTGCCCTGCCCGAACGCGGCCGCGGCCTGCTCGGACTTGGAGCCGTTCGCGGAGACCTTGCCGGTGAAGACGTCGACGCCGAGGTCCCACGGGATGCCGATGCCGACGCTTTGCGCGGTCTGCGCGAGGCCGTCGGGGGCGAGCTGCGGGGCGAGCGACGCGAATGCGGTGTTGCACGACTTCGCGAAGTCGGTCCGCAGCGGCACGTTGCCGAGCTCCATGTCGTGGGAGTTCTTGAACGTGCGGCCGTCGACGGTGAGGGTCTTCGGGCACGGGACCACCGTCTCGCCGGTCGTGCCCTTGTTGAGCACGCCGAGCGCGGTGATCGTCTTGAACGTCGAGCCGGGCGGGGTCTGCCCGACGAGCGCGAAGTTGTTGCCGGCCGCGCCGGGTCCGTTGGCGACCGCGACGATCGAGTTGTCGCTGATGCGGATCGCGACGAGGGCGGACCGGCGGGTGTCGAGGGCGAGGGCCGCCTCGGCCGCGTTCTGCATGTTGACGTCGAGGGTGAGCTTGATCGCGGCCCCGGGCGCCGCTTCGGTGGTGAAGAGCTTCTTGTCCGGGGTGCCGGTCGGCATCGGGACGATGACGGAGACGCCGGCCTTGCCCTGCAGCGCCGTGTCGTACTTCTGCTGGATCCCGGACAGTCCGACGACGTCGCCGACTTTGTACTTGCCCGGGTTCTTGTCCATGATCTCCTTGGTCACCTCGCCGGACGTGCCGATCAGCGCGCGGGCGAACTGCGCCGAGGGCCCCAGGGTCTGCGTCGAGTTGCGGGTGACGATGCCCGGCGTGGAGTTGAGCCTGTTGGAGATCGTGTCGTAGACCTCCTTGCGCAGCGTCACGACCTCGACGAACGCGTCGGGCTTGGCGTTCTTCACCTTGTTGGGCAGGGTCGACAGGTCGACCTGTACCTTGGCGGCGGCGAACGCGTCGGTGAGGTTCTTCGTCACGATGTTGATGTCGGTGACGGAGCGTGGCTGGACGCCGATGATGACCACGGGCTTGCTGCTCACGATCGGCTGGCCGGAGCCGTCGAGGATGCTGCCGCGCGGACCGGCCGACTTCTTCACGGTCAGCTTGTCGGTGGGCTCCAGCTCCGGGTTGATGGTCTTGGCGCCCCAGACCACGGTCCACTGCTTGTCGACGCGCCTGGCCTGGACGGTGGTGTCGTACTCCCAGGTCGAGTCGACGACCGGCCACTTCACCGTCACGACGGCGCTGGCCTCGTCCTTCTTGACCGCGGGCGCACCCTTGATGGTCAGCTTGGGCGGGGTGGCGGCGAGGTCGCCGGCGACGGTGGTCCACAGCTTCTGCGCCGCGTCACCGCTGAGCGCTTTGCCGTCCGTGCCCACGAACTTCATCCCGGCGATGTTGCCCTTCTCCCACGCCGCGAGGAACGTCTTCAGCGCGTCGTCCGGCGGCTTGCTGGAGCAGGCGGGCAGGGCGCCGAGCATCGCCAGCCCGGCGAGGAGGGCGATCATGCGACGAAATGAAACGGCCATGGGGGCGATTCTGCGTCATGAAAGCCACGATCCGCACGCCCCAAGATCGGAAAAGTTGGACAATTGGTATGGGGCGTACTGGTCGATCGGCTAACCGACGCTGGGCCGATCAGAATTGTCGGGGGTACGTCTTACGCTGTTCGGGACAACCCACAGCGTCGTGGGTGAGGGGAGAACAGACCGATGAACCGGCCCACGGCAACGGTGCGCACTGCGGTCGCCGAGCCAACGATCGAGGACGACGAGTTAGAGCAGCCAGTGCCCAACGCTGAGCACCTCGTCGCCGAGGCGGTGGTCCTGGCAGCAGCGCAGGACACCGATCCCACACTCGTCGCGCACTACTGGCGACTCGTCCCCGACGAGGAGCTGGCCAGCTGCCAGGTGGCGAAGATGGTGGCGGCCACCCGGTCGCACCTCGAGCTCGCCCAGCAGCGGGTGCCCGGCGAGCTGAAGCTCCGCCTCGGGCTCAGTGTGACCGGCGGCACATCGCTGGAGATCGTGACCGACGACATGCCGTTCCTGGTCGACTCCGTCACCAGCGCGCTGTCGTCCCGCAACCTGGACGTCAACCTGCTCGTCCACCCGCTCGTCGTGGTGCGCCGCCAGCCGCTGGGCGCCCTGGAGGAGATCCGGGGCGGGGTGGAGCCCGAGGACGCCGCCCCCGGCGACATCGTCGAGAGCTGGATCCGCATCGAGATCGACCGCATCCGCGACGAGCAAGACCTCGAGGTCGTGCGCACGGACCTGGCCCGCGTGCTCAACGACGTGCGCGAAGCGGTCGAGGACTGGCCGAAGATGCGCACCCAGGCGCTCACGCTCGCCGACGAGCTCGGCAGCGCGCAGCTGCCGGTGCCCGACAAGGACATCACCGACTCGGTGGAGCTGCTGCGCTGGCTCGCCGACGACCACTTCACGTTCCTGGGCTTCCGGCAGTACAAGCTGGTGAAGGGCGAGCACGGCGAGGACCTGCTGCAGGCCGTCCTCGGCACCGGCCTGGGCATCCTGCGCGCCGACCAGCCGCACCCGCGGGTGCTGAGCTCCATGACCGCCGAGGCCTACGCCAAGGCCCTGGAGAAGCGCCTGCTGATCATCACCAAGGCCAACTCCAGGGCGACCGTGCACCGCTCGGCGTATCTGGACTACGTCGGCTTCAAGCTCTTCGACGCCGACGGCAACGTGACCGGCGAGAAGCGCTTCCTGGGGCTGTTCTCCTCCGCGGCGTACCGCACCAGCGTGCAGGACCTGCCGGTGGTCAAGCGCAAGGTCGCCGAGGTGGTGGAGCGCTCGGGCCTGTCGCCGCGCTCCCACTCCGGCAAGGACCTCATGGAGACGCTGGAGACCTACCCGCGCGACGAGCTGTTCCAGATCACCACCGACGAGCTCTACCGCTCCGCGATGAGCGTGCTGCGCCTCGCCGGCCGGCGGCAGCTGCGGCTGTTCCTGCGCCGCGACGCGTACGGCCGGTTCATCTCCTGCCTGGTCTACCTGCCCCGGGACCGGTTCACCACCGCCAACCGGCTGCGCATCCAGCAGATCCTGCTCGCCGAGCTCAACGGCATCGGCGTCGACTACGCCACCCGGGTCGGCGAGTCGAAGTTCGCGCGGGTCCACTTCATCGTGCGCACCGAGCCCGGCAACCCGCCCGGCGACATCGACGTCGACGACCTGACCGAGCGGCTGTCGGAGGCGACCCGCCTGTGGGACGACGACTTCCGGCTCGTGCTGGAGCGCAAGCTCGACGACGAGCACCAGGCGAAGGAGCTCTACCAGCGCTACGGCACGGCGATCTCGGAGACCTACAAGGACGAGCACACGCCGTATGAGGCGGTGAAGGACGTCGCGAAGCTGGAGCTGCTCGACGAGCCGGGCCAGCTCGTCATGCACGTCTACCGGCGCCGCCAGGACGAGAGCGACATCCGGTTCAAGGTGTATCGCTACGGCGAGCCCATGATCCTGTCCGCCGTGCTGCCGGTGCTGCACTCCCTCGGCGTGCGGGTCACCGACGAGCGGCCCTACGAGATCGTCCGCTCCGACGGCACCATCTACCTCTACGACTTCGGCCTGCAGCTGCCCGCCGACTCGCGGGCGATCGCCGAGGTGCGGCCCCACCTGGAGAACGCGTTCTCCGCCACCTGGCGCGGCGAGGCCGAGATCGACAACTTCAACACCCTCGTCATCAAGGCCGGCCTCACCTGGCGCGAGGTCGTCGTCCTCCGCGCCTACGCCAAGTACCTGCGCCAGGCCGGCACGGTCTTCTCGCAGGACTACATGGAGACCACGCTGCTGCAGTACCCGGCGATCGCCTCCAAGCTCGTGGCGCTCTTCGCGGCCCGCTTCGACCCGCGGCTGCAGCTGTCGGAGGAGAGCCGCGCCGTGCAGTCCAAGGAGCTGGTCTCGGCGATCCACGCCGACCTCGACGAGGTGACCAGCCTCGACCAGGACCGCATCCTGCGCTCGTTCCTGACCCTGATCCAGGCGACGCTGCGCACGTCGTTCTTCCAGCGGGGCGAGGCGGGCCGGCCGAAGTCCTACACGGCGTTCAAGCTCGACCCGCAGTCGATCCCCGACCTGCCGGCGCCGCGGCCGAAGTTCGAGATCTTCGTGTACTCGCCCAGGTTCGAGGGTGTGCACCTGCGCTTCGGCTCCGTCGCCCGCGGCGGCCTGCGCTGGTCCGACCGGCGTGAGGACTTCCGCACCGAGATCCTCGGCCTGGTCAAGGCCCAGATGGTGAAGAACGCGGTCATCGTGCCGACCGGCGCCAAGGGCGGCTTCGTCCTGAAGCAGAACCCGGGCGACCGCGACGAGGCCGTCGCCTGCTACCAGCTGTTCATCTCGGCCCTGCTCGACGTCACCGACAACCTCGACGGCGGCAAGGTCGTGGCCCCGGCCGACGTGGTCCGCCACGACCCCGACGACCCCTACCTGGTGGTCGCCGCGGACAAGGGCACCGCCACGTTCTCCGACATCGCCAACGAGATCTCGGTGAAGTACGGGTTCTGGCTGGGCGACGCGTTCGCCTCGGGCGGCTCCGCCGGCTACGACCACAAGAAGATGGGCATCACCGCCCGGGGCGCCTGGGAGTCGGTCAAGCGGCACTTCCGCGAGCTCGGCGTCGACACCCAGACCACCGACTTCACGGTCGTCGGCGTCGGTGACATGTCCGGCGACGTCTTCGGCAACGGGATGCTGCTGTCCCGGCACATCCGGCTGGTCGCGGCCTTCGACCACCGGCACATCTTCATCGACCCCACGCCCGACGCCGCGACGTCGTTCGCGGAGCGGCAGCGGCTGTTCGACCTGCCCCGCTCGTCCTGGGGCGACTACGACAAGTCGATCATCTCCGCCGGCGGCGGGGTCTACCCGCGCACCGCGAAGTCGATCCAGCTCACCGCGGAGGCGAAGGAGGCGCTGGGCATCCCGCCGTCGCTGACCTCCATGACGCCCAACGAGCTGATGCACGCCATCCTCGCCGCCCCCGTCGACCTGTTCTGGAACGGTGGGATCGGCACCTACGTCAAGGCCACCGGCGAGTCGCACGCCGACGTCGGCGACAAGGCCAACGACTACCTGCGGGTCAACGGCCGGGAGCTGCGGGCCAAGGTCGTCGGCGAGGGCGGCAACCTCGGCCTGACCCAGCGGGGTCGGATCGAGTTCGCGCTCGGCGGCGGCAGCATCGCCACCGACTTCATCGACAACTCCGCCGGCGTCGACTGCTCCGACCACGAGGTCAACATCAAGATCCTGCTCGACCGCGCGGTCGCCGCCGGCGAGCTCGACCAGGCCGAGCGCAACCCGCTGCTGGCCCAGATGACCGACGAGGTCGGCGAGCTGGTCCTGCGCGACAACTACGACCAGGCCACCGCGCTGGGCAACGCCCGCGCCCAGTCCCGCTCGCTGCTGCCGGTCCACAAGCGGCTCATCGCCGACCTGGAGCGCCGCGGCCAGCTCGACCGGGCCCTCGAAGGGCTGCCGACCGACGAGGAGCTCGACTCCAGGGCGGCGCTCGGCGTCGGCCTGACCTCACCCGAGTTCGCCGTCATGCTCTCGTACGTGAAGATCGTGCTCGAGCACGAGATCCTCGACTCCGGCCTGCCCGACGAGGAGTGGACCAACGAGGTGCTCGTCGGCTACTTCCCGACCGCGCTCCGCGAGCGCTTCGTCGAGTCGATGGCGGAGCACCCGCTGCGCCGCGAGATCGTCACCACCGCCGTCGTCAACGAGGCGGTCAACCGGGGCGGCACGTCCTTCTTCCACCGCGCCTCGGAGGAGACCGGCGCCGGCTCGGCCGACGTGCTGCGGGCCTCCGTCGTGATCCGCGAGGTGTACGGGCTGAACGCCCTGCGCGCCGCCGTGGAGGATCTCGACAACCAGATCCCGACCGAGTCGCAGACCGAGGTCTACCTGGAGATCCGCCGGCTGCTCGACCGCGCCGTGCGCTGGCTGGTCTCCAACCGGCGCCTGCCGATCGACGTGCCCGGCGAGATCGCCCGGCTGCGCCCCGGCATCTCGCGCCTGCTCGGCGAGCTCGACACCCTCTTCCGGGGGCGCGAGCGCGACGTCCTGACGGCCAACACGGCCCGCCTGCGCGACCTCGGCGTGCCCGAGGACCTGGCCGAGCAGACCACCCGCATCATGTACGGGTTCGGCCTGCTCGACATCGTGGAGGTCGCCTCGCAGACCGGCCGCGAGGTCAACGAGGTGGCGACGGTCTACTACGTGCTCTCCGAGCGCTTCCGCATCGACAACCTGCTGTCGAAGATCTCTGGCCTGCCGCGCGAGGACCGCTGGCAGACCCTGGCCCGCATGGCGCTGCGCTATGACCTGTACGCGGCGCTGGCGGCCCTGACCGCGGAGGTCCTCAACGGCACCGCCCCCTCCGACGACGCGGAGGCCCGGGTCGACGAGTGGGAGCAGAGCAACGCGACGTCGATCGCCCGCACCCGCAACGCCATCGGCGAGTTCGCCGAGTCCCCTGGCGACCTCGCCGCCCTCTCCGTCCTCCTCCGCCAGATCCGCACCCTGGTCCGCGCCTCCGCCGCCTAACCCCTCCCATGATCCGGAAGACCTCGTGCAGTCATAGGTGCACAAGGTCTTCCGGATCACGGGGGAAGTTATCCACAGGCTGGAGGTCGACCTTCCTCGTCTGGCCGGAGCTGGACAGGCTGGGCGGATGCTCGATGAGCTCCTGGAGTCGCAGAGCGGGGTGGTGACCCGGCAGCAGGCCCGCGCGGCTGGAGTCAGCCTGGGCGCGATCCGCTCGCACGTCGCGGCGGGGCGCTGGGTCCCGATGTTCGACGGGGTCTTCCGGACGTACACCGGCGAGCCGAGCCGGCGCACGGTGCTCTGGGCCGTGCTGCTGCGGGCAGGGCCGGGCGCGGCGCTGAGCCATGACACCGCAGCCGAGCTGGTCGGGCTCGTCGACCGCCCCTCCGACCATGTCCATGTCACGATCCCGGGCAACCGGCGGATCCGGCCGTTGGCGGGTGTGGTGGTGCATCACCGGGCCCGGCTCGCCGACACGGTCCAGCCGGGTCCGGCCCTCCGGCGCACCCGTGTCGAGGACACCGTGCTCGACCTGGCCGAGCAGGAGCGGCGCCTCGCATCGGCGATCGGGTGGCTCACCACGGCCTGCAGCCGCGGCCTGACCACGCCGGACCGGCTGGCGGCCGCGCTGCGCCGTCGCAAGAAGATGCGCTGGCGGCGGCTGCTGGAGGCGACGGTCGACGACGCCGCCGTAGGCGCTCGTTCCGTGCTGGAGTTGCGGTATCTGAAGGACGTGGAGCGAGGGCACCGCCTGCCCACCGGTCGACGGCAGGCCCGTCGCCGGGAGTCCGGCGCGACGCAGTACCGGGACGTCGAGTACAGGGCATTCGCCACGGTCGTCGAACTCGACGGCCGGGCCTATCACCCTGAGGAGCACCGCCGGCGCGACCAGCGGCGGGACAACGCGACGGCCTCAGCCGGGCAACGGACCCTCCGCTACGGCTGGGCAGACGTGGTGGCGCCCTGCGCGACCGCGATCCAGGTAGCCCGGGCGCTCAAGGCCGGCGGCTGGCACGGCAGGCTCCAGCCGTGCCGTCGCCCCGACTGCCCGGTCCGCCGCTCGGTCCGCCGCCGCACTCCCCATGATCCGGAAGACTTTGTGCAGTCATAGGTACACAAGGTCTTCCGGATCATGGGGGAGGGTCAGGCGGCGAGGCCCAGGGTTTCGGCGGCGGCGCGGCCGTTGGCGTGGCTGGCGCCCCAGGTGGTGATGAAGGCGCGGGCGTGCGCGGGGCGCCAGGAGGACGGCCAGCCCATCTCGACGACGGTGACGGGGTGGGCGGCGGCCAGGGTGTCGACCAGGGTGCGGGCGCCCGGCAGGCGGTGGACGTTGCGGCCCACGACGACGATCGGGCGGGCGCCGGCCCTGGCGCGCAGCTCCTCGGCGGCGGTCTGCTCGGCCACGACGCGGATCTGCTCGGTGCCGTTGACGTGCGGGCCGAGGCCCCACGGGACGCGGCCGGCGGCGATCGACGACTCCGACTCCAGCTGGACGATCAGCGGGGCGTCGGAACGGTCCACGGAGCCCTCGATGCGGACGGCGCTGAGTGCCGCCGGGTACCCGAGGCCGGGCTCCTCCCGGTCGGTCCGGTCGCCCTGGCGGGTCCAGTCGGACAGGGCCTGGACGCGGGCGACGGCCTCCTCCAGGCGGGCCAGGGGCAAGCGGCCGTCCTGGACGGCGGTGACGATCTCGTCGACGCAGGCGAGGGTCAGCTTCTCGTCGACCTCGGCGCCGATGCAGAGCAGGTCGGCGCCGGCGGCGAGGGCGAGGACGGCGCCCGCCTGGGTGCTGCCGGCAAACCGGGCGGCGCCGAGCATCTCCAGGGCGTCGGTGACGACGACGCCGGTGAAGCCGAGCTCGGTGCGCAGCAGGTCGACGAGGACGGCGCGGCTGAAGGTGGCCGGGGCGTCGCCGGTGAGGGCGGGCACGCGGATGTGCGCGCTCATGATCGACTTGGCGCCGGCCTCGACGGCGGCGACGAACGGTGGCAGCTCGCGGCCGCGCAGCTCGTCGAGGGTGATGTCGACGGTCGGCAGCTCGAGGTGCGAGTCGGCGAGGGTGGCGCCGTGGCCGGGGAAGTGCTTGGCGCAGGCGGCGACGCGGGCGCTCTGCAGGCCCAGCACGGCGGCGGCGGTGTGCGCCGCGACCAGGTGCGGGTCGGCGCCGAAGCTGCGGGTGCCGATGATCGGGTTGTCGTCGGCGGTGTTGACGTCGACGGTGGGCGCCAGGTTCAGATTGAGGCCCAGCTGGTCGAGCTCGGCGCCGATGGTGCGGTACACGCGGCGGGTGATCGCCGGGTCGCCCAGCGCGCCGAGTGCGGCGTTGCCCGGGTACGGGCTGCCGAGCCGGTGCGCCAGGCGGGTGACGTCGCCGCCCTCCTCGTCGATCGCGATGAGCACGCCGTCGCGGGCCGCGTGCAGCTGGGCGGTCAGCGCGGCGACCTGGTCGCGGTCGACGATGTTGTACCCGAACAGCAGGTGGCCGGCCATGCCCTCGCCGAGCAGGTCGACGGCCCAGGCCGGGGCCTGCACGCCCGGGAACGCGCCGAGCAGCGTGCCCAGCGCCAGCCTGCGGAGTCCTGGATCGTTCGCCACGGTGTTCCCCCTCAACGCGAACCAGTGCGAAACTGATGCGCTATCCACGATCGTAGGAGCATCTTGACCAGATGTGCGTAGGCCGTGTGGGTGGTGTGACCGTACGCTTTCCGGTATAGGTTGCCCGAGGCAATCTAATAGGAAAGTTTCTTAAATACTAGGGGTGTTGGTCACCATGAGTTCTGCTCGCCTTCCAGGCACCCCGAGGTTGCTGCGCGCGCTCAACGACCGCGCCGCCCTCGAGCTGCTGCTGAGCAAGGGACCGCTGACCCGCGCGCAGCTCGGAGAGCTGACCGGGCTGTCCAAGGTCACCGCATCGCAGCTGGTGGAGCGGCTGGAGGAGCGCGGCCTGGTGGCGCGCGTCGGCGAGCAGGCGGGCGGCCGCGGGCCGAACGCCCAGATGTACGCCGTGGTCCCATCGACCGCGTACGTCGTCGGCGTCGAGGCCGGCCCGCAGCACGTGGTCGCCGGCGTGGCGGACATCACGGGCAAAATCGTCGGGCGGACCGACGTCTCCATCGGCGAGGGGGACGACCCGGTCAAGGTCGTCCACGCCGCCGTGGTCGAGGCGGCCGCGGAGGCCGGTGCGCCGATCGAGCGCATCCGCCGCATCGTGCTCGGCACGCCCGGCCTGGTCGACCCGAAGAGCGGCGAGATCACGTTCGCGTGGGATCTGCCGCGCTGGCACCGGGGGCTGCTCACGGCCCTGCGGGAGGACCTCGGCCGGCCCGTCGCGTTCGAGAACGACGTGAACCTCGCCGCCATCGCCGAGCAGCACAGCGGTGCCGCGCTCGGGGCGAAGGACTTCGTGCTGGTCTGGCTGGACCGCGGCGTCGGCACCGCCGTCGTGCTCGGCGGGCGGCTGCACCGCGGCAGCGTCGGCGCGGCCGGCGAGATCGGCTACCTGCCCGTGTCGGGCACACAGGTCAGCCGCGACGCGACCCGCCGGGCGAAGAGCGGCTTCCGCATGCTCACCGACGCGGCCGCGGTCAAGACCGTCGCCAAGTCACACGGGTTCAAGGCCGCCGGTGCGGGCGACGCCATCAGAGCCGCGATCGCCGCCGGTACCGACGGCAGTCCATTCCTCGACGAGCTGGCCCGCCGGATCTCCCTCGGGGTGGCCTCGGTGGGACTGGTGCTCGACCCCGAGCTGGTCGTCCTCGCCGGCGAGATCGGCCAGGCGGGCGGCGCGGACCTCGCGCAGCGGGTGCAGCACGAGGTCGCCGCGATCGCCGTGGTGTCGCCGCGGGTGGTCGCCACCGAGGTGTCCAGCGAGCCGGTCCTCAACGGCGCCATCCTGACCGGCCTCGACGCGGTCCGCGAAGAGGTCTTCGGCGACACGGCCTGATCGCCGGCCGGCGCCTCGGTCGGCGTCGCGCCGGCGCCTCAGTTGGTGTCGCGCCGGCGCATCGTGGCGAAGGCGCCGGCCAGCACGACCGCCACGACCGCGCCGAGCACCAGGCCGCCCTGCTGCCAGCTGCCCCAGAAGGTGTCCTGCGGCACCACGCAGCCCGACTCGGTGCAGTACCCCGACGTGCCCTGGAACGTGTAGGACTTGTTCAGCCAGGCGGAGACGTAGCTGGAGAGGCGGTACTTCTCGGAGTAGTCGGTGCCGCCGATCAACCCGAAGATGATGATCGCTCCGAGCTCGTAGATCAGCAGGTACGCGATGCCGACGCCGAGCGCCGCGGACGTGTGCCGCCCGATGGAGGCGATCGCGAAGCCGAGCGCCGTGCCGGCCATCGTCAGCAGGATCACCCGCAGGGCCGTGATCAGCAGCGACGACCAGTCGGCGAGGCCCATGGTGCTGACGGTGTCGTTCGTGGCGGCCACGGCGACGAACGCGCCCGTCCAGACCGCGAGGTACACCACCGCCACCAGCGCCATGCCGGCACAGGCCGCGATCAGCTTGCTGCCCAGGACGGCACTGCGGCGCGGGGCCCAGAGCAGCAGGTTGAGCATGCCGCCGGAGCTCCACTCGACGCCCACGAACGACGCGCCGAGCACGAAGCCGGCCACCGTCAGCACGATCGCCGCGGTCGTGAACAGCTCCGGCCACTGGCGGGCGAACGAGAAGCCGTAGTCGAGCATCGAGTCGGCGGTGGGGCGCGGGCCGTAGTCGCAGTTGCGCGGGAACTTCATGCCGGCCGGGCCGGTGCGCACGCCGCTCTGCACGTCCTCGCACAACGCCACGTTCTCGTCGTAGATCGCCGCGGCGGACGCGGCGCGCTCGGTGGCGGTGCGGTACTCCTCGCTGCTCGGGTTGCTGCGGGTCAGCGAGAACCCGAACGTCAGGAACGCGAGCAGGGCGGCGATGAGCACGAGGGTCACCAGCGTGACCCGGCGACTGAACAGTCGGGTCCACTCGGCCCGCAGCAGCTGGTTCATGCGGGCCGTCCGTTCTCGATGATCTGACCGTTGTCGTTTTGCGGGTGTTGTACGGCTATGTCCTGCTCGGGCCAGTCGGAGTTGTCGACGGGGCGGAACTGCCCGCGCCGGGGCCCGCCCCCGGTGAGCTGCAGGAACGCGTCCTCCAGCTGCTGGACCGGGGCGAGCTCGCGGACCCACAGGTCGTTGACGCCCAGGGCACGCGAGACCCAGGCCGGGTCGGCGAGGTCGTGCACGATGATCTGGTCGCCGGACAGGGTGACCTGCGCGCCAGCGTCGGCGAGCACCTGCGCGGCCCGCTCGGTGTCGTCGACGCGGACCCGGTACGTGCCGCGGTCGTTGGCGGCGAGCACCTCCGACACCGGCCCGGCCGCGACCCGCCGGCCGCGGGAGATGATCGTGACCGAGTCGCAGATCTGCTGGATCTCGGCGAGGATGTGGCTGGAGATCACCACGGTCGTGCCGCGGTCCGCCTGCTCGCGGAGCAGGTCGCGCATCTCCCGGATGCCGGCCGGGTCGAGGCCGTTGTTCGGCTCGTCGAGGATCAGCAGCTCGGGGTCCTTCAGCAGGGCGGAGGCCACCGCGAGACGCTGCCGCATGCCGAGCGAGTAGGACTTGACCTGGTCCTCGGCGCGGTTGGCGAGACCGACCTGGTCCAGCACCACGTCGACGCGCTGCTTCGGTACACCACCCGCCTTCGCCAACACGCTCAGCGTCTTGTGGCCGGTGAAGTTGCCGAAGAACGCCGGCGCCTCGACGATCGCGCCGACCCGCGACACGACCTGCGGCAGCGCCCTCGGCACCGGCTGGCCGAGGATGCGCATGTGACCGGACTCGGCGCGCAACAGCCCGAGCAGCGTCTTGAGCGTGGTGCTCTTGCCGGATCCGTTGGGTCCGAGGAACCCGTGGATCTGGCCCTGCTGGACCTCCATGTCGAGGTGGTCCAGCGCGACGCGCGGCTTGCCGAACAGCGTCTGGTAGGTCTTCACCAGACCGGCGATTTCCAGTACGGCACTCATCCCCGCGCACGATACGGCTTTTGCCCTGAGCGTGGGGGGCCGGACCGTCCGCGCTTCGGGCACGTGGTTGGATTGGGCCGTGTCAGATGACCTTGTCATCGCGGTGGACAAAGCGACGGTGACCCGCAACCGGTCCGATCTCATCCGATCGGTGAGCTGGCAGGTGGAGCTCGACGAGCGCTGGGTGGTGCTCGGCCCCAACGGCGCGGGCAAGACCACGCTGCTGAATCTCGCCGGGGCGCGGCTGTACCCGACCCGTGGCACGGTGACCGTGCTCGGCGAGCGGCTCGGTCGCACCAACATCAACGAGCTCAAGACCCGCCTCGGGTTCTCCTCGGCCGGGCTGCAGCTGCCGCCCGACGAGACGGTGCGTGACGTGGTCGTGACCGCGTCGTGGGCGGTCGTCGGGCGCTTCACCGAGCGGTACGACCGCATGGACGAGGCCCGGGCGCAGGCGCTGCTGGAGCAGTTCGGCGTCGGCGCGCTGGCCGACCGGCTCTACGGCACCCTGTCAGAGGGCGAGCGCAAGCGGGTGCAGATCGCCCGGTCGCTGATGGTCGACCCGGAGCTGCTGCTGCTCGACGAGCCGACCGCCGGCCTGGACCTCGGCGCCCGCGAGGACCTCGTGCGGCGCCTGTCGGCGCTGGCCGCCGACCCCGACTCGCCGGCGATCGTGCTGGTCACGCACCACGTCGAGGAGATCCCGCCGGAGTTCACGCACGCGCTGCTGATGCGCGACGGCGGCGTCGTGGCGCAGGGCCTGCTGCACGAGACGGTGACCGCCGAGAACCTCTCCGCGGCGTTCGGCCTGCCGCTGCGACTGTCGATCGTGGACGGTCGCTACCACGCTCAGGCGGCCTAGAAAACTGTCGTACCCCAGCGGTACCGTTCGATGTAACTGAACGGGGGGTTCGACGGTGGCTGATCCTGTTGTTGATCCACCCGATGATCCTGGCCCTGACCCCGGCCCGGATCCTGCGCCGGTGCGCCGGACCCGGGTCGCGCGGCTGGTCGCGTGGGTCGTGGTGCTCGTGGCGGTCATCGTCGTCGCGGTCGTCGTGGTCGTCGACGTCGGGCCGCCGTCGGAGGCCGACCTGCGCCAGCGTGCCATCGGCGGGCGCGGTGAGCTGCTGATCGGGGTCAAGGACGACACCCCGGGCGTGAGCCTGCGCGACAGGACCACCGGCGAGTATGCCGGCTTCGACATCGACATCGCCTATCTCGTCGCGGGCGATCTCGGGTTCCGCCCCGACCAGGTCAAGTTCCTGTCGATCGAGACCGAGGACCGGGCCAGGATGCAGGCCCGGTCGGGCGACGGCAAGTTCGTCACCGTGGACCTGGTAGTGGCCAGCTTCAGCATCACCAAAGAGCGGTCCGAGCAGCCGGGGGTGCGCTTCGCCGGGCCGTATCTGAGCACCCAGCAGTCGGTGGTCACGCTCAAGGCGCACAAGCCGGTCAGCAGCCTCGAGGACCTGCGCGGCGAGCGGGTCTGCACCCTGGCCACCTCCACCTCCAGCGAGGTCGCCAGGTCCGCCGGCGTGACCCTCTCGGGCAAGAACGAGATCAGCGCCTGCGTCGCCGGGCTCAAGGCGGGTGAGTTCGACGCGGTCACGACCGACGCGGCGATCCTCGCCGGCTTCGTCGCGGAGGACGGCGGGCAGACCCTCGTGCACCACGACGTCGGGCTCACCGGCGACGAGCGGTGGGGGATCAACTGCGGTGACAACGAGGCATTGCAAACCCTGGTGAACCTGTACCTGTACCGCTCGGCGCACGACGCGACCGACCGGCGGTGGGAGCAGGCGTATGACAAGTACCTGCGCAGCGAGCAGCGGTTCAGCCCGAATCAGCAGGTGGCGATCGACCACCAGCCCGAGGTGCCGAAGGTGGACGTCCGTCAGTGGCCGTGGGAGAGGTAGGCGACCGGCAGTGGCTGCTGCCGTTGCTGCCCACGTTCCCGATCGTCCTGCTGGTGCTGCGGCTGTGGTATCTCAGCCGGCAGAACGTGCAGACCATGCTGCTCTTCGTGCAGTACGTGAGCCCGCTGGGCCTGCTGAGCACGCTGGTGATCGCGCTGCTGTGGGTGTTTCCGGCGACGCTGCTGCTGACCCGGGTGCTGGGCGCGCTGCTGGAGCTCAGCGACCCGGCCGCCGCGGCGACGTCCCGGCTGGCCGCGGCCGCCCGGCGGATCCCCGACTGGGTGGTCGTCGTGGCGCTGGTGATCGGCGGGCTGACCTGGCAGCTGCGATTCCTGCCGCTGCTGGTCATGGTCGCGCTGTCGATCCTCGGCCTGGTCGTGCGGCAGCGGGCGGCCGGCGTGGGCGCGGCGGCGGCCGCCACGGGCGTGGTGCTGCCGTTCGTCGCGGCCGTGCTGGAGTACGCGTTCCTCGGCCCGGCGATCGTCGCGGCGCTGCGGGAGGGTGAGCCGGTCACGTTCGTGCTGCTGGCGCTGCCGCCGCTGGTGACGCCGCTGCTGACCGGGCCGGTGCCGGCGTGGGCGGCGCGGGCCGTGACGCACTGGCCGGCCGCGGTGGCCGCGTTCGCGGCGCCGTTCCTGGTCGGGGTCGTGTTCCTGCGCGCCCCGATCCTGCCGACGGTCGCCGTCGACACCGACGACGGCCTGCTCGTCGGCTCGGTGATCACCGTAGACGACCGGATGATGACGCTGCTCGACACGGGCGGCACCGTCCACTTCGTCCTCAACGACAGCGTCCAGGCGAAGGTCCTCTGCGACGCGGGCGACCGGCCACCGGCCAGCACCGTCGACGCGCACGGCTGGTCGGTGGAGCAGACGGCGCTGAGCTGGATCGCCCCGGCCCGCCGGCCCACCCCGCCCGACCCGCGCTGCGAGGGCCGCCGCTGACCTGCCCCTCCGTGCCGGCCGCGCCTTCCCGCTGGGTTGGCGGTCTTGGCGGTTGCCGTCCGCGCGCGGGAGGCACTGGTTGTCCGCGGAGGCATCGCGGTGGTGGGCGTCGTGATCGAAGTCGCGGGGTGGCTGTCCGGGCGGCCAGGGCTGTCCTTCGATCATGGTGCCGGACGTGCCGTGGTCGTGGTTCGCCTCATGATCCCGTGCGATTCAGGTAGCCAGGACTGCCAAAGCCGCACGGGAGCATGAAGGGAAGGCGGCGGGGTCAGGCGAAGTTGGGTTTGCGCTTCTCGATGAAGGCGGTCATGCCCTCGTTCTTGTCGTCGGTGCTGAACAGGGCGGCGAACAGCTGGCTCTCCCAGGCCAGGCCGGAGGCGAGGTCCATGTCCAGGCCGTTGTCGACGGCGAGCTTCGCGGCGCGCAGGGCGAGGGCCGGGCCGTGGACGAACGGCTCGACCATGGCCTTCGCCGTCGCGTACACCTCGGCGGCGGGGACGACCTTGTCGACCAGGCCGATCGTCAGCGCCTCGGGGGCCTTCACGAAGCGTCCGGTCATGATGAGGTCCTTCGTGCGGGCTGGGCCGATGAGGCGGGCCAGGCGTTGCGTGCCGCCCGCGCCCGGGATGACGCCGAGAGTGATCTCCGGCTGGCCCAGGGTCGCGTCCTCGGCGGCGACGCGCCAGTCGGCGGTCAGGGCGAGCTCGCAGCCGCCGCCCAGGGCGTACCCGTTGACGGCCGCGACGACGGGCTTCGGGATGCGTGCCACGGCGTCGAAGGCCCCGGTGAGCGCGGTGGCCCTGGCGGCCATCTCGGAGTAGCCCATTCCGGCCATCTCCTTGATGTCGACGCCGGCCGCGAAGACCTTGTCTCCTCCGTACAGGATGACCGCCCGCACCGAAGGGTCGGTGGTCGCGGCGGCGGCGGCCTCGCGCAGCTCCTCCTGGATCTGGATGTTCAGCGCGTTGACCGGCGGCCTGGAGAGGCGGATGGTGCCGATACCGTCTTCGATCTCCAGCTGGACCAGCCTGGTGTCGCCCACTGTGTCTCCTCAACGTCGTTGTCGTTGCCCGCAGCGTATTCCGGCGTACCGTCAGATGTGCCATGGCGACGACGTTCTACCGCGATCACGAGGTGCACATCAGTTCCGACGGTGTGCAGGTCGACGCCGTCTGGTATCCGCTGGAGACGCTGACGTACATCTGGCACCGGCGCTCCGGGCGGCTGGTGCAGGGCGCGTACATGCTCGCGACCCGCGGCGGGGCGGTGGTGCTGATCATCGGGCTGCTCATCGCCGCCGGCATGGCCGCGCGCCGGATCGACTTCAATGGGCCGAACTCCACGATGTACATCGCGGGCGGCATCCTCGGGATCATCGTCATCGGCGGGATCGTGGCGTTCAGCGTGGAGGGGCTGCTGGACCTGCTCGACCGGGCGCACGACCACGGCAAGGGCGTGCACGAGATCTGGGTGCGCACCCGGCAGGGCGAGTCGATGATCTACTCGACCACGGACTCGCCGAAGTTCGGGCAGATCTACCGCGCTCTGCAGCGGGCAGTGGAGCGGTCCGCGTAACCCTTAGGATCCCGGGCATGGTGGCCCTGGGCGTGGACTTCGGCACGTCGCACACCGTCGCCGTGGCCCGCTGGCCCGACGGCCGGGCCCGGCCGCTGCTCTTCGACGGCACCCCGCTGCTGCCGTCGGCGACGTTCTGGGAGGACGGCGAGCTCGTCGTCGGCCGCGACGCTCTGCACAGCGCGCGGCGCGCCCCGGCCAGCTTCGAGCCCAACCCGAAGCGCCGCATCGACGACGGTCACGTCTTCCTGGGCGAGCAGGAGGTGCCCGTCCACGACCTGCTGGTCGCCGTCTTCCGGCGGGTGCGCGCCGAGTTCGTCCGCACGGCCGGTGGTCCTCCCGAGACGGTCACCGTGACGCACCCCGCCAACTGGGCGTCCACCCGTCGCAAGGCGTTGTCGGCCGCGGTGCGGGCGGCGGACCTCCCGGACGCGACCCTGGTCCCCGAGCCGGTCGCCGCCGCGACCTACTTCGTGCGGGTGCTGCGCCACATGGTGCCCGTCGGCTCCGCCGTCGTGGTCTACGACCTGGGCGCCGGCACGTTCGACGGCAGCGTCGTCGCGCGCACCGCGGACGGCTTCGAGGTGCTCGCCGTCGACGGCCGCGACGACCTCGGCGGACTCGACTTCGACGAGGTCGTCCTCGCGATGATCGGCCGGGCCCTGCCGCCGGAGCGCTGGCAGCGGCTGGTCGCGCCGTCGACGCTCGAGGAGGCGCGGGCCGCCCGGCTGCTGCGCGACGAGGTCCGGGAGGCGAAGGAGCGCCTGTCGCGCGCCTCCTCCGTCACGGTCCTGGTCCCGCTGCTGGACGTCGACGTGCAGCTCACCCGCGACGAGTTCGAGGCGGCGGCGCGGCCGCTGGTGGAGCGCTCGGTGCGGGTGCTGACCGAGACCGTCCGGCTGTCGCGGGTCACGGCCGGGCAGGTCGCGGGCATCTTCCTGGTCGGTGGGGCGAGTCAGATCCCGCTGGTCGCCACCGAGCTGCACCGCGCGTTCGGCAAGCCGCCGGTGACGATCGAGCAGCCGGAGATGGTGGTCGCCGAGGGCAGCGTCCTGGTCGGCGCGCGGATCGACAAGCCGTCCGCCGCCGTGGTCCCGGCCGCCCGCCCCCGGGAGTCGTCGTCGCAGCCTCCTGTCGCGGTTGTTTCGCCGGTACGGCCGCCGCCGTCGCCCGCCGTCGTGGTCCCGCCCCCGGGGTCGCCGGTGACCCCGTCCGTGCCACCCGTGCCGCGTGGGCCGCTGCCGCCGGTCGGGTCGCCGGTCCCGCCGGCCGGGTCGCCTGCGGTGCCGCCTCCCGGGGTGGTGCCGCCGGTTGTGACGCCGGTGTCGCCCGCCGGTGCCGGGCCGGGCGTCGCGCCGGTCTCGCCGGGTGTCGTGCCGTTCAGCCCCGCGCCGCCGGTACATCGGATGCCGCCGCAACCGGTGTATCCACCGCGGCCCGTGTTCTACCAGCCGCCTCCGCCGCAGGTCGTCTACGTGCCGCAGTACGTCATGCCGCCCGTGCCGCCACCGCCGCGCCGGATCGCGCCCGGTGCGATCCGCTGGCCCGCGGGCTTCCTGACCCTGTACGGCGTGCTCATGTACATCTCGACCGGCCTGGTCGCCCTCGTGCTCGTCATCTACGCGGTGAGCGAAACGGAGGAGCTGACGGCCGCGGGCCAGCAGGCAGGCCTGTACGGCGGGCTGGGCTCGCTCGCGTTCGCGATTCTGTACACGCACGGCGCGCGGCGGCTGCGCCGCGGCAGCAACGGGCACCTGTGGTATCCGATCGCGCTGTGCGTCCTGCTCGCCTTCGGTGGTGCGTACACCGCGTCGGGGTCGCACCAGCCCGCCTGGCTGGCGGTCACGGGCGTGTACCTGGGATCGGCGCTGCTGCTCCTGCTGCCGAGCGCCCGTGCCTGGGTCCGTCCGCTGCGCCCGCCGGCGCCTTCAGTCGGCAACGCGACGGCAGAGGGCGAGGAGTGAGAACCGTCGTACCCGGCGCCTAGACTTCGGGGCATGCCAACGCCAGGGATTCGGCTCGGTGTCGACTTCGGCACCTCCAACACCGTCGCCGTGGTGCGGTGGCCGGACGGCCGGTCCCGTGCGCTGCTCTTCGACGGCTCTCCGCTGCTGCCCTCCGCCGTCTATGCCGAGCCCGGCGGCACCGTCATCGTCGGTCGCGACGCGGTGCACAGCGCCCGCCTTGAGCCGGCCCGGTTCGAGCCCAACCCGAAGCGTCGCATCGACGAGGGCACCGTCCTGCTCGGCGACCGGGAGATCCCCGTCAACGAGCTGGTCGCCACCGTCCTGCGGCGCGTCCGCGACGAGTGGACCCGCACGGTCGGCGACGTCGCGTCCGAGGTGACCGTGACCTTCCCGGCGTCGTGGGGCGCCACCCGGCGGCTCGCCGTCTCCGACGCCGCCCAGGCCGCGGGGCTGGGCCGGGTGCGGCTGGTGCCCGAGCCGGTCGCGGCCGCGGCCTACTTCACCCAGGTGCTCGGCAAGGACGTGCCCGTCGGCTCGGTCGTCGTCGTGCACGACTTCGGTGCCGGCACGTTCGACGCCAGCGTCGTCGCCCGCACCCAGGGCGGCTTCGAGGTCCTCGCCGTCGACGGCCGCGACGACATCGGCGGCATCGACGTCGACAACGCGATCGTGGCGCACATCGCCTCCATCTGCGAGCCGCAGGCGCCGCAGGAGTGGCAGCGGCTGATGAGCCCGCAGACGGTCGAGGACCGCCGGGCCCGGCGGCTGCTCTTCGACGACGCGCGGGTGGCGAAGGAGCGGCTGTCGCGCCAGCCCGCCTCGGACCTCACGGTGCCGCTGCTCAACATCGACGTCCACCTCACCCGCGACGAGCTGGAGCGTCTCGCGCAGCCGTTGCTGGAGCAGACGGTCCGCGTCACGCAGGGCGTCATGCGCTGGGCCCAGCTGAGCGAGGGCAGCATCGCGGGCGTGTTCCTGGTCGGCGGGTCCAGCAGGATGCCCCTGGTCGGCACGCTGCTGCACCGGGCGCTGGGCACGGCCCCCGTGGTGATCGAGCAGCCCGAGCTGGTGGTCGCCGAGGGCAGCATGCTGACCGGCTCGACGGAGATCCAGGCGACGGCGGCTCCCGCGCCCGGCCCGGCGACCGGGGTGATCCCGCAGGTGCAGGGCTTCAACTGGCAGCCCTCGGCGCCGACGTCCGGCGGGCCGCAGGTGGGCGCGGGGCAGTTCGGCGCCGCGGGCGGGCCGTCGGGTCCGGGCCAGTTCGGCGCGGCGGGCCTGTCGGGTGCGGCCGGGGCGGGGCAGTTCGGCGCGGCGCGGCCTGCCGGCGGGGTGCCTGGTGGCGGGCAGTCCGGCGCGGGTCAGGGCGGTCCGGGCCAGTTCGGTGGGGTTCAGCCTGGTGGTGGGCAGGGCGGTAGCGGGCAGGGTGGTGCCGGGCAGGGTGGCGGTGGGTTGCAGGGGGCGGACGCGCCGTTGTGGCCTGAGGCGGGGACGTTCGCCACGGAGCCACCGGGGAGCAACGCGCCGATGTCCGGCGTGCCGATGTCGGCGCCGCCTGTTTCGGCGCCGCCCGGTGCCGGCGGTGGTGGGTATCCGGCGTATCCGGCGTCGGCCCCGCCGGGCAACTACGCGGGTGGGCAGGCCACGGGCACGCAGGGCGGCTATGGCGTGCCGGCCTCGGCTCCTCCGGTCAACTACGGGCCGCCGGTGTCCGCGCCCCCGGCCGGCTACGGTCAGCCCGCGTCGGGTCCGCCGGCCAACGCCAACCAGCCGATGTCGGGGCCGCCCGCGACGTATGGGCGCAACCAGCCGTCCTCGGCGCCGCCGGCCAACTACAACCAGCCGATGTCCGGGCCGCCGGCCAACTACGGCGGGCCGCCGGTGTCGGCGCCCCCGAACAGGGCCGGTGGCCAGATCTTCGTGTCCGGGGGCGCGTCGGCCGAGCCCGCGACGCGCTATGACGAATACGGCGGCCCGATCCGCCAGGCCTCCGGCGGTCAGCGCCCGGTGCAGGAGCGGCAGGGGCAGTCACGCCCCACGCCGCGCGACGATCGGCGGCCGCGCCAGCGTGAGCGGCGGGGTCCGTTCGCGCGTGCGATGCTCACCCTGCTGGTGCTCGTGCTGCTGATCGTGACCCCGGTCGTCGCCGGGTATGTCTCCTACTACCTGACCACCGACCACTGGCCGCCGCCGGTCGCCGGGTGGCTCGACCCGAATGTGCGGTGAAGGCTCCGTCGGCGGGCGAAAGTGAGTAACATTCGCGTCGGTCGGAGCTGATCGAGGAGGGTGCATGACGCAGATCGACGGGCACGGAGGGGACCTGGCTCTCGCGGCACTGCGGGGGTTCGGGGTCGAGGAGCTGTTCACGCTCTCCGGTGCGCACGTGTTCCCGCTGTACGACGCAGCCCACAAGACCGGCGTGCGCATCGTCGACGTGCGGCACGAGCAGTCCGCCGTGTTCGCCGCGGAGGCCGTCGCCAAGCTGCAGCGCCGCCCGGGCCTTGCCGTCCTGACCGCCGGCCCCGGCGTCACCAACGGCGTGTCCGGGCTGACCAGCGCGTCGTTCAACGGGGCTCCGGTCGTCGTGATCGGTGGCCGGGCGCCGCAGTTCCGCTGGGGGTCGGGCAGCCTGCAGGAGATGGACCACCTGCCGATCGTCCGCGCGGTCACGAAGCATGCGGAGACCATCTTCGCCACCGACGAGGTCTACGCCCGCATGCAGGCGGCGGCGCTCGCCGCGTTGACCCCGCACCGCGGCCCGGTCTTCGTGGACCTGCCGCTGGAGGTGGTGTTCTCGCAGGCGGACGGCGTCGAGTTGGCGCCCGCGCCGGCGGTACCGACTGAAGAACCGGATCCGGACGAGGTCGCGCGGGCGGTCCAGCTGCTCGCCGCCGCGCAGCGGCCCGTGATCATCGCGGGCTCTGACGTGTGGGCCGGGCACGCGACCGGCGCGCTGCGGGAGGCGGCCGAGGCGCTGCGGATCCCCGTGTTCGCCAACGGCATGGGCCGGGGCACCCTGCCGCCGTCGCACGCGCTGGCGTTCTCGCGGGCACGCAAGGCGGCGTTCGGCGGCGCGGACGTGATCGCCGTCGTCGGCACCCCGCTCGACTTCCGGCTCGGGTTCGGCGACTTCGGCGGCGCGCAGGTCGTGCACGTCACCGACGCGCCGTCGCAGCGGGCCGGGCACGTCACCCCGGCGGCCGCTCCGTCGGGCGACCTGCGCGCGATTCTGGGGGCGTTCGCGGCGCACGGCGGGCCGGTCGCCGACCACGAGGAGTGGATCGAGGCGCTGCGGGCCGCGGAGGACGCCGGCCGGGCCAAGGAGCAGCAGGCCCTGGAGGCGGACACCGATCCGATCAAGCCGAGCCGGGTCTACGGCGAGCTCCGCAAGGTCCTCGCCGACGATGCCGTCACGATCGGCGACGGCGGCGACTTCGTCTCCTACGCGGGCAAGTACCTCGAGCCGTCGCAGCCGGGCACGTGGCTGGACCCGGGGCCGTATGGCTGCCTCGGCACCGGCATGGGCTACGCGATGGGCGCCCGGGTGACGTACCCGGACCGCCAGATCTGCGTCCTGATGGGCGACGGCGCCGCCGGCTTCTCGCTGATGGACGTCGAGTCGCTGGTCCGCCAGCAGCTGCCCGTCGTGATCGTGGTCGGCAACAACGGCATCTGGGGCCTGGAGAAGCACCCGATGCGCAACATCTACGGCTACGACGTCGCCGCCGACCTGCAGCCCGGCCTCCGCTACGACGACGTGGTCAAGGCCCTCGGCGGCGCCGGCGAGACCGTCGAGAAGCCGGCCGACCTCGCGGGCGCCTTCGAGCGGGCGTTCGCCTCAGGAGTGCCGTACCTGGTCAACGTCCTCACCGACCCGGAGGACGCCTACCCCCGCTCGTCCAACCTCGCCTAGCGCCGGTCTCATGATCCGGAAGACCTTGTGCAGTCATAGGTGCACAAGGTCTTCCGGATCACGTGATGCGGCCGTTCAATCGGCACAGTTCTCATGATCCGGAAGAGATTGTGTTGCTCTGGCGGCAATTAGTCTTCCGGATCACGGGTTTGGGAGCGTCGATCAGCGTCGCGGCAGTGTGGTCTCGGCCTGGCTGCGGGTGTCGCGGTCTGCCGTTCTCATGATCCGGTAGACCTTGTGTAGTCATAGGTGCACAAGCTCTTCCGGATCATGTGATGCGGGCGTTGGTCGGCGCAGTTCTCGTGATCCGGAAGAGTTTTTGTTGCTCTGGCGGCAATAAGTCTTCCGGATCACGGGTTTGGAGGCGTCGATCGGCGCTGCGGCGGTGTGGTCTCGGCCGGGCGGCCGGTTGCGGTGCGCCGTGCCGGCGGCGCGAGCTGCTTCGCGTTCCTGGACGTGTGTCGGCCTTGTTCGTGCTGCGGGGGTCGCGGTCTGCCGTTCTCGTGATCCGGAAGGCATTGTGCAGTCAGAGGTGCACAACCTCTTCCGGATCATGTGGGGCGGGCGTTGGCCGGTGCAGTTCTCGTGATCCGGAAGAGTTTTTGTTGCTCTGGCGGCAATAAGTCTTCCGGATCATGGAGAGTGGGGCAGTGGTGGTTACTCCAGGCCTAGGAGGCGGGGGAGGGAGCCGATCGAGCCGATCACCTCGTCCGCGCCGGAGGACTGGAGGGCCTGGCGGTCGCCGGCGCCGGTGAGGACGCCCACGAGGAGGCCGGCGCCGGCGCGGCGGCCGGCGATGAGGTCGAGCGGGGTGTCGCCGACGACGAGCATGCGGCGGACGTCCTCGACGCCGAGCTTCAGGGCGGCGACCAGCATGAAGTCTGGGAAGGGGCGGCCGCGGCCGGCGTCGGCGGGGGAGAGGACCAGGTCGACCTGGCCCCACCAGCCCAGGGCGTCCATGATGGCTTCCTGGGTGGCGCGGGCGAAGCCGGTGGTCAGGGCGACCTTGATCCCCGCCGTGCGGAGCGTCTTGATGGCCTCCAGCGCGCCGGGGATGGGCAGCACGGCGCCTTCGTCGACGAGCAGGCCGTAGGCCTCCTCGAAGGTCTCGTTGGCGGCCTGGGCGCGCCTCTCGTCACCGTCGAGGAGCAGGCGGAAGACCTCGATGCGGCTCTGGCCCATCGTCTTGCGGACGACGGCGAGCATCCGCTCGTGCTGCAGGGTGCCGGGGGCCACGCCCTCGCCCGCGAAGGCGACCGTGAAGGCCTGCTCGACCAGGCCGTCGTCCCGCACCGTCGTCCCCGCCATGTCGATGCAGGCGAGCTGCCACGCTGTCATCGCGCAATATGAGCATGCCGACAAGACGGCTTGGTGAACGGCGCAAAACGCTCAGAAGGCACCGTCCCGGCGCAGCTGCCGTGGCCTGCCATCCGGGTCGTGGATGGTGTTGTACACCACACGCGCCCAGGTGGCGGTACGGCGCGGAACCGTGGGCGGGCGGTAGGGCAACAGCCTCCCGGGTGGACGAGGACCGATCCGGCCGCTGTCGTGCCACGCCTGCAGCGCCTTCGCCGAGGCGTCGAAGACCTCCTCGATCGGGCCCTCGGGCAGCTCGTCGAGCTCCAGGTGCTCCCGGCACAGCCGTTCGCGCAGGTCCCGGGCATAGCTGCCGGCGGGGTCGAGGACCGCGCAGGTCAGCTCCGAGTCGTGGGTCCAGGAGCGCAGCGACACGTTGTCGGAGCCGGTGGTGGCCCAGGTGTCGTCCACGACGCAGACCTTGGCGTGCACGTAGATGGGGGTGCCGGCGGCGTTCTCCGGGCTGAAGACGTGCAGCCGGTCGCCGCCCGCCTCGCGGAGCATGGCGAGGGCGCGCTCCCGGCCGTACAGCTGCGGCATGCTGCCGAGTTTGTCGGGCCGGTCGGGATGGCGCGGGACGACGGCGATCAGGTGCAGCTCCGGGTGCTCCCGCAGTGCGTCGGCGAAGCAGCTGGCGACCTTCGGCGACCAGAGGTACTGGTCCTCCAGGTAGATCAGCCGCCGCGCGCGCCGGACCGCCTTGCCGTAGCCGCGCGCGACGCTGAACTCGCCTTCGGGGGCGAACGGGTAGCCGCCGCGCCGGTAGGGGTACGTCCGGAGCAGCTGCACGCTCAGTGGGCCGGCCGGCGGCGGGTCGGGAAGCTGCGGCGGCAGCCGGTCGGGGTCCAGGTTCTCGTCCTCGACCTTGCCCTGGAGCCAGTGCAGCGGGTTGCGCGACAGCGCCGACGGGTCCTCCCAGCGTTCCCGGAACGTGGCCTCGACCTGGCCGACCACCGGGCCGCGCAGCTCCAGCTGCACGTCGTGCCACGGTGGGCGCTTGCCGTACTTCGGGGTGATCTCGACCGCCTGCGGGTCGCCCTCGTGGGACTGGGTGTCGCGGCGGCCATGACAGAGGTCGATGCCGCCGACGTACGCGCGGTCCAGCTCCGGCCGGCCGGGGTGGCGCAGGACGACCAGCTTCTGGTGGTGCGAGCCGCCGACGAGGACCCGCATGTCGCGCAGGCACTCGCCGCCGGCCGCCTCGATCTTCCGGGCGAAGCGCCGGTTCTCCGCCGCGCTGAACTGCAGCGCGTTCCAGTGCGAGCGCCAGATGAGCCCCTTGACGCGCACGCCGCGGCGGGCGGCGTCGCACAGCACGTCGCCGATCGACGGGCCGTTCCTGGTGACCCTCTGGCTGACGTCGCCGCGCCAGTCGGTGAACAGCAGCAGGTCGCCGCGCTCCATCCGTTCGATCGCGGTGTACAGCTCGGCGAAGTACGCCTTGCCGTCGATCAGCGGCCGGACGGCGTTGCCGTCGGTCCACGCTGTGATTCTGGTGTGCGGGTTGCCCCGCTCCTCCTCCGTGAGGAACCAGTCCGACTTCATCGTGACGCACCCGCCGCCTTGGAGACGGAGGCGCCGGAAGCGGGTGGATCGGATCGAGTTGGTGGAGCGTCCTGTAAGTCGCCGCCCGGCTCCGCCAGGTCCTCCTCGCACGGCTGCTCGGCGAGGTCGCAGTTGGGCGTGACCAGCCAGTACATCGCCGAAAGCCACAGCGCTGCCAGCAGGATGCTGCCGACGATGTCGGTCGGGTGGTGCATTCCGCGGTACATGCGAGAAACGGCGACCCACAGCGGCATCGCGACCGCCAGCACCGGCAGCACCCACCGCCACCAGGCGCGGGTCCGCGGGAAGACCAGCAGGGCCGCGGTCGCCCAGATCATGATCGTGGCGGCGACGTGCCCGGACGGGAAGCTCGACGTCGGCATCGGCCCGTCCATGTTCTCCACGTCGGGCCGGGCCCGGCCGACGATCGCGGCGCTGGCCAGGAACAGGCTCAGCTCGCCGAACATGACCGCCACCAGGAAGATCACCGGCCGCCAGCGGCGGATCGCGGCGAGGGACACGGCGCCGATGACGAGGCCGATCGCGAGGATCGCGTGGGTGTTGCCGACCTCGCTGCCGACGATCGACACGTGGCCGAGGACGTCGCTGCGGTGCGCGGCGAACCAGTGCGGGATCGTCGAGTCCCACAGGACGTTGCCGTTGCCGTCGCGGTACCGCGCGAGGGGCAGACCGAGCGCGACGAGCGTGCCGAACGTGAAGACCCAGGCGACGGCGCCCAGGGCGAGGGTCCGCGCGGTGCCCGGGCGGTGCACGTGCGGCTCCGTGGGGCGCAGGTCGTCGGCGGCCTCCGGCTCCAGGCCCTCCTCGAGCGGCTCGGTGACCCGCAGGCCCTCGTGGTGCCGGATCAGCTCGAACGCGGTGGCGCACAGCCCGAGCCAGGCGATGCCCAGCGACCAGCCGCCGATCACGTCGGACAGGAAGTGCACGCCGAGCGCCAGCCGGCTGAACCCGACGAGCGCGACGACGAAGCCCACCACGATGACCGCCGGCCTGCGCCAGCGGGGCCGCAGCGCCGGCAGGAACACCAGCAGCAGCGCCGTGTAGCAGATCAGCGAGTTGAGCGAGTGGCCGCTGGGGAAGCTGTTGCCGCCGCCGTGCGCGACGGGCTGCTCGACGACCGGCCGCAGCCGGCCGACGGCCAGCTTCAGCGTCGGGTCGAGGATGAGCCCGCCGACGGTGGTCGCCACCAGGAACGCGGCAAGCTTGTACTGCTTGCGGACCAGCACGAGCGTCGTGCCGATCGCGACCAGCCAGGCCATCACGCCGAAGCTGCCGATCCTGCTGATGCCGCCCATGAGCGTCACCAGGAAGTCACTCGGGGCGACGGCCTCGTTGAGGCTCTCGGCGACGCCGCGGTCGACCGACTCCAGTGGCACCCAGCGCACGCGCACGGCGATGATCAGGAGGCTGAACAGCAGCGCGGCGGCACCGAAGCCGGCCATGCGCCAAAGAGCGGATCTCTGCGTCCTCACGTTTGCCAACATGCCCAGTCGGGGGAGAACGAGAACATGACCCCCGCCGATACAGCACACCGCGCCACGCAGAGTGACCTGTTCAAGAATTTGACCAAGGTCGGTTTCGTCGGATACGGCCTGCTGCACCTCGCGCTCGCCTGGGTGGCGGCACAGATCGCGTTCGGCGAGGCGGGGCAGGAGGGCGACCAGTCCGGCGCCTTCCAGAAGCTCGCGGAGCAGCCGTTCGGCAAGCTGCTGCTGTGGTTCGTGCTCATCTGCCTGGTCGCGCTCGCGCTCTGGCAGGTCGCCCTCGCGATCTGGGGTCACCGCGACGTGCAGGGCAAGGAGCGCGTCTGGGAGCGGGTCGCCTCGGCAGGGCGGGTCGTGATCTACGCCGCCCTCGCGTGGACCGCCGGCAAGGTCATCACCGGCGCGCCGTCGTCCAGCGCCAACCAGCAGCAGCAGTTCACCGCCGGGATCATGGCGAAGCCCGCCGGGGTCTGGCTGGTGGGGCTGATCGGGCTGGGTGTGCTCGCCTTCGGTGCCGGGATGCTGTGGTACGGGTGGAAGCGCAAGTTCGCGCGGAAGCTGAACTTCGGCGCGGCGAACCCGAAGACCCGCAAGACGGCGACCAGGGCGGGCCAGGTCGGCTACATCGCCAAGGGGGTCGCGTTCGGCATCGTGGGCGTCCTGCTGCTCCAGGCCGCGATCACCAACGATCCCGCCAAGTCCCGCGGGCTCGACGCGGCGCTGCACACCCTCGTCGCCCAGCCGTTCGGCAAGTTCCTCCTGCTCGCCGTCGCGGTCGGCGTCGCGGCGTTCGGGGTGTACTGCTTCTTCCAGGCACGCTTCCGCAAGGTGGGTACGTGAGCGGCCAGCGAAGCGGCTCGGGCCGCTCACCGGCATGGCAGGTGTGGCTCAGGCCGGCGCCGGAGCGCAGCGGAGGCGGTGGCGTGAGCGGCCAGCGAAGCGGCTCGGGCCGACGCCGGAGCGTGGCGGAGGTGGAGGCGTGACCAGCAGCGCGGTCATCGTCAACCCGTCGAAGGTCGTCGACCTGGACGAGAGGCGCAGGGAGATCTGCGACCTGCTCGGCGCGGCGGGCTGGCCGGAGCCGCTGTGGCTCACCACCACCCCCGAGGACCCCGGCTGCGGGATGGCGGTCCAGGCGGTGGAGGCCGGCGTCGACGTGGTGTTCGTCTGCGGGGGTGACGGCACCGTGATGGCGGTCGCGTCGGTGCTCGCCGGCACGGACGTCGCCCTGGCGCTCGTCCCGTCCGGCACCGGCAACCTGCTCGCCACCAACCTGGGCATCACCCGCGACGTGCGGGCCGCGGTCGAGGTCGCGATCCACGGCGACCGGCGCCGCATCGACGTCGGCATCGTGGACGGCGCCGACACCAGCACCGGTCACCCCGGCACGTTCACCGTCATGGCGGGCATGGGCTTCGACGCGGAGATGCTCGACGCCACCCCCGACACCGCGAAGCGCCGCTTCGGCTGGCTGGCGTACGTCGCGGCGGGCGCCCGGAGGCTGAGCCGCAAGCGGGTCCTGATGCGGATCCGGCTGGACGGCGGCCGCTGGATCCGCCGCCGGGCCCGCAGCGTGCTCGTCGCCAACGTGGGCCGCCTGCAGGGCGGGATCCCGCTGCGGCCGGACGACGGCTGGCTCGACGTGGCGATCCTGACCCCGCGCGACCTCACCGACTGGATCCTGCTCGGCTGGGGCGTGGTCATGCGCCGGGGCGGGACCCGGCAGCTGGAGACCTTCCGGGCGCGGAAGGTCGAGGTGCACACCGGCCAGGACCAGGCCCGCGAGCTGGACGGCGACGTGGTCGCGCCGGCCCGCGTGCTGGTGGCCCGGATCGCACCCGCCGCGCTGACGCTGTGCGTACCGAGGACGCCCACGCCGCCGGAGTCGCCGGCAGCACCGGAAGCGGCGCGGGTTACTCCTCCTCGCGGCGCTTGAGGTCTTCCTCCCAGCGGCGCAGGAGCTCGGCGTCGTTGCGGGCCCGGGTGGTGTCGATGTTGCGGAGGAAGTCGGGGTCGTCGTCGGGGGCGACGGGCCTCGACGGCCGGCGGCGGGTCCCGCCCGCGGCGGCGACGCCGGCGTGCTGTTCGGTCGTGAAGGGTCGGCCCGCGAAGAACCAGGCGATCACGCCCACGACGGGCAGCAGCAGGATGGCGAGACACCAGACGGTCTTGGGTAGTCCCCGGACGTCGTCACGGTCCGTGGACAGACAGTCGATCAACGCGACCAGCGTCGCGACGAGAACGATGAGAAAGGGCAGCGCACGTCCCATTTCGCCATCATGACGCAGTGGGGCGCCCTATGACACCAGCAAGAGGGTGCCCGTCAGGCTGTACAGGAGGATGAGCGTGACGACGAGGGGCAGCGTGCGGCGCACAGGGCGGGTGAGCCGGGCGATTCTCATCCTGATCAGGTGAATCGCGACGGCCCAGGTGAGGCCGACGGCGGCGACCGCGGCGAGGGCGACCGGCCGGGGTGCCTCGATCACGGCGAACCTCGCCAGAAGCAGCGCCACGGCGGTGAAGGACACGGTCGTGCGGCGCCACGAGAGCATGGTGCGCTCCAGCTGCGCGCCCGGCGGCCCGTCGTCCGAGGGCTGCACCATGTGCGGGCCGTCGCCGGAGGACGTCACAGGAACGTCGCCACCAGCAGCGCGACCGCCCCCACCGCGACGATCAGCGCCAGGATGCCGGGGAAGCGCGACGGTGGCAGCGCCTCACCCAGCCGCATCGCCCGTTCGCTGCGGGCCCAGTGGTCGACCGCGCGGACCGCGACCAGCCCGCCGAGTGCGAAGAGCGACACCGCGATGACGATCCGCAGCCGGTGCCCGGGCAGGAACTGCGCGACCGCCAGCCCGCCGCCGACCAGCGCGAGCGCCGTGCGCAGCCAGGCCAGGAACGTGCGCTCGTTGGCCAGGGAGAACCGGTAGTCGGGTGTGGTGCCGACCGAGCGCACCTCGTCGGGGTCGAACCAGCGCCGGATGAGTGCCCACATCGACACCATTGTCAGACTCCCCTCAGCTGCTCTGGGTACAGTCGCGGCCGATGCTTCGAACAACTCTCGCCGGGCTCCGGGCGCACAAGCTCCGGCTGCTGCTGACCGCCACGGCCATCATGATCGGTGTCGGCTTCCTCGCCGGCACCCTGGTCTATGGCGATACGGCCAAGGCCGCCTTCTACGACGATCTCGCGCGCGCCGCGAAGCACGTCGACGCGTCCGTGGGCTCGTCCGGGTTCAGCGAGTCGGGGCAGCGCTTCGAGACCGGCATCGTCGAGGAGGTCAAGGCCGTGCCCGGCGTCGCGCACGCCGACGGCAGGATGGCCGAGCGGCTGCCCATGCTCGACCGGAACGGCCGGCTGATCTCCTACCTGGGCCGGATCGGCTGGGCGCTGTCGACCCCCGGCGACGAGCACCTGTCGATGTACGACGTCGGCACCGGCCGGCAGCCGCAGCGCCCCGGCGAGATCGCGGTCGACGACACCACCGCGGAGATCTACGGCTTCAAGGTCGGCGAGCAGGTGTCGGTGGTCGGCCTCGACCAGAAGCCGGTCGCGCTGACCCTCGTCGGCATCATGGATCTCGGCGCCAACAAGCGCTTCGCGGGCTTCACCGTCGCCGCGCTCACCCCGGCGGACATGCGCACGCTGACCGGCGCCGACGGCTACGCGCAGGTCGTGGTGTCCGCGCAGCCCGGCGTGTCGCAGGCCGAGCTGGCCGGCCGCCTGGAGTCGGCCCTCGGCGGCCGGGCCTGGGTGATGACGGGTGCGCAGATGCGCGCCGAGTACGCCGTGGCCGCCGCCAAGTACGTCGACGGCTTCCTGATCGTGATCTTCGGCTTCGGGTTGATCGCGCTCGCCGTCTCCGTGTTCGTCATCTACAACACGTTCGCGATCCTGGTCGCGCAGCGGATCCGGGAGCTGGCGCTGCTGCGCTGCGTCGGCGCGTCCAGGCGGCAGCTGTTCGGCTCGGTGATCCTGGAGGCGGTGGTCGTCGGCGTCGTCGCCTCCCTCGGCGGCCTGCTGGTGAGCACCGTCGTGGGTGAGGGGCTGCTCATCGGGCGCAACACCGTCGGCAGCGGGGTCCGCGTCGACCGGCTGATCGTCACGCCCACCACCGTGCTGGTCGGGGTCTTCGCCGGCACGCTCTTCACGGTGATCGCGTCGCTGCTGCCGGCCGCGACCGCGAGCCGCATCCCGCCGATCGCGGCGCTGCGCACCACCGCCCTGGCCGAGGTCGCGCCCGGTCGGCGGCTGCTGCGGATCGTCCTGGCCGGGGTGCCCGCGGCCGGCGGTGCGCTGCTGATGCTCGCCGGCACGAGGGTGCCGGGGTTCAGCGGCGTGCCCATCGTGTTCCTGGGCGCCATCTTCGTGTTCACCGGCATCGTGATCGCGGCGCCGCTGATCGTGTCGCGGCTGACGGCGTGGGCGGGCTGGGTGCCGGCGAAGGTGTTCGGCGCCGCCGGCCGGCTCGCGGTCACCAACGCCCTGCGCAACCCGAAGCGGGTCGCGGCCACCACGAGCGCCCTCATGGTCGGCCTGGCGCTGATGAGCGTCTTCAGCGTGCTGCTGGCGACCGCGCGGGCGCAGGCCGAGCAGGAGCTCGACGAGAACTTCGCGGTCGACTACATCATCAGCGGCGTCTACACGCCCAACGGGCAGAGCCGCAAGGTGCCCCTGGCCGTGACGACGACCCTGCGCTCGCACCGCGAGCTGGCCGCGGTCGCCGCGTCCCGCAGCCGCGAGGGCGACGTCGGCGGCCGGTTCACCCAGATCTGGACGATGGAGCCCGGCGCCCTCGACACCGTCCTGCGCCCCGAGATCACCGCGGGCTCGGCCGGCGCGCTCAAGCCCGGCACGGTCGCGCTCAACCGGTTCTTCGCCGACGAGATCGGCGCCCGCGTCGGCTCCTCCGTGCAGGTCCGCACCCTCACGTTGACCGTCGCCGCACTGTACGACGACGCGCCGACCGACGGGCAGGCGCTGCTGGACTGGAGCGACTACGCGACCGTGTTCGGCGCCGGCGACCCCGACCAGGTGCTGGTCAAGGCCGCTGAGGGGGTCGCGCCGGTCGACTCGCGGGCGGCGGTCGACGCGGCGCTGAAGGAGGCGCCGCTCACCCAGGTCAGCAGCCAGGCCGAGTGGCGGGCCCGGATCACCGGCACGCTCGACGAGCAGCTCGGCGTGTTCTCCGCGCTGCTGGGCATGTCGATCGTGATCGGCCTGACGGGCATCGCCAACACCCTCGCCCTGTCGGTGCTGGAGCGGACCCGGGAGTCGGCCCTGCTGCGGGCGCTCGGGCTGTCCCGCGGCCAGCTGCGCGGGATGCTGGTGCTCGAGGCGATGCTCATGGCCTTCGTCGGCGCGGTGGTCGGCGTCGGGTTCGGCGTGCTGGTCGGCGTGGCCGCGTCGGTGGGGCTGATCCGCCAGTTCGGCCACGGGCACCCCGTCGTGCCGTACGGCCAGCTGCTGCTCTACGTCGTCATCGCCGCGGCCGCCGGTGCGGTCGCCGCGCTGCTGCCCGCCCGGCGGGCGGCGCGCACCGAGGTCGCCGCGGTCATGGTCGACGACTGAAGCCGCGTGAGCGGGCGGCGGCAGAGGAAGGCGCAGGCCGAGAGCTGGTCGGCGGGCTAGACCGGCATGTGCCAGAGCGCGCGGATGGTTTCGGTCACGCAGCGTTCGCGGGGGTGACCGCACGTGCACCAATGCTCGTTCGGTGGCGCGCAGCGACGGTGTGTGACCTTTTCCGCAGCGTGCTGGGCGACCGCCGCGGAGAGCTCACGCGCCGGCTCGACAAGTGCGGTGTTCTGTGACATTTCACCCACCCCCCGATTCAGGGTGAGTGCTCCGGTGACACTTTTCACGACACTTTCGAACCTACTCTTGAGTAACGTACGAGAGGCGAACCTGTTCGCGACCAGGATGAGCCGTAACGTGGGGCGCAAGTCGGCCGCGATGGCGCGGTGACTGTCAAGCAGGAGGACCTCGGACCACGATGAAGATCGTCGTACTCGTCAAGCAGGTGCCGGACTCCGGCGCGGACCGCAACCTGCGCAGTGACGACAACACCGTCGACCGCGCGTCGGCCAGCAACGTGATCAACGAGATGGACGAATACGCCATCGAGGAGGCGCTGAGCCTCCAGGAGGCGCACGGCGGCGAGGTGGTCGTCCTGACCGTCGGCCCCGACCGTGCCACGGAGTCGATCCGCAAGGCCCTGTCGATGGGCCCGGACTCCGCCGTCCACGTCGTCGACGACGCGCTGCACGGCTCGTGTGCCGTCGCCACCTCGAAGGTGCTCGCCGCCGCCATCGCGCAGCAGCAGGCCGACCTGGTCATCTGCGGCGCCGAGTCGACCGACGGCCGCGTGCAGGTCATGCCGCACATGATCGCCGAGCGGCTCGGGATCGCGGCGCTGACCGGTGCCCGCAAGCTCACCGTCGAGGGCTCCTCGGTCACCATCGAGCGGCAGACCGACGAGGGCTACGAGGTCGTCACCGCTTCCACCCCCGCCCTGGTCAGCGTGTGGGACACGATCAACGACCCGCGCTACCCGTCGTTCAAGGGCATCATGGCGGCCAAGAAGAAGCCGCTGCAGACCCTGTCGCTGGGCGACCTGGGCATCGCCGCGAGCGAGGTCGGCTTCGAGGGCGCGACCAGCGCCGTCGTCGAGCACAGCAAGCGCCCGCCCCGCCAGGCCGGCAACAAGATCGACGCGGGTGACGACGGCGGCAGCAAGCTCGTCGAGTACCTGGCCTCCGAGAAGTTCGTCTAAGGGAGTTCGGAACCATGGCTGAAGTACTGGTCGTCGTCGAGGCCTCCCAGGGTGCCGTCAAGAAGGTCACCCTCGAGATGCTCACCCTCGCCCGCACGCTGGGTGACGTCTCCGCCGTCGTCCTCGGCGGCTCCGCCGCGGCGGTCGCCGACAAGCTCGGCGAGTTCGGCGCCTCGAAGATCTACGCCGCCGAGAGCGAGGACCTCGACGGTTACCTCGTGGCCGGCAAGGCCACCGTCCTCGCGTCGCTGATCCAGCGCGTGTCGCCCGCCGCGGTGCTCGTCGCCTCCAGCCAGGAGGGCAAGGAGATCGCCGGACGGGTCGCCGTCAAGCTCGACAACGGGGTGCTCACCGACATCGTCGCCCTCGACGCCGAGGGTGTCGCCACGCAGGTCGTCTTCGCCGGTTCGACGATCGTGAAGTCGAAGGTCAGCAAGGGCCTGCCGATCGTCACGGTCCGGCCCAACTCGCTCACCCCCACCCCCTCGCCGGCCACCGCGTCGGTCGAGCAGGTCGAGGTCGCGCTGACCGACAAGGACAAGCTGGCGAAGGTCGTCGAGCGCAAGGTCGAGGCGAAGGGCGCCCGCCCGGAGCTCGCCGAGGCCTCGATCGTCGTCTCCGGCGGCCGCGGCGTCGGCAGCGCCGACAACTTCAAGCTCGTCGAGGAGCTGGCCGACCTGCTCGGCGCCGCCGTCGGCGCGTCCCGGGCGGCGGTCGACTCGGGCTTCTACCCGCACCAGTTCCAGGTCGGCCAGACCGGCAAGACGGTGTCGCCGCAGCTGTACGTGGCGCTCGGCATCTCCGGCGCGATCCAGCACCGGGCCGGCATGCAGACGTCGAAGACGATCGTCGCGGTCAACAAGGACCCCGAGGCGCCGATCTTCGAGCTGGCCGACTTCGGCGTGGTCGGCGACCTGTTCAAGGTCGTCCCGCAGGCCGCCGAGGAGATCCGCAAGCGCAAGTAACCCCGCGCTGACGAGAGCGCCGCCCGCCGTCTCCGGCGGGCGGCGCTTTTCCGTGCCCCGGAAGACGGGCTAGGGGAGCGTGCCGCGGAGCAGGCTCTTGCCGGAGTGGGTGGCGTCGCCGTCGTGCGGCTCGGCGGAGATGTCGACGATGTTGAACTTGCGCAGGTCGAGCGTGCCGGGCACGGTCAGCTGCTGGTCGGGCTTCGCGCCCATCACGCCGAGCGCCTGCATGCGCAGCGCGGGGGCGTCCAGGCTGGTCGAGTCGAGCAGCCAGGCCTCGTAGTCGCCGTCGGGCTGGTCCGGCATCCCCTCGGCGTGCACGAACAGCTTCCGCTCCCCGTCGACGCTGACGAGGCAGGCGTAGCCGCCCGCCCCGGCCGGTGCGCCCGGCAGCGCCTCCAGCGACACCCTGGGCGAGCCGGCCGGGCAGGAGGCGACGGCGGGGCCCGGGGACCCGTCCCGCAGCACCAGCGCCGTCCCGGCCGCGGCGGCGACCGCGGCCACGACGGCCGCCGCCGCCGCGACAGCGGCGGTGACCCGCCAGCCGTGCCGGCGACGGACGGTGCCGTCTGCGGGCAGTACCGCGGCCGCTGAAGCGACCCGAGGACGTGCGGCGGTCGGTGGTGGGTCGGTGTGCAGCGTCACGGCGGGCGGGGGTGTGGCCCGGTCGGTCGCCGCCAGCTCCGCCCGGATCCGCTGCCAGACGTGCTCCGGCGGGGGCGGCAGGTCGCGCAGCCGCTGCGTCTGACGGCCGAGGCCGGCGACGTCGCGCAGCTCGTCCACCTCGGTGCGGCACCGCCCGCAGGTGTCGAGGTGGCCGGTCTCGTGCTGGTCGAGGGTCTCCTCACCGAGCGCCAGAAGCACCAGCCGCTCGGGCTCCAAATGTGACACCGTCCACCTCCCATCGACTGCGAAGTCTCGCCATCCCGCGCCGCAGGTGGCTCTTCACCGTGCCCAGCGGCAGGCCTGTCACCGCCGCGATCTGCGGGTGGGTCAGGTCGTCGTAGAACGCCAGCTCCAGCACCCGCCGCTGCTCGCCGGGCAGCTGGGCCATCTCGTCGGCGACGACCAGCCGGTCGACGACCCGGTCCGGCGGCGCCTCGACCTCGACGGCGGGCGCGAGCCGGCGGACCGAGTCGGCGATCCGGTCGTCGCGGGCCGCCGCCCGGATCTGGTCGACGACCTTGCGCCGGGCGATCCCGAGCAGCCAGCCGAGCATCGACCCGCGGGCGGGGTCGAAGCTCTCCCGGCCCAGCCACGCCGCCACGAACGTGGCCTGCGTGACGTCCTCGGCGTCCGTCGTGCTCGCCAGCCCACGGGCGGCGAGGTGGAACACGGCCGGCCCGAACCGCTCGTACGCCTGCCGCAGCGCGCGCTCGTCACCGGCACGGAACAGCTCGGCGAAGCCGTCCTCGCCGTCCGGCGGGTGCCCGGCACTCACCGGGCCCGCCGTGGTTGTCGCCGTCGCACAGGCACGTCCTGAAGTTATCGCATCTCACAGGGGACTTCCGTCTACGTATTCGGCGCGGGCGGGGGTGCTGGATGCAGTACAGGGCAAGAGCGCGTTTTTTCAGACTGCGCGAATTGGCTCCGGCGACGCGCCGACGGTCACCGGCAGTGATGACGTACGACGGGTGCATGCCGTCAGGACCGCCGTCCCGCTGGAGCGATACCCCGCCCGGGACAGCGCCCCTCATCACGTGCGGTGGCCCGGTTCGGCGCGAAGACCGCCGCCGCCGGGACCCTGTGGTGATCACCGGGCAACCGGCGGCGCGGTAAGGAGCGGACGGCCGTTAGGCTTGGGTCCGATGTCGTACCTCGACCATGCCGCCACTACGCCGATGCTCCCGGAGGCGCTCGACGCCTTCGTCGCCGCGGCGCGTGCAGTCGGCAACGCCTCGTCGCTGCACGCTTCCGGCCGCCAGGCCCGCCGCCGGGTGGAGGAGTCGCGCGAGCAGATCGCCGCCGCGCTCGCCGCCAGGCCGTCCGAGGTGATCTTCACCGGGGGCGGCACCGAGAGCGACAACCTCGCCACCAAGGGCATCTTCTGGGCCCGGCGGGCCGCGGATCCGCGGCGCAACCGGATCGTGGCCAGCTCCGTCGAGCACCACGCGGTGCTCGACGCGGTCACCTGGCTGGAGCGGCACGAGGGCGCGGCGGTCACGTGGCTGCCGGTCTCCTCGTCGGGCCGGGTCTCGGTCGACGACTTCGCGCAGGCGGTGTCCGGCGACGACGTTGCGGTCGCCACCGTGATGTGGGCCAACAACGAGGTCGGCACGATCCAGCCGGTCGCCGAGCTGTCCGCCCTGGCGGCCTCCGCGGGGGTGCCGTTCCACACCGACGCGGTGCAGGCCGTCGGGCAGGTCCCCGTCGACTTCGCCGCCAGCGGCGCCGCCGCGCTCACGGTCAGCGGGCACAAGCTCGGCGGCCCGATCGGCGTCGGCGCGCTCCTGCTCGGCCGTGAGGTCGCCTGCACGCCGCTGCTGCACGGCGGCGGGCAGGAGCGCGACGTGCGCTCCGGCACCCTGGACGTGCCCGGGATCGTCGCGCTCGCCGTGGCGGTCGAGCTGTCGGTCAAGACCCAGCGCGAGACCGCGGAGCGGATCGGGCGCCTGCGCGACGACCTCGTCGCCCGGGTCCGCGACGCCGTGCCCGGCGCGATCCTCAACGGCGACCCCGCGGACAGGCTGCCGGGCAACGCGCACTTCTCGTTCCCGGGCTGTGAGGGCGACGCGCTGCTGCTCCTGCTCGACGCGCAGGGCATCGCGTGCTCGACCGGCTCGGCCTGCTCCGCCGGTGTGGCGCAGCCGTCGCATGTACTGATCGCGATGGGCGCCGGTGACGCCGAGGCGCGATCGTCGCTGCGGTTCACCCTCGGGCACACGTCGACCGAGGCCGACGTGGACGCGCTCGTCGCCGCGCTGCCCGGCGTCGTGGAGCGGGCCCGCCGGGCCGGCGCGGTCAAGTCGCGCCTCTAGGTAGGCTTTCGTTGTGAGAGTGCTCGCGGCGATGTCAGGTGGGGTCGACTCGGCGGTCGCGGCCGCGCGGGCGGCCGAGGCCGGTCACGACGTGACCGGGGTCCACCTCGCCCTGGCGCGCAACCCGCAGACGTATCGCAGCGGCGCCCGCGGCTGCTGCACCCTGGAGGACGCCCGCGACGCGCGGCGCGCCGCCGACGTGATCGGGATCCCGTTCTACGTGTGGGACATGGCCGAGCAGTTCCACGACTCGGTCGTGGACGACTTCGTCGCCGAGTACGCGGCCGGGCGGACGCCGAACCCGTGCCTGCGGTGCAACGAGAAGATCAAGTTCGAGGCGGTGCTGGACCGGGCCGTGGCGCTGGGGTTCGACGCGGTCGTCACCGGTCACCACGCGCGGCTCGGCGCCGACGGGCTGCTGCGGCGCAGCGTCGACTACGCGAAGGACCAGTCCTACGTGCTGGCGGTGCTGACGGCCGAGCAGCTGTCCCGGGCGATGTTCCCGCTGGGCGACTCCACGAAGGCCGCCGTCCGCGAGGAGGCCGCCGCGCGCGGCCTGGCCGTGGCGGACAAGCCGGACAGCCACGACATCTGCTTCATCGCCGACGGTGACACGCGGAAGTTCCTCGCCGACCGGCTGGGGTCGCAGCCCGGCGACATCGTGGAGGCCACCACCGGGGCGGTCATCGGGCGGCACGAGGGGGCGTTCGCCTACACGGTGGGCCAGCGCCGCGGGCTCGACCTGCGGGTATCGGCGCCCGACCGCAACCCTCGCTACGTGCTCTCGATCACGCCCGCCACCAACACGGTGACGGTGGGGCCGGCGTCCGCGCTCGAGGTGTCCACCGTGGTGGGTGCCCGGCCGGTGTGGCACGGATCGGCGTCGGCCCTGGACTGCTCCGTACAGCTCAGGGCGCACGGGTCCGTGTTCCCCGCCTCGGTGGTGCTCGACGGCTCGTCCCTGACGGCCTCGCTGCACTCGCCCGCCCGTGGTGTCGCCGCCGGGCAGGCGATCGTCTGCTACCAGCCATCTGACGAAGGCGACATCGTGCTCGGTTCGGCGACCATTTCGGAAACTTCATGACTTTTCCCTGGCCGGTGGGGTCCGCCACCGGGATCGGCTCCATGCCGGGCACCGACATCGCCGAGGCGCAGAGGATCGTGCTCGGCGAGCTGCCGGACCTGCCCCACCTGCCGGAGCTGCCCGGGCGCGGCCCCGGCGCCGACATGATCGGCAGGGGCGGGGCGCTGCTGACGGAGCTGCCGATCGAGCTGTACGCGGGGCGCTGGCGCGTGGCCTCCCGACCCGGCCACGACCTGCGGGTGGCCCTGGACTTCCTCGAGCGCGACCTCGACACGATGACCGAGCAGGCGTCCTCGTTCGCCGGCACGTTCAAGGTCCAGGTGCCCGGCCCGTGGACGCTCGCGGCGTCGCTGCAGCTGCCGATCGGCGGGGCGGTCCTGCGTGACCACGGCGCCGCGCGCGACCTCGCCGCGTCCCTCGCGGACGGCGTGCGCGCGCATGTCGCGTCGGTGCGGGCCCGGCTGCCGCACGCCACGATCCTGCTGCAGGTCGACGAGCCGTCCCTGCCCGCGGTGCTGGCCGGCCGGGTGCCCTCGGAGAGCGGGTACGGCACACTGCGCGCCGTGGACGTCTCCGTCGCGCGGTCCGCGCTGTCGTCGGTGTTCTCGGCGGCCGGTGTGCCGGTGGTCGCGCACTGCTGTGCCCCCGGCGTCCCCTTCGAGCTTCTGCGCGAGGCCGGGGCGGTGGCGGTCGCCGTGGACCTGTCGCTCCTCGCCGACCTGGACGCGCTCGGCGAGCTCCTCGACGGCGGCGCGGGGCTCTTCGCCGGCGTGTCCGGGCCGTCGCCCGCTTCGACCGTGACGGATCTGTGGCGCAAGCTCGGGTTCCCGCTCAGCGCGCTGCCGGCGCAGGTCGTCGTCACGCCGCCGTGCGGGCTCTCGGTGCCGCCGGTGAAGGTGCTGCGGGCGCTGCGCGACGCCGGCCGGCGGCTCACGGATCATCTGTAGCCATTTTTTGTCGTACCCGGGCGGTAAGTTCGTGGCATGAACGACGCAGGGACCGAGCCCACCCTCGAGGCACGCGAGCGGCACACCGAGCTGTCCCGCGAGCTGGACGAGCACCAGTATCGGTATTACATCCTGCAGTCGCCGGCCGTCGACGACTCGGTCTATGACACGTTGATGCGGGAGCTGGAGGCGATCGAGGCCGAGTTCCCGGCGCTCATCACGCCCGACTCGCCCAGCCAGCGGGTCGGCGGCACCTTCTCCACCGACTTCGCGTCGGTGCAGCACGCCGAGCGCATGCTCAGCCTCGACAACGCGCTCAACGACGAGGCGCTCGCCGGCTGGGTCCAGCGCATCGAGCGCGACGCCGGCAGCGCTCCCCGCTACCTGTGCGAGCTGAAGATCGACGGCCTCGCCGTCAACCTCACGTATGAGCGCGGGCGCCTGGTCCGCGCCGCCACCCGCGGCGACGGCCGCACCGGCGAGGACATCACGCTCAACGTGCGGACCATCGCGGGCATCCCGGAGCACCTCACCGGCGCCGACCTGCCCGACCTGCTGGAGGTCCGCGGCGAGGTGTTCTTCACCCTGGCCGGCTTCGAGGAGGTCAACGCGGCCCAGGTCGCCGCCGGTGAGCCGCCGTTCGCCAACCCGCGCAACGCGGCCAGCGGCAGCCTCCGCCAGAAGGATCCGCGGATCACCGCGTCCCGCCCGATGCAGATGCTGGTCCACGGCTTCGGCGCCCGTGAGGGGTTCAATCCGGCCACCCAGTCCGAGGCCTATGACCTGATGCACGCCTGGGGGCTGCCGACCTCACCCCGGTGGAAGGTCTTCGACGACCTCGACGGCGTCCGCGCCTACATCGCCGACTACGGCAAGCGCCGCCACACCATCGAGCACGAGATCGACGGCGTGGTCGTCAAGGTCGACCAGATGTCCATCCAGCGCCGCCTCGGCTCCACCAGCAAGGCGCCCCGCTGGGCGATCGCGTTCAAGTATCCGCCCGAGGAGGCGATGACCAAGCTGCTCGGCATCGAGGTCAACGTCGGGCGCACGGGCCGCGTCACCCCGTTCGCCGTGATGGAGCCCGTCGCCGTGGGCGGCGTCAAGGTCGCGCAGGCGACGCTGCACAACGCGCAGGAGGTCGTCCGCAAGGGCATCCTCATCGGCGACACCGTCGTCATCCGCCGCGCCGGCGACGTCATCCCCGAGGTCCTCGGCCCGGTCGCCGACCGCCGCGACGGATCCGAGGTCGCCTTCGTCATGCCGACGCACTGCCCGTCGTGCGGCACGGCCCTCGCTCCCGAGAAGGAGAGCGACAAGGACATCCGCTGCCCCAACTCGCGGGTCTGCCCGGGCCAGCTCCGCGAGCGCCTCTTCGCCCTCGCCAGCCGCAACGCCCTGGACATCGAGGCCCTCGGCTGGAAGTCCGCCGCCGCCCTGCTCGAGTCCGTCCTCACCAACGAGGCCGAGCTCTTCGACGTCGACGCCGACAAGCTCGCCAAGTCCCCGTTCTTCGTCAACAAGGACGGCTCGCTCAGCAGCACCGCCCAGCTGCTGCTGGTCAACCTCCAGGAGGTCAAGGAGCGCCCCCTCTGGCGCGTCCTGGTCGCCCTCTCCATCCGCCACGTCGGCCCCACCGCGGCGCAGGCCCTGGCCAACTCCATCGGCTCCATGGAGACCATCGCCACCGCCACCCCGGAGGAGCTCGCCGCGGTCGAGGGCGTCGGCCCCACCATCGCCCGCGCCGTCCACGACTGGTTCGCCGTCGACTGGCACCGCGAGATCGTCGACCGCTGGGCGGCGGCCGGCGTCCGCATGGTCGAGGAGCAGGTGGCCTCCGGCCCCCGCCCCCTCGACGGCATCACCGTCGTCGTCACCGGCTCCCTCGACCGCTACTCCCGCGACCAGGCCGCCGAGGCCGTCGCCTCCCGCGGCGGCAAGGTCTCCGGCTCCGTCTCCAAGAAGACGCACTTCGTCGTCGTCGGCGAGTCCCCGGGCTCCAAGGCCGAGAAGGCCGCGACCCTGAAGGTCCCGATCCTCGACGAGGCCGCCTTCGAGGTCCTGCTCACCGAAGGCCCCGACGCCGCCCGCGCCCTGGCCCAGCCCGCGGACGCCGCTCCCGAGGACGCCGTTCCCGCGGGCGGCTGATCGAGGAAGGCCCCGGTCGCCCCTTGCCTGAGTGGCTCACGGAACGTTCGGGAATCGCTACGCAGTAGTGATATTCGATGAAACGTGATCGCCCGGTCGGAGGAATGGCGGGGGTTTTGTGCATCGATTCAGCATCCTTTCCGGTTTGGGTGGCGGTTGAGGTGCACGCTCGCAGGGCGTCTCGACGGAGTGGTCGATGGCACCCGAGCGGGGGAGTGGATGGAGCAGAGCGCGCTGCGTAACGTCGCGCCGCCCAGGCATGCTCATCGGTTCTTCGCCTACGTCGCGGTGGTGGTGGGGGTCGGCGCGATGCTGCTGGCGGGCAGCCTGCCCGGCGGGTTCCCGGCGACTCTTCCGGCGGCGTTCTGGGTGCTCGCGGGGTGTGCGGTCGTCGCTGACACCAAGCCCTTCGTGCAGGTGGGCCGGGACGACGCGATGATGACCTTCCCGTCGGTGTGCTTCACGTTCGCGATCATGCTGGCGTTCGGGTTCGCGCCGGCGGCGCTGGTGCAGCTGGCGGCGGTGGCGATCGCGGCGGGGTGGTTGCGGCACACGGTGTGGCGGGCGGCGTTCAACGCGGCCCAGTACTTCGTGTCGTTCGCGGTGGCGGATCTGATCCTGCGCGGGTCGCATCACGTCGGGTGGATCGTGGTGGCGGCGGTCGCGTGGTTCGTGGTCAACAACCTGCTGGTCTCGACGGCGGTGTGGTTGCGGTTCGGGCAGGGGTGGCGGGCGCGGTTCGCGCGGGCGGTCAGGACCGACGCGCTGGCGACCGGGGCCCTGCTGCTGTCGGCGCCGGGGCTGGTGGCGGCCGCCGGGGTGGACGTGCTGCTGATCCCGTTGGCGCTGGTCACGCTGTACGCGGTGCGCCGGATGACCTCCCTGTCGGCGCAGCGGGCGCTCGAGGCGCGGCGCGATCCGCTGACCGGCCTGGCGAACCGGAAGGGCCTGGAGCGGGCGGTCGAGCAGCGGCTGGAGGAGCACTCGGAGCGGGCCGCGAACCGGCAGGCGGCGCGGCGGCTGGCGCTGCTGCTGCTGGATCTGGACGGGTTCAAGCAGGTCAACGACTCGCTGGGGCACCGGGTGGGCGACCGGCTGCTGATCGAGGTGTCGCGCCGGCTGAACGAGCGGGCCGACGCGGAGGTGGCGCGGCTCGGCGGCGACGAGTTCGCGATCGTGGTGCCGCACCTGCGCGACGTCGCCGAGGCCAGGGTGCACGCGGAGAAGATCATGGACGCGTTGCGGGAGCCGGTGCTGCTGGACGGGTTGCCGATCGACGTGGGCGGGTCGGTGGGGGTGGCGGTGTACCCGGAGCACGGCACGGGCTTCGAGGAGCTGATGCAGCACGCGGACGTGGCGATGTACGACGCGAAGGGGCGCGGCGACAACCTCGCGGTCTACGCGCCGGAGGCCGACCACAACTCGCCGGAGCGGCTGAGCCTGCTCGCCGATCTGCGCAAAGCGCTGGAGACCCCCGGTGACCGGGGGGTCGCGCTGTACTACCAGCCGCAGGTCGAGCTGGCGACCGGCGACGTGGTGGGGCTGGAGGCGCTGCTGCGGTGGCACCACCCGCAGCGGGGGCTCGTCGACCCGGAGGAGCTCATCAAGGTCGCGGAGCACAGCTCGGTGATGCGGCTGCTGACGTTGCGGCTGATCGACGCCGCGATCGACCAGCTCGCGGCGTGGGGCGACCGGGCCGGGCGGGTGCGGGTGGCGGTGAACGTGAGCGTCCGGGACCTGCACACCGGCGAGATCGCGGACCGGATCGAGGCGAAGCTGCGGCAGACGGGGATCGAGCCGGAGCGGCTGGAGCTGGAGATCACGGAGAGCGCGCTGATGGCCGATCCGCGGCGGGTGCTGGCGACGCTCGCCCGGCTGGAGCGGCTCGGGATCGCGATCGCGCTGGACGACTTCGGCACCGGGTACTCCTCGATGCTGCACCTGCGCCGGCTGCCGCTCAAGGAGGTGAAGATCGACCGGTCGTTCGTGCTCGGGGTGGCGACGGACCCCGACGACGCGGCGATCGTGCGGTCGATGATCGACCTGGCGCGGGCGCTCGGGCTGCGGATCGTGGCGGAGGGCGTCGAGGACGAACGGACCTGGCGGATGCTCGTCGAGGCGGGCTGCGACCTGGCACAGGGCTGGTACTTCGCCCGGCCGATGCCGCCGGACGGCCTGCTCGACTGGCTGGCCCGGCACCGCCGTTCCGCGGTCGCCCACAGCACCTGAACGAAACTGTCACACCCCCCGAGTAGGTTCGATGGCAGATCGAAGCGCGACTGCGGCGGCAGTTGAAGATCGCGCGGGAAAGACTGTGGGGGGACACGGTGAAGGAATGCTGTGCGGGTGAGAGCGCCGCGGCGTTGGGTACACCCGCAGGAAACGCCATTGGACAACGGCGAGCGGACCGTCGCGCACGGCGACCGCAGGGGACGAAATAGACTGCGTCGAGCCGACTGTTGAAGGAGCATCGCACCCATGGCCACCATTTCCCGCGAAGAGGTGGCGCATCTCGCCCGCCTCGCGCGGCTTGCAGTCACCGATGACGAGCTCGACACATTCGCCGGGCAGCTCGACGTGATCCTGCAGGCCGTCGCCCAGGTGGGCGAGGTCGCCGCGGTTGACGTGCCGCCGACGTCGCACTCCGTGCCGCTGACCAACGTGTTCCGCGACGACGTCGTCGTGCCGGGGCTGACGCGCGAGGAGGCGCTGTCGGGCGCGCCCGACGCCGAGGAGAACCGCTTCCGCGTCCCGCGGATCCTGGACGAGGAGGCCTGAGCGATGTCTGACGTCACCAAGCTGAGTGCGGCCGAGCTCGGCCGCAAGCTCGCCGCGAAGGAGCTGTCCGCGGTCGAGGTCGCCACCGCCCACCTGGAGCGGATCGAGGCGGTCGAGGGCAAGGTCCACGCGTTCCTGCACGTCGACCGCGACGGCGCGCTCGCCGAGGCGAAGAAGATCGACGACGCCCGTGCCAAGGGCGACGAGGTCCGCCCGCTCGCCGGCGTGCCGGTCGCCGTCAAGGACGTGATCACGACCAAGGGCGTGCCGACCACCGCGGGATCGAAGATTCTCGAGGGCTGGCGGCCGCCGTACGACGCGACGATCATGACGCGGATGCGCGAGGCCGGGCTCGTCATGCTCGGCAAGACCAACATGGACGAGTTCGCGATGGGCAGCTCGACCGAGTATTCGGCGTATGGGCCCACGTACAACCCGTGGGACACCGGCCGGATCCCCGGCGGCTCCGGCGGTGGCTCGGCCGCGGCGGTCGCGGCGTATGAGGCGCCTCTGGCCATCGGCACCGACACCGGCGGCTCGATCCGCCAGCCGGCCGCGGTCACCGGCACCGTCGGCGCGAAGCCGACCTACGGCGGCACGTCGCGCTACGGTCTCGTCGCCTTCTCCAGCTCGCTGGACACCCCGGGCCCGTGCGCGCGGACCGTCGAGGACGCGGCGCTGCTGCACGCGATCATCGGCGGCCACGACCCGCGCGACTCGACGTCGATCCCGCAGCCGATGCCCGACGTGGTCGGCGCGGCCCGGCTCGGCGCGACCGGTGACCTCAGCGGGGTCCGGCTCGGCCTGGTCAAGGAGTTCGCCGGCGAAGGCGCCGAGCCCGGCGTCGCCGCCGCGTATCGCGAGTCGGTCGACGCGCTGGTGAAGCTGGGCGCGGAGATCGTCGAGGTCTCGTGCCCCAACTTCAAGTTCGCGCTGCCGGCCTATTACCTGATCGCGCCGAGCGAGTGCTCGTCCAACCTGGCCAGGTTCGACGGCGTGCGGTTCGGGCTGCGCAGCGGCGACGACGGCAAGCGGTCGCTCGAAGAGGTCATGCAGCTGACCCGTGAGGAAGGCTTCGGCCCCGAGGTCAAGCGCCGGATCATCCTGGGCACCTATGCGCTGTCCGCCGGCTACTACGACGCCTACTACGGGCAGGCGCAGAAGGTGCGGACGCTGATCTCCCGGGACTTCGAGCAGGCCTTCGGCAAGGCGGACGTGCTGGTCGCGCCGACCACGCCGTTCGTGGCGTTCCCGCTCGGGTCACGCACGTCCGACCCCTACCAGATGTATCTGGCGGACCTCTACACGATCCCGTCGAACCTGTATGGCGGGCCCGCGATCTCCGTGCCGGCCGGTCTGTCCGAAGGGCTGCCGGTGGGGCTGCAGATCATGGCGCCGACGATGGCCGACGACCGGATGTACCGGGTCGCCGCGGCTCTCGAGTCGGCGCTGCCGCCGCTGACCCCGCCCGCGCTGTAACGGTCGAAGGGCGGCCCTGTGAAGAGCCGCCCTTTCATCGGGGTTCAGCCGCGGCTGCCCTGGCGCCACGAGAAGGGGCCGGGGAGGTCGACGCGGTTCTTCTTGGTCCGCGAGTTCCACGACCAGGGGCCCAGCTTGAAGCTCCAGGAAGAGAACCCTTCCTGGGTGAAGTGGAAAATGAACGGGCCGAACTTCTTGCTCTTCCGAAACTGCACCGGCATGGCGTTCTCCTCTCCAGGTGAGCAGTTGGTACCCAATGCCGGGCATGGATACACCAGAGGCTGAAAGTAGGCGTTAGATGAGCACCGCGACCCAGCTGTCGTACGACGAGGCGGTGGCGCGCTTCGAGCCGGTCATCGGCCTGGAGACGCACGTCGAGCTCGGCACCAACACGAAGATGTTCTGCGGCTGCCCGACCGAGTTCGGCGCGGAGCCCAACACCCAGGTCTGCCCGGTCTGCCTCGGCCTGCCCGGCTCCCTGCCGGTCGCCAACCGCGCCGCGATCGAGGCGACGATTCGCATCGGGCTCGCGCTCAACTGCTCGATCGCGCCGTGGGGCCGCTTCGCCCGCAAGAACTACTTCTACCCGGACATGCCGAAGAACTTCCAGATCAGCCAGTACGACGAGCCGCTGTGCGTCGACGGCTTCCTCGAGGTCGACGTCGACGGGGAGCTGGTCCGCATCGGCATCGAGCGGGTCCACCTGGAGGAGGACACGGGCAAGTCGCTGCACGTCGGCGGCTCGACCGGGCGTATCCACGGCGCCACCGAGTCCCTCGTGGACTACAACCGCGCCGGCATCCCCCTCGTCGAGATCGTGACCAAGCCCGTGCCGGGCACCGGGGCCCGGGCGCCGCAGATCGCGAAGGCCTATGTCACGGAGCTGCGCGACGTCATCCGTTCGCTGGGTGTCTCCGATGTGCGGATGGAGCAGGGCTCGATGCGCTGCGACGTGAACACGTCGCTGAACCGGCCCGGCGAGGAGTGGGGCACCCGCACCGAGACGAAGAACGTCAACTCGCTGCGCAGCGTCGAGCGGGCCGTCCGGTCCGAGATCATCCGGCAGTCCGGGGTCCTCACCGACGGCGGGACGATCACCCAGGAGACCCGGCACTTCCACGAGAACACCGGCGAGACCACGTCCGGCCGCAGCAAGGAGACGGCGACCGACTACCGGTACTTCCCGGAGCCGGACCTCGTGCCGCTCGCGCCGTCTGCGGAGTGGGTCGCGGAGCTCAAGGCGGCGCTGCCGGAGCTGCCGCGGGTCCGCCGCCAGCGCCAGCAGGCCGAGTGGGGCTTCTCCGACCTCGACATGCAGTCGGTGCTCAACGCCGGCGCGTGGGAGCTGATCGGGGCGACCGTCGCCGCCGGCACCAGCGCGGCCGCCGCCCGCAAGTGGTGGCTGGGGGAGCTGGCCCGGCACGCCAACGAGACCGACAAGGAGCTCGACGCGCTCGGCGTCAGCCCGGAGGCGGTCGCGCAGCTGCAGGGCCTGGTCGACGCCGGCAAGATCAACGACAAGCTCGCCCGGGTGGTGCTGGAGGGCGTCATCGCCGGTGAGGGCACGCCCGCCGAGGTCGTCGCGGCCCGCGGGCTGGAGGTCGTCTCCGACGAGGGCGCGCTGACGAAGGCCGTCGACGAGGCGATCGCCGCCAACCCCGACATCGCGGCGAAGGTCCGGGACGGCAAGGTCGCCGCCGCGGGTGCGCTCGTCGGCGCGGTCATGAAGGCCACCGGCGGCAAGGCGGACGCGAAGACGGTCCGCGAGCTGGTCATCGCCCGCCTGTCGTAGGCGGCCGGGTCACAGACGGAAGCGGCGTCGGCACCGGGGAACGGTGCCGGCGCCGCTTTGTCATCACCCGCTTGTCGTCGGTGACGGGGTCGCGGTCAAGGACGGCGTCGGCACCGGGGACGGGGACGGTGGTGGCGCCGCCTTGTCGGGGGCCACGATGTGCCGCTGGAGCGACACCTCCGTCAGGCCCGTCCCGCCGACCTGGATGTCGTCGTACGCCGTCAGGTGGCGGTCTTTGTCGAAGTACAGGATGGACAGCGCGAGCGGCAGCGGCTTGGCGCTCTCCAGGCCGCGCAGCCCGGCGCCGCCGGTGGAGCCCTCGACCATCAGCAGGGTGCGCTCCGGCTGCGTGACCGCGGGCGACGCGCCGTCGGACGGCAGCACGACCGGAATGGTCGGGTCGAGCCGCGTGATCGAGCGGGCGTGCCGGTGCCCGGCCAGGACCAGCGGGCAGATCCCCGCGAGGGGCTGCGCGGCCACCGGGTCGTGGACGAGGGCGACGTCGACCGGCTTCGGGCTGGCCAGGATCTTGTCCGCGAGCAGCTGACCGGAGGAGACGACCGCCGCGTGCTGCTCCTCGTTGGTCGCATCGGTCGACTTGTCCGGGGTGAACCGGGGGTCGCCGATGCCCGCGAACGTCAGGCCCTTGACCGTGGTGATCGAGTTGTCGAGCACGGTCGCGTTGGGCTGCTTGGCGACCGCGGCGGCGGTGACCGCCGAGTCGTGGTTGCCGCGGATGTACAGGTACGGCACCCGCAGCTTGCTGATCTCCCCGACGTAGGAGGCCTCCGGCTCGCTGCCCCAGTCGTTGATGTCGCCGGTGTCGACGACGACGTCGACGCTGAACTGGTCGGCGACGGTGCGGACCACGCCCCACGCCGCCGGGTTGAGGTGCATGTCGGAGATGTGCAGGACCTTCGTCGCGCTGGTGTCGGGCTCGTACACGGGCAGCGCGGAGATCGTGCCGTACAGCTTGGAGACGTTGAGGACCAGCTTCTGCAGCTGCGCGCGGTACTCCTCGTAGCGGTCGGTGATCCGGCGGGCGTCACCGATGATCGCCGGCGCGTTCACCAGCAGACCGCGGTAGGTCGGCTCCTGGATCGCGGCGGGCTTGAACGTCAGCGCGGTCGCTCCGCCGACCGAGGCGAGCACCGCCACGACCACCAGGCCGCCGATCGCCGTCTCGCGCCGGGCCCGGAACACCAGCCCGACGAGGATCAGCGCGCCGAGCAGCCCGGAGCCGGCGGTCTGCAGCGCCAGCCGGCGCACGCCCAGGTTGAGCTGGTCGACGGCGTCGTGGCTGACCTGCTCCAGGTTGCCGCCGCCGGCGACGACCGCCCTGGTCCGCGCCTCGTCGAGCGACTCCAGGCGGATCTCCAGGTGGGCCGGGCCGTCGTGGCTGTCCAGCTCCAGCGACCCCAGCGGCGGGATCTCCACCGACGTGTCGCCGTGCCACGACGGCGTCAGCGACAGCTGCGCCTGGAACGGGCCGATGTCCTGGGTCGTGTGCCCGCCGAGCTCGACGCCGATGAGCATGCCGACGATCGCGACGACCCCGAGCAGCGCGCCGTGCAGGATCCGCCGCCATACCGTCTGGCTGGTGCGGAACGTGCGGCGTTGCCGCCGGCCGGCCGCCATGATCGTCCGGCGCTGGATCCGGCGGGCGGCCAGCGCGGCCCGCCGGTGGAACGGTGAGGTCAACTCTTTCCGGCCCCGCCCACGTTGCTGATCACGATCCGCAGCAGCTTGTCATCGTCGGCCTTCGGTGTGCCGCGGCCGTCCTTGTTGGACGTCGAGACCCAGATGCTGTTGTCCGGCGCGGCGACCGCGGCGCGCAGCCGCCCGTGCGTGTCCTTCAGCAGCGCGCTCGGCTCGCCGAGGAGGCCGCCCTTGTCGGTGAGCTGCATCACGTACAGCCGCTCGCCCTTCAGGCACGAGGTGACGAGGAACCCCTCCATGGCCGCGAGCCCGGAGCACGACGCCTCGGACGTCTTCCACACCTGGATCGGGTCGACGAACTTCGGGTCGTTGCCCTTGCCCTCGTACGTCGGCCAGCCGTAGTTCTTGCCCGCCTCGATCACGTTGATCTCGTCCCATTCGCCGGCGCCGAACTCCACGGCATACATCCGGTTGTTCTTGTCCCAGGCGAAGCCTTGCACGTTGCGATGTCCGAGGCTGTACACGGCGGTTCCGAACGGGTTACCGGGGGCCGGCTTCCCGTCGGGCTGGATCCGCAGGATCTTGCCGCCGAGGCTGTTGAGGTTCGGCGCGTTCTCCGGCTTCGACGCGTCGCCGGTCGACACGTACAGGAACCCGTCGGGTCCGAAGTGGATCTGGCCGCCGTTGTGGATCCCCGCCTTCGGGATGCCGGTCAGGATCGGGGTCGGCGGCGCGCCGAGCGTGAGCTTGGCGACCCGGTTGTCGTCCTTGGCGGTGTAGTAGACGAACACCGTCTTGTCCGTGTCGTACTGCGGCGACACCGCGATGCCCATCAGGCCGCCCTCGCCGCCCGGCATGACTTCGTCGATGGTCTGCACGGTCGTCACGGTGAGCCCGTCGGACGTGGACTCCTTGCCGACCTTCAGGAGCTTCTTGCTGTCACGCTCGGTGATCAGAGCGGAACCGTCCGGCAGGAACGCGATGCCCCACGGCACCGCCAGGCCCTTGGCCAGCACGGTCGTCGCGACCTGCGTCTGGCCGCCCTCCTCCTCGCCGCCGGACGTCGATGCGCTCGGGTACGGCGACAGCTTCGGCGGGGAGCCCAGCTCGTCAGGGGGCGGCGGGCCGAACGAGCAGCCGGCGAGGGCCAGCATGACCGTGGCGCTCGCCGCCAGGCACTTCGCGTACGTCCGGGCTTTCACCCGCCCAAGACTAGCGTTGCGATACATCTTCTTCCTTTCAACCTTTGTCCGCGGGTCGGCGTCTGCTGGTGTGACGGTGCGTTGCGACCTTGTGCAGAGGAGCCATATGGCGGCCGAGGAGTTCCAGGACTTCGTCGAGGTTCGATACGGCGACCTGCTGCGCACCGCGTTTCTGCTGACCGGCAGCCGGCACGCCGCCGAGGACCTGCTGCAGAGCAGCCTGCTGAAGGTCATGCGGCACTGGGACCGGGTCGACGAGCCGTTCGCCTACGTGCGGCGGGTCATGGTCAACCAGCGCACCAGCATCTGGCGCCGGCTGCGCAACGCCGAGGTCCTGACCGGCGAGCCGCCGGACCGGCCGGGGGTGGACCCGTCCGATCAGGTCCTCGCCCGGCGGATGCTGCTGGAGGCGCTGGACGGGCTGCCGGCGCGGATGCGTGCCGTGCTGGTGCTGCGGTACTGGGAGGACCTGACCGAGACGGAGACCGCTTCGCTGCTGGGCATCTCGGTCGGATCGGTGAAGAGCCAGGCGTCGCGCGGGCTGGCCCGGCTGCGCGGCGTGCTCGGTGTGGATCTGCTGGCCGGGAGGGCGTCATGAGCATCGAGCTGGAACGGGCGCTCCGCGACGCCTTCCGCGACGCGGCCGGGACCGTCGTGCCCCGGCCGGAGCCGATGCGCCGGCTCCTGCGCCGCCGCCGGCGCCGGTGGGCCGGGCTGCTGTCGCTGCTGGCCACGGTCGCCGTCGCGATCGTCGCGGGGGTGGTCCCCGCCGTACAGCCGGCGACCTCCGAGAAGCAGCGGCCCTACCCGCCGCTGCCGACGTGGACGCTGGCGCTGCTCGACTCGCCGACCCGTGGCTCGCTCGCCGGCGACGCGGACCTGCTGCGTGCCGTCGAGTCCTCCTTCTCCGGCGGCGTCAAGGTGCTGTTCCTCGGCGACGTGTCGGGGCGCCGGTTCCTCGTGTACGTGCGCTACGACGAGCGTTCGGCGACGCTGTACCACAGCGACATCCCGGTGCAGGGCACTGTGGAGGACCTCGTCGGAGGGGCTGTCGCGGGGCCGCTCGGGCCGCTGGTCACCGTCACCAGCACCGCCGCGCCGGTCGCCATCGGGCTCGCCCCGGCGGCCTGCGTGATCGAACGGTCGATCGGCGCCTCCGCCAGCCCGGAGAACACCGTCGAGCACAAGTGGGCGGGCGCGCCGGACGGCAGCTGGACGGTCTGGGCGGCGCCCGACCCGCGGGAGCGCTGGCGGGTCAGCTGCGACGACAAGATCCGCTCGGAGGCGCCGGCCGTGCTCGACACCTCCTCCTACGAGAACCTGATCTCCTCCGCCGGCATCCAGCACGAGCCGCTGCGGCAGCGCTGGAGCGGTCCGATCGAGGGATCCGCCGGGACGTGGACGCTGTCGACCGCCCGCCTGCCCTCCGGGGCCGTCGCGGTGGTGCTCGCCGACGCCCCCGCCGCGGCGACGGTCGCGACCACGTTCACGGCGGCGCCCGGTCGCGGCGGCCCCGGGGTGGTGTCCACCTCCATCAGCGCCGACCCGGACGTGATCGTCATCCGGGTGCCGTCCCCTTCCGGCCGGCTCGGCGACCGGGTGCTGATCTTCGCGGCGAAGCCGGGTGCGACCCAGGCATACGTCCGCGCGGAGATCGGCGGCCTCGGCGCGACGCTGACCGGCGGCGTCGCCGTGACGAACGCCCGGCCCGGGCCCGTCGCCGTCCGGGACGCCACCGGGGCGGAGATCGGCTCGACCTGGCTGCTGGAGGAGGTGCCGCAGCTGTTCGGGGAGAGGCTCGTCTCGGACTGGGAGTCCTGATCGCTACTGTTCGCCGGGTGAAGGTTTGCATCCCGCACGAGGACGGGCTGGCGCTGCTCGGCCCGCTGCCTCCGTCGGTCTCGGTCACCGTCTCCGTCACGCCCGACGACGTCGAGTTCTGGGTGCCGCCGTTCCTCGCCTCGCCGGACGTGGTCGAGCTGGCGGCGGCGCTGCCGCGGCTCGCGGTCGTGCAGCTCATGAGCGCCGGCGCCGACCGGTGGGCGGGCCGGCTGCGCCCCGGCGTGCAGCTGTGCGACGCCCGCGGGGTGCACGACTCGTCCACGTCGGAGTGGGTGGTGGCGGCGATCCTGGCCTATCTGCGCGACTTCCCGCATTTCGTGCGGACGGGACGGGAGTGGTCGTACCGGCAGACCGACGAGCTCGCGGGCAAGCGGGTGCTCATCGTCGGTGCCGGCTCGATCGGCGCCGCGGTCGAGGCCCGGCTGGCGCCGTTCGAGGTGTCGGTGACCCCGGTCGCCCGCCGCGCGCGGGACGGCGTCCACGGCGTGGACGAACTGCCGTCGCTGCTGCCGTCCGCGGACGTGGTGGTGCTGCTGGTGCCGCTGACGCCCGAGACGACCGGCTTGGTCTCGGCCTCGTTCCTGGCGGCGATGCCGGACGGGGCGCTGCTGGTCAACGCGGCCCGGGGACCCGTGGTCGACACCGGTGCGATCCTCGCCGAGACGGTGTCGGGGCGGCTCGGCTATGCGACCGACGTCACCGACCCGGAGCCGTTGCCGGCGTCACATCCGCTCTGGGACCTGCCGAACGTGCTGATCACTCCGCACGTCGCAGGTTCTGTACGAGGTCTGCTCCGCCGTGCCTATGCGCTGGCGGGAGACCAGGTGCGACGGTTCGCCGCCGGGGAGCCGCTCATCAACGTGGTGGTCGACGGCTACTGAGTCATCGCCGTGATGCGCTCGACGTCCTGCGGGCGGACCGCGTCGAGCTTCACGAAATGTCCGTTGGCGAGGCGGGCCTGGACGACCCCCTCCTGACTGACCAGGCCGTCGACCGCGGCCCACGGCACGCGGCGGCTGCCCAGCAGCGCCCGCACCGTGAAGCCGTCGTCGTCCACGTCGGTGCCGGCCCGCCACGCCCACACGGCGATCGCGATCGGCACCAGCAGGACGGGCAGGAACCAGAGGCTCTCGGCCAGCAGCGGGATGGCGCCGATGGTGGCGATGCCGGCCGCCACGGCGAGCGATGCGCTGCGCCGGAACCTGACCTTGGGACGCGTGGTTCGGGTGGTCACGAGGACAAGTCTCGCACCTTTCGTGGAACTGCTTCTTGTCGGTGGGTCGGGGCATACTGGCGCGGTGGGGGAGCAGGATCGGGACGGGCGGCTCTCGCCCGGCACAGCGCTCAGGGTTACGCTCGGTGCCGTGTTCGTCGAGATCGCGACAAGTCGGCGTGCCGGTGGTCGCGGCTGCTTGGAGGCCCGGATTTGACCGGCAACACGTGGCACTCCGGCGTCAAGAGCAGCCGCCGGGTCGGCGTGCGCCCCACCGGCGTGCTCGCGGGTGCGCTGATCGTCGCGGCGGCTCTGCTCGCCCTCGCCGTCGCCGGCTGGGGCGTCATGGAGCTCAGCATCATCTGGAGCGTCGCCGCGGTCCTGTCGCTCATCGGTGTGCTCGTTCTCACGCTGCGTGGCTTCCCGATGTTCGCGATCCTGGCCGCGGTCGCCGGCGCCGTCGCCTGGGGCGCGGCCACCCGCACCTGGCTGCCCGGCGGCTGGACCGACTTCCTCGGCATCGTCAAGTTCATCGGCGTCAACCTCGGCTTCGACGTGCCGCTCATCGGCGCCTTCCTCGCCGCGCTGATGCTCGACGCGCGCCGGCTGTCCCGCGCCGCCGTCGACGAGGCGGTCAGCGGCCGCCGCTGGTGGGGCAAGCCCGACGACCACCTGCCGCGGCTCAAGGAGCTCGAGGTGCTGCCGTCGGCCCGGTTCTTCGCCCTCGGCGAGGGCGGCTGCACCCATCTCGTCGTCGCCGGGCGGCGGGTCGCCCTGTTCCTGCCGACCGTCTGGCCACACGGCGAGTTCTCCATGGACGCCTCCGGCCAGGTCCTGCGCGGCGGCCGCCTCTTCGTCCCCGGCTCCGAGGACATCGACGGCCTCGCCGCCGAGGTGCACACCTGGCGCGAGCAACTCGGCAAGGTCGGCGGCGCCGTCCGTGGCTACCTCGTCGTCGCCCCCTCCCGCGGGGACGTCAGCGAGGACCTCGTCATCTCCGTCGCCCCCGGCGAGCACCTCCACCTCGTGCACGCCCACGAGATGGTCGAGGCCGCGGGGCGCTGGCTCGCCGCCGAGCCCTACCGGGTCGAGCTCTCCGTCATGGAGCGCCTCCTGGTGATCGCCGCCGGCAACAAGCTGCCCGAGCCGTCGCCCCTGGCCCGGTCCTTCGCCCGTATGACCACCGGCTCGCACCCCACTGTCCCGGCGTCGCCCACCGTCGCGGACGCCGCCTTCGCCGCGGCCGCCGGCACGTCCCCCGACGCGGAGCCCGCCTCCCTCCGCGACCGCCTCACCCGGGGCCGCTTCGGCCGCTCCGCCACTTCGGCCAACCCCACCTCCCCGCAGGCTTCCCGCCGCGGCGACCATGACGAGGACGGCTCGGTGCGCGACCGCTTATCCGACGGCGACGGGTTCTCCTCCCGCCGCGGCGACTACGACGAGGACGGCTCGGTCCGCAGCCGCTTCGGCCGCTCGTCGGACCTGCCTTCTGCTTCTTCCTCTTCTTCCTCCTCCGAGCCTGAGTCGGCCGCCCCGGCCAGCGACTCGTGGGAGTCCCGCGCCACCCGGGAGCTGGTCGGCTCGTGGGACAGCGAGTCGGCCAACAAGCTGGCCGCGTGGGCGGCGGCGGGCTCCGACACTGACCCCGGCTCCCGTGCCGACGAGGGTGCTGACGACCACGTGCCGCTCGAGGACTTCGGCAGCGAGCCGGCCGCCGACCGCCGCTGGTCCACATCTTCGTCGTCCTCCTCTTCCCCGTCGTTGCCCGACAGCGACGGGGAGTTCCGGTTCTCGTGGTCGTCGGACCGTGCCGAGCCGGCCCTGGCGGAGCCGGATGCGCCCCGGGGGGTCGGCCGCCGCCGCGCTCCTGAGGACGAGCCTCCCCCATCCCGGCCGTCGTCCCCGCCGCCCTCGACCTGGCCAGCCGCATCGGCCGAGCCGCCGTCCCCTGCCGCGTCGACGCTGCCGCCCGCACCTGAGTTCCGGCCCGCTCCTCCGGCACCGGAGCCGACGGCCGACCGGTTCGCGTCGCTGATGTCGGAGTTCGACCGGATCGCCAGCGACCCTGACCGGTTCGGGTTCGCCCTGGACACCCCCGCAGACCCGGACACCCCACCCTCGACGCCGCCCCGCAGTTCCACGGACCGTGCCTGGTCCTCGTCCCGTGAGCCGGCGGCGGAGATCGGTGATTCGTCGGACCGCGGCTGGTCCTCATCTCGTGGGTCGTCATCGGAGCCGATCGGTGGCTCGCCCGACCGCAGCTGGTCGTCGTCCCGTGAGCCGGCGGCGGAGATCGGTGATTCGTCGGACCGTGGTTGGTCGTCGTCCCGTGGGTTGTCGTCGGAGCCGATTGGTGGCTCGCCGGACCGTGCCTGGTCCTCGTCTCTTGAGTCGGCGTCGGATCTGCCCGGTGGCTCGTCGGATCGTGGCTGGTCGTCCTCTCGTGGGTCGTCGGATCTGGACGGTGGCTCGTCAGACCGTGGCTGGTCCTCGTCTTTTGAGTCGGCGTCGGATCTGCCCGGTGATTCGTCGGATCGTGGCTGGTCGCCCTCTCGTGAGTCGGCGGCGGAGTCGGCTGGCAGGGCTTCGGACCGTGGTTGGTCGTCGGAGCCTGGGCCGGCGTCCGATCTCGGCGGCCGGACGTCGGATCGCGGGGGCTTCGCCGACCTGGACAGCCCGGGCCGGACTCCGGCAGACGCGGCGCGTTCCGGCACGCCGGCGAGCGACCGCCCGGCCCGGCGTCCCGTCGAGCGGCCGGCCGAGCGTCCGGCGTGGAGCGGCAGCCTGTTCGACGGGGACAAACCCGAACTCGTCGCCGAGCCCCTTGAGCTCAGCCGCTCCTGGCAGGCCGACCCCGAGGCCCGCTCCCTCCGCCGGCGCGAGCGCCAGCAGCCCTCCGCCACCCACAACTCCGCCGACAACCCCGTGTCCAGCGCTCCGACATCGGGCGTTCCCACCTCCGGCATCCCGACGTCGGGCGGACCCACGTCCCGCATCCCCACGTCCGGCGCGCCGACCTTCGGTGGCCCCACGTCAGGTGCTCCGGCCTACGGTGGACCGACGTCAGGCGCTCCGGCCGCCGGTTTCCCGGGGCCGGGCGGCTCCCGGTTCGACGGCTCCGCGTTCGGGAGCTCGTCGGACGGTCCCTCCGGCGCATGGCCGGTGTCCTCGCCCGCCTCCGTCGGCCCGGCCGCCGCCAGCCCTGTCGAGCGGCCTTCCGTCCCGCCGTCGGCGCCGTCCCGGGCGGACTCGTCGCCGGAACCTTCGTGGGGACGTGACTCTTGGTCGCAGGGCTCGTCCGCGGGGGTGGCACCGGCGGAGCGATCGTCCTCGGGTTCCTCATGGTCGGCGCAGGGCCGTTCCGAGGATTCGTGGTCGGGCTCGTCCTGGTCTGACTCCTCGCAAACGGATCATCTCCGCTCGGATCGGACCTGGTCAGACGCTCCGGGCTCGGATCGCCACAGCTCGGATCACGCTGCCGCGGACCCCCTCGGTCTGGACCACACTGCTTCGGACCGCACGTTCTCGGACCGCACCGCTTCGGATCGTGCCTTCTCGGACCGCACCGCTTCGGACCGTGCCTTCTCGGATCGCGCTGCTTCGGATGTGGCTGGTTCGGATCGGGCGTGGTCGGAGTCTTCGCATTCGGAGGCTGCGCGTTCTGATTCTTGGCGGTCGGAGTCTGCGCGGTCGGAGCAGGGCTGGTCGGATCGGGCTCGGTCGGACGAGGGGCAGGTGGGGGTTCCGAGAGCTGGGGCTCCGGCAGCCACGTGGTCGGAGCAGGGGCAGACCCGCGTATCGCGAACGGGTGGACGAGACGACGACCAGGCCGGCGCGCAGCCGGGCACGCGGGCGGCGGGTGCCGCTGAGGACGGCCCTGACTGGTGGGACGCCGAGGCGGCGGCAGGGTCCCGCGCCGGTGTCGACGAGGCGCCGGTGGAGCAGCCTGCCAAGCGGTCGCGGTGGGGGTTCTCGAAGGCGGGGAAAGGCAAGAAAGGCCAAGCCGCCGCCGAGTCTGCCGCGGGCGATGCCCCGGCCGGGCGTTCCGGGTCCGGAGCGCCGGCGGCCGATCCCTCGACGCCTGCTGGACGGCCTTCCTGGGCGACCGACCCGACGACCGGTTGGGAGAGCGACCCGAGTGGGGAGTTCACGTCCGAGCGGCGTGCCGGCTCCGCGTCGCGCACCACCAACACCACCGGCTCCACCCGCACCGACCACACCGGCGACTGGGCCACCGGCTCGGACCACGGCAGTGACAACGGCCGGGGCAGTGACGACTGGGCCAGCGGCTTGGACCGCGGCGGCTCGGCTGGCCGCGGTGGCTCCGACCGGGCCGGGGACTGGGGCGGCGGCTCGGACCGTGGCGGGGTCAGTGGCGGCAACGGTAGGGGCAGCGACGACTGGGCCAGTGGCTCGGGGCGTGGTGCTGACAACGGCCGGGGCGGCGGTGACTGGGCCAGTTCGGACCGCGGCGGTTCGGATCGCGGTGGGGACTGGGCCGGTGGAGCGGGTCGTGGCGGGCTGAGTGGCGACAGCGGTCGCGGCAGTGGCTCGGATCGTGCGGGGGACTGGGCTGGTGGGGCGGACCGCGGCGGACTGAGTGGGCGCGGCGACGACCGGGACGGGCTCGGTGGCCGTGGTGACGACCGGGGTGGGCTCGGGGGGCGCGGTGGGGACGCCGAGCGGGCCGGGGATCGTGGCCGGGCGGAGCGGGGCGGGTTCGGTGGGGGTGTGCCGGGGCAGCGGCAGCGGGCGCGGGACATGGTGTTCGACGAGGATGTGGCGCCGTTGGAGCTCAACCTCGACGAGGAGCCCAAGAACCCCGACCAGAAGTCGCGGCGGTTCCTGCGCCGCGGCAAGTAGCGACGAACAACCACACGAGGGGCGGATCCGGTCACACGAACCGGAACCGCCCCTCGTGGGTTGTGGGGTCAGTGCCAGCCGGGCATCGGGTACGCGGACAGCAGCTCGCGGACCTCGGCGGCGATCGTGTCCAAGGCGTCGTCGTCGGACTTGACGGCGGCGTCGACGGCGCGGGAGATCCAGTCGGCGACCTGGGGCATCTGGGCCTCGGTGAGGCCGCGGGTGGTGAGGGCGGGCGTGCCGATGCGCAGGCCGGAGGGGTCGAAGGGCTTGCGGGTGTCGTACGGGACGGTGTTGTAGTTCGTCTCGATGCCGGCGCGGTCGAGGGCGCGGGCGGCGGGCTTGCCGCCGATGTTCTTGCCGGTGAGGTCGATCAGGATGAGGTGGTTGTCGGTGCCGCCGGAGACCAGGTCGAAGCCGCGCTCCAGCAGGGCGGCGGCGAGGGCGCGGGCGTTGGCCACGATCTGGTGGGCGTAGGCGCGGAACGACGGCTGGGCCGCCTCGCGGAGCGCGACGGCGATGCCCGCGGTCGTGTGGTTGTGCGGGCCGCCCTGCAGGCCGGGGAAGACGGCCTTGTCGATCGCCTTGGCGTACTCCGCGGTGGAGAGCAGCATCGCGCCGCGCGGGCCGCGGAGGGTCTTGTGGGTGGTGGTCGTGATGACGGAGGCGTGGCCGACGGGGGAGGGGTGCGCGCCGCCGGCGATGAGGCCCGCGATGTGCGCGATGTCGGCCACGAGGACCGCGCCGACCTCGCGGGCGATCTCGGCGAAGCGCGGGAAGTCGATGGTGCGGGGGATGGCCGTGCCGCCGGAGAAGATCAGCTTCGGGCGTTCCCGCAGGGCGATGTCGCGGACCTCGTCGAAGTCGATGAGGCCGTCGGACCGGCGGACCGTGTACTGCACGGGGCGGAACCACGCGCCGGTCGCCGAGACGGACCAGCCGTGGGTGAGGTGGCCGCCCATCGGCAGGGCCATGCCCATGACGGTGTCACCGGGGGCGGCCAGGGCCATGTAGACGGCGAGGTTCGCGGGGGAGCCGGAGTAGGGCTGCACGTTGGCGTGCTCGACGCCGAAGACCGACTTGGCGCGGGCGATCGCCAGCTCCTCGATCGGGTCGATGAAGCGCTGGCCCTCGTAGTACCGCTTGCCGGGGTAGCCCTCGGAGTACTTGTTGGTGAGGACGGTGCCGGTCGCTTCGAGGACGGCCTGTGAGACGTAGTTCTCCGAGGCGATCATCCGCAGCGTGTCGTGCTGCCGGGCGGCCTCGTGCTGGATCAGGTCCGCGAGGTCGGGGTCGGCCGAGGTGATCGACGGCAGGGCGGGAACATGCATGGGGCTTCCTCCCATACGGGTGACCGTGGCACCCAGGCGCGCGGTGCCAGCGATGCAGGAAGCTCCCCGGTGGTCGGTTCCACCTTGATGTGCGCCAGTCGCAGTACCAGCGATGCTAGTGCACGACCGGGCAGTAACCCCGGGCCAATCCGATCGAACTGGCCCGGGGTGACGACCGTTACGGCACCTTGCGGTAGGCGCCGTCGCTGGCCGCGGTGGCCATCGACGCATACGCGCGCAGCGCCGCCGAGACGGGTCGCTGCCGGTCCAGCGGCGTGTACGGCCGCTCGCGCTTCTCCTGCGCGACGCGGCGCGCGGTCAGCACGTCCTCGTCGACGACCAGGCTGATCGAGCGGTGCGGGATGTCGATCTCGATCCGGTCGCCGTCCTCGACGAGGGCGATGAGCCCGCCGCCGGCCGCCTCGGGGGAGATGTGACCGATGGAGAGGCCGGAGGTGCCGCCGGAGAAGCGGCCGTCGGTGATCAGCGCGCAGGCGCGCCCCAGCCCCCGCCCCTTCAGGAACGACGTCGGGTAGAGCATCTCCTGCATGCCCGGCCCGCCCTTCGGGCCCTCGTACCGGATGACCACCACGTCACCGGGGACGACCTCCTTGGCGAGGATGCCGTCCACCGCGGACTCCTGCGACTCGAAGACCCGTGCCGTGCCGTGGAAGACGAGGTTCTCCTCGGGCACGCCGGCGGTCTTGACGACGCAGCCGTCGGGGGCGATGTTGCCGAACAGGATCGCGAGGCCGCCGTCGGCGCTGTAGGCGTGCTCCTTGGAGCGGATGCAGCCCTCGGCGGCGTCGGTGTCGAGCGTCGCCCAGCGGTTGGACGTGGAGAACGGCTCGACGGTGCGGACCCCGCCGGGCGCGGCGTGGAACAGCTCGAGCGCGGTCTCGGAAGCGGTCCCGGAACGGATGTCCCATTCGGCCAGCCAGCTGGACAGGTCGGGCGAGTGAACGCTGCGGACCCCATCCCGAAGCAGGCCCGCGCGGTTGAGCTCGCCGAGGATGGCGGGGATGCCGCCGGCGCGGTGGACGTCCTCCATGTGGTACTTGGGGCTGTTGGGCGCGACCTTCGACAGGCACGGCACCCGGCGGGAGATGCCGTCGATGTCGGCGACGCTGAAGTCGACCTCGGCCTCGCGGGCGGCCGCGAGCAGGTGCAGGACGGTGTTGGTGGACCCGCCCATGGCGACGTCGAGGGCGACCGCGTTCTCGAACGCCTCGCGGGTGGCGATCGCGCGAGGCAGTACCGACGCGTCATCACCCTCGTAGTACTGCTTGCACAGCTCGACGACGAGCGAGCCGGCCCGCTCGAAGAGGGCCTTGCGGGCGCTGTGGGTGGCGAGGGTGGAGCCGTTGCCGGGCAGGGCGAGGCCGATCGCCTCGGTGAGGCAGTTCATCGAGTTGGCGGTGAACATGCCGGAGCAGGAGCCGCAGGTCGGGCAGGCGGAGCGCTCGATCTGGCCCAGCTGCTCGTCGGTGACCGCCTCGTTGGCGGAGGCGATCATCGCGTCGATGAGGTCGAGCTTGGCGTGCACGACGCCCTCGATCGCGACGGTCTTGCCGGCTTCCATGGGGCCGCCGGAGACGAAGACGGTGGGGATGTTGAGGCGGAGCGCGGCGAGCAGCATGCCGGGCGTGATCTTGTCGCAGTTGGAGATGCACACGAGCGCGTCGGCGCAGTGCGCCTGCACCATGTACTCGACGGCGTCGGCGATGAGCTCGCGGCTGGGCAGCGAGTACAGCATCCCGCCGTGGCCCATGGCGATGCCGTCGTCGACGGCGATGGTGTTGAACTCCTTGGCGACCCCACCGGCCTCGGCGACCGCGTCCGCGACGATGATCCCGAGGTTGCGCAGGTGGACATGGCCCGGCACGAACTGCGTGAAGCTGTTGGCGATGGCGACGATGGGCTTACCGAAATCTGCGTCGGTCATGCCGGTGGCGCGCCAGAGGGCGCGTGCGCCGGCCATGTTGCGACCAGAAGTGGAGGTTTTGGATCGCAGCTCGGGCATACTTGTGAGTCTGACACGTTCCAGATCCTGGGACCGGTTGACTCGGGCGGTGAGATGCGCGAGAGTGGGGGCATGTCGTCGAGGTCGCTGCGAGTACTTATCATCTAGCGCGCCGACGCCTGCCGTCAGCGCGCTAGCCCCTCGTGCATCGCACGGAGGGGTTTTTTCATGTCCAAGCCAGTCCCAGCCGCGACCAAGACACCATTCGAGCGAAAGTGCGAAATGCGATGACGAGACCCACGCCTGAAGTCCTCGCCCACCGAGCGCACCCGGCCGCACCCGCCGCTCCGGCGACGCCGCCGGGCTCCACCGCGCCGGCCGCCGCCGACCGGTCGGACAAGACGGCCGTAGAGAAGAAGCCGGAGCTTCTGACCGGCGCTCAGGTGCTGGTGCGGTCGCTCGAGGCGCTCGGCGCGGACGTCGTCTTCGGCATTCCCGGCGGCGCGATCCTCCCCGCGTACGACCCGCTGTTCGACTCCGAGTCCGTCCGGCACATCCTGGTCCGCCACGAGCAGGGCGCCGGGCACGCCGCGACCGGCTACGCGCAGGCCACCGGCAAGGTCGGCGTCTGCATGGCGACGTCCGGCCCGGGCGCGACCAACCTGGTCACCCCGATCGCCGACGCGTACATGGACTCCGTCGCGATGGTCGCGATCACCGGCCAGGTCGCCTCGGCCTCCATCGGCACCGACGCGTTCCAGGAAGCCGACATCGCCGGGATCACGCTGCCGATCACCAAGCACAACTACCTGGTCAAGACCGGCGAGGAGCTGCCGCGGATCCTGGCCGAGGCGTTCCACCTGGCCTCGACCGGCCGCCCGGGCCCGGTCCTCGTCGACATCCCCAAGGACGTGCTGGTCAAGCAGACGACGTTCAAGTGGCCGCCGACGCTGGACCTGCCCGGCTACCACCCGACGCTGCACCCGCACGGCAAGCAGATCCGCGAGGCGGCCCGGCTCATCGCCGCGGCGAAGCGGCCCGTCCTGTACGTCGGTGGCGGCGTCATCAAGGCGCACGCCTCGGAGGTGCTGCGCAAGCTCGCCGAGCTGACCGGCGCCCCGGTGGTCACGACGCTGATGGCCCGCGGCGCGTTCCCCGACTCGCACCCGCAGCACCTGGGCATGCCCGGCATGCACGGCAGCGTCGGCGCCGTCTACGCGCTGCAGAAGGCCGACCTGCTGATCACGCTCGGCGCCCGCTTCGACGACCGGGTCACCGGTGACCTGAGCACGTTCGCGCCGAACGCGCAGATCATCCACGCCGACATCGACCCCGCCGAGATCGGCAAGAACCGGGTCGCGGACGTGCCGATCGTCGGTGACGCCAAGCACGTCATCGAGGAGCTGATCGGCGCCGTCACCGCCGAGCACACCGCGGGGCACAAGGTCGCGCTCACCGACTGGTGGGCGACGCTGGACGACATCCGCGGCCGGTACCCCCTCGGATACGAGGAGCCGTCCGACGGCACCCTTGCCCCGCAGTACGTCATCGAGCGCATCGGCGCGCTCGTCGGTCCCGACGCGATCTACACCGCCGGGGTCGGCCAGCACCAGATGTGGGCCGCGCAGTTCGTGAAGTACGAGCACCCGGCGACCTGGCTCAACTCCGGCGGTCTCGGCACGATGGGCTACGCGGTGCCCGCCGCGATGGGCGCCAAGGTCGGCCGGCCCGACAAGGTCGTGTGGGCGATCGACGGCGACGGCTGCTTCCAGATGACCAACCAGGAGCTCGCCACCTGCGCCCTGGAAGGCATCCCGATCAAGGTCGCCGTCATCAACAACGGCAACCTCGGCATGGTCCGGCAGTGGCAGACGCTCTTCTACGACCAGCGCTACTCCAACACCGAGCTGGGCACCCACAAGCACCGCATCCCCGACTTCGTGAAGCTCGCCGACGCGCTCGGCTGCGTCGGCCTGCGCTGCGAGAGCAAGCAGGACGTCGACGCCACGATCGAGGCCGCGATGAAGGTCACCGACCAGCCGGTCGTCATCGACTTCGTGGTCGGCAAGGACGCCATGGTGTGGCCGATGGTCGCCGCCGGCACCAGCAACGACGAGATCATGTTCGCCCGCGGGGTCGCGCCCAAGTTCGATAAGGACGACGTCTGAGATGACCACCCACACCCTGTCAGTCCTGGTGGAGAACAAGCCGGGCATCCTCGCGAGGGTCGCCGGCCTGTTCGCCCGCCGTGGCTTCAACATCGACTCCCTCGCGGTCGGTGAGACCGAGCACCCCGAGGTCTCCCGGATGACGATCGTCGTCAACGCCGAGGACAGCCCGCTCGAGCAGGTGACCAAGCAGCTCAACAAGCTGGTGCAGGTCCTGAAGATCGTCGAGCTCGACGGCAACGCCAGCGTCCAGCGCGAACTGCTGCTGGTGAAGGTGCGCGCCGAGCGGCCGGTCCGCTCTCAGGTCCTGGAGACGGTGAACCTGTTCCGGGCCCGCGTGGTCGACGTCTCGCCGGACGCCCTCACGATCGAGGCCACCGGCACGTCGGAAAAACTGGACGCGTTGCTCCGGGACCTGGAGCCGTTCGGTATCAAGGAAATGGTCCAGTCCGGCGTCGTGGCCATCGGCCGTGGCTCCCGCTCCATCACCACGGGCCCGGCGCTGCGCGCCGCGTCCTGACAAATGTTGAAAGGAAACACAATGTCCGCCGAGGTGTTCTACGACGACGACGCCGACCTGTCGTTGATCCAGGGCCGCAAGGTTGCGGTCCTCGGTTACGGCAGCCAGGGCCACGCCCACGCGCTGTCCCTGCGTGACTCCGGTGTCGACGTCCGCGTCGGCCTTCCGGAGGGTTCCAAGAGCCGGGCGAAGGCGGAGGAGCAGGGCCTGCGGGTCCTCTCGCCGGCCGAGGCCTCCGCCGAGGCGGACGTCATCATGATCCTGGCGCCCGACACCGCGCAGCGCTCCCTCTACACCGAGTCGGTCGAGCCGCACCTGACGGCCGGCAAGGCGCTGTTCTTCGGTCACGGTCTCAACATCCGGTACGGGTTCATCACGCCCCCCGCCGACGTCGACGTCGCGATGGTCGCCCCGAAGGGCCCGGGCCACCTGGTCCGCCGCCAGTTCGTGGACGGCAAGGGCGTGCCGTGCCTCGTCGCGGTCGAGCAGGACGCGACCGGCAACGCCTTCGCCCTCGCCCTCGCGTACGCGGCCGGCATCGGCGGCACGCGCGCCGGCGCCATCAAGACCACGTTCAAGGAGGAGACCGAGACCGACCTGTTCGGCGAGCAGGCGGTCCTCTGCGGCGGCGCCTCGGCGCTCGTCCAGACCGGTTTCGAGGTGCTCACCGAGGCGGGCTACGCCCCGGAGATCGCCTACTTCGAGTGCCTCCACGAGCTGAAGCTGATCGTGGACCTCATGTACGAGGGCGGCATCGCCCGGATGCGGTACAGCGTGTCCGACACCGCCGAGTACGGCGACTACTCCCGCGGCCCGCGCGTCGTCGACGCCCGGACCAAGGAGGAGATGAAGAAGATCCTCGCCGAGATCCAGTCGGGCGAGTTCGCCCGCGAGTGGATCGCCGAGGACGACGCCGGCCGCCCCAACTTCACCAAGCTCCGCGAGCAGGGTGCGGCGCACCCGATCGAGGAGACCGGCCAGAAGCTGCGCTCGATGATGAGCTGGGTCGACCGGCCCATCACCGAGACGGCCTGACATCTGGGAAGGGGGGCCCAGGCCCCCCTTCTTCGTTACGCGCGCGCCGCGTTCGCGTGGATCGCGTCCCGGATGAACTGCGCCAGCCCCGGGTGGTCCGTGTCGTAGTTCGCCGTGAAGCGCGGGTCCGCGACGTACATGTCGCCGAGGCCGCGGTGGATCTCGCTGCCGCAGTCGTAGAACCAGCGGCTGATGTGCTGCCGGTGCGCCTCGGCCAGATCCATCGCCAGCTCCCCCTGGGCCGGCTCGCCGTCGACGAACGCCCTGGTGAACGCCGCCGTGTTCGCGGCCGCCTCGGCCTTGATGCGTTCCCAGTCCTGCGGCGTGTACTTCGCGGTCCGCTCCGCCGACTGCCGGTAGGCCTCGGTCTGGCCCCACCGCTGCTCGGCCTCTTCCGCGTAGGGATTCTCCATCTTCGTCTCCTTTGCTGCGTCGGTACGACCAGCGTCAGGTCTCCAGTGACGGGAGAGTCAAGCGGGCCGTTCCGGCCTCCCAGCAACGGCCTCAGGGATTGTGAAACGGCAGGTCGGGTCCTTGACCACCGGTCACCCGAACGGGCGGCTGTGATCGCGCTCACGTCCGCGCGGGGACGGGCGGTCGCGGCCCCGGGCCTACCATCGGCGGAAGAGGCCGCCCCGCCCGGCCCCGTCGCCGTTCCAAGTGCGTGGCGTGCAGTGCCGCGCGCCTCGCATCGACGCCAGCCGAAGCCCGAGAGTCGAGGTCCGTATGACCCTCCCTCCTGAACGCCCGGTGGTGCTGATCGCCGAGGAGCTCGCTCCTTCCGCCCTAGAGGTGCTCGCCGACGACTACGAGGTCTGTCACATCGACGGCACCGACCGCCCGGCGCTGCTCAAGTCACTCGCCGACGCCAGCGCGATCATCGTGCGCAGCGCCACCCAGGTCGACGCCGAGGCCGTCGCCGCCGCACCAAGGCTCAAGGTCGTCGCCCGTGCCGGCGTCGGCCTCGACAACGTCGACGTCCCCGCCGCCACCGCCCGCGGTGTCATGGTCGTCAACGCGCCGACGTCCAACATCGTCTCCGCCGCCGAGCAGGCCGTCGCGCTGCTGCTCGCCGTCGCCCGCAACACCGCCGCCGCCTCCGCCGCGCTGAAGGCGGGGGAGTGGAAGCGGTCCAAGTACACCGGCGTCGAGCTGTCCGGCAAGGTCGTCGGCGTCGTCGGCCTCGGCCGCATCGGCGTGCTGTTCGCCCAGCGGATGGCGGCGTTCGGGGTCCGGCTCGTCGCGTACGACCCCTACATCCAGCCGGCCCGTGCGGCCGCCCTCGGCGTGCGCCTGCTCGGCCTCGACGAGCTGCTGCGCGAGAGCGACTTCATCTCGATCCACCTGCCGAAGACCCCGGAGACCGTCGGCCTCATCGGCGCCCGTGAGCTGGGCATCGTCAAGCCGGGTGTGAGGATCATCAACGCGGCCCGCGGCGGCCTCGTCGACGAGCAGGCCCTCGCCGACGCGATCGCCGACGGCCGGGTCGCCGGCGCCGGCATCGACGTCTTCGCCAAGGAGCCATGCGTCGCTTCGCCACTGTTCGTGTTCGACAACGTGGTCGCCACCCCGCACCTGGGCGCGTCGACGGTCGAGGCGCAGGACAAGGCCGGGCTGGCCGTCGCCCGCAGCGTCAAGCTGGCGCTGGACGGCGAGTTCGTCCCTGACGCGGTCAACGTCCAGGTCGGCGGCGTCGTCGCCGAGGAGGTGCGGCCGCTGCTGCCGCTCGCGGAGAAGCTCGGCCGGGCCTTCACCGCGGTCGCCGGCGGGATCGCCTCGGCCGTCACCGTCGAGGTGCACGGCGAGGTGGCACATCACGACGTGTCGGTGCTGAAGCTCGCCGCGACGAAAGGCCTGTTCAGCAGCGTCGTCGCAGAGCAGGTCACCTATGTGAACGCACCGCATCTGGCGGCCGATCGGGGGGTCGAGGTGGCCCTCGCGGTGTTCACCGAGTCCGCCGATCAGACCAACCTGGTGACCGTGCGCGGTGTGCTGCCCGACGGCAGGGTAGCCTCCGTGTCCGGCACGTATGTCGCGGGACCGCGAGAGGCCCTGAAGCTGACGGAGATCGACGGCTTCAGCCTCGAGCTCGCCGCGGAGGGCGTGCTGATGTTCTTCCGATATGCCGACCGCCCCGGCGTCGTCGGATTGGTGGGGTCGATACTGGGGACTGCGGGGGTCAACATCGCGGCGATGCAGGTCGCCCGGCGCGAAGCCGGCGGCGAGGCGCTGATGACGCTGACCGTCGACCAGTCCGTGCACGCGGACCTGCTCAACGAGGCCCAGCAGGCCATCGGCGCCACGGCGGCGAGCACGGTCGACCTGTCGGGCGAGTAAGACGTTCCTCCTAGGGGGCGGGGAGAGTGGCGGCTCTCCCTGCCCCCGTCTTATTTCATTCGCTGTCCATTGTTTGAGATGCGCGTCCACGCTCTAGGACAAGCGCGTACCGTGGGCAGGTCCGAGGAAAGGGGCACAGTGGTGGCGAAGATCGCGGTCGTGGCCGGGGACGGCATCGGGACCGAAGTGGTGGCGCAGGCGCTCAAGGTCCTGCGGGTCATCCTTCCGGACGTCGAGACGACCGACTATGACCTCGGCGCCGCCCGCTACCACCGCACCGGCGAGGTGCTGCCCGACAGCGTCCTGGAGGAGCTGCGCGGCCACGACGCCATCCTGCTCGGCGCCGTCGGTGACCCGACCGTCCCGCCGGGCGTGCTGGAGCGCGGCCTGCTGCTGAAGCTGCGGTTCGACTTCGACCAGTACGTGAACCTGCGCCCGTCGCGCCTGTGGCCCGGCACCACCAGCCCGCTCGCCGGCGTGAAGCCCGGCGAGATCGACCTCGTGGTCGTCCGCGAGGGCACCGAGGGCCTGTACGTCGGGGCCGGCGGCAACCTGCACCCGGGCACGCCCGCCGAGGTCGCCACCGAGGAGAGCCTCAACACCCGCCACGGCGTCGAGCGGGTCATCCGCGACGCGTTCGCCCGGGCCGCGAAGCGTGAGCGGCGCAAGGTGACCCTGGTGCACAAGACCAACGTGCTCACCCACGCCGGTGGCCTGTGGGCCCGCACGTTCAACGCGGTGAAGGCCGAGTTCCCGGACATCGAGACCGAGTACCAGCACGTCGACGCCGCCGCCATGTTCCTGGTGAGCAACCCGCAGCGCTACGACGTCGTCGTCACCGACAACCTCTTCGGTGACATCCTCACCGACATCGCGGCCGCGGTCACCGGCGGTATCGGCCTCGCGGCCAGCGGCTCGATCAACCCCGAGCGCGCCTTCCCGTCGATGTTCGAGCCGGTCCACGGCTCCGCGCCGGACATCGCCGGCAAGGGCATCGCGGACCCGTCCGCCGCCGTGCTGTCCACGGCGCTGCTGCTGGACCACCTCGGCCACCCCGACGCGGCCGCCAAGGTCACGTCCGCGGTCGGCGCCGAGGTCGCGGCCCGGACGCCCGGCTCGGCGCTGTCCACGGACGCGATCGGTGACCGGCTGGCCGCCGCGGTCGCCTGACCCTCCGTGCAGTTGAACGACCGTTCGGGGTAAGTTGCAGACACGACGCGCAACTGGAGGCACGCCATGAACGGCGGGGAAACGCTCGACTTCGAGATCCGTCCCAACCCGGCGCCGGTCAGCGCCGCGGAGCGGTCCGCGCTGCTCACCAACCCCGGCTTCGGGCGGATCTTCACCGACCACATGGTCACGGTGCGCTATGCCGAGGGCAAGGGTTGGTATGACGCCCGCGTCGAGGCCCGTGCGCCGATCCCCATGGACCCGGCGACCGCCGTCCTGCACTACGCCCAGGAGATCTTCGAGGGGCTCAAGGCCTACCGCGCGGCCGACGGCGGCGTCACGCTCTTCCGCCCCGACGCCAACGCCGACCGTTTCCAGCAGTCGGCGGCCCGCATGGCCATGGCGCCCGTGCCGCAGCAGCTGTTCCTGGACGCGCTCAGCGAGCTGATCCGCGTCGACCGCGACTGGGTCCCCTCCGACCCCGAGGGCAGCCTCTACCTGCGTCCGTTCCAGTACGCGAGCGAGGTCTTCCTCGGGGTCAAGCCCTCCTCGGAGTACCTGTTCCTGGTCATCGCCTCCCCGGTCGGCAGCTATTTCAAGGGCGGCGTCAAGCCCGTCAGCGTCTGGGTCTCCCGCGACTACACGCGCGCCGCCCCGGGCGGCACCGGCGCGGCCAAGTGCGGCGGCAACTACGCCGCCAGCCTCGTCGCCCAGGCGGAGGCCATCGAGCACGGCTGCGACCAGGTCGTCTTCCTCGACGCCGTCGAGCAGCACTACGTCGACGAGCTCGGCGGCATGAACGTCTTCTACGTCTTCGACGACGGCAGCCTGCTCACGCCGCCGCTGACCGGCACGATCCTGCCCGGCATCACCCGCGAGTCCGTGCTGCGGCTCGCCGCCGACCAGGGCATGACCGTCCGCGAGGAGCCGTACTCGTACGAGCAGTGGCAGGCCGACGCGCGCAGCGGCCGCCTGCGGGAGGCCTTCGCCTGCGGGACCGCCGCCGTCATCACCCCGATCGGCGTTGTGCGTGACCGCGACGGCGAGTTCACGATCGCCGACGGCGCCGCGGGCAAGGTCACGATGGACCTGCGGGAGCGCCTGGTCGGCATCCAGCGCGGCACCGCTGCGGACCCGCACGGCTGGGTGCGCCGCGTCCTGTAGCACCCGCGTGTTACGGGCGTTCGTACTGTCGGGCTTCTGTCAGGCGGGTGCCGGCTCGCTGGTTTCGCGCGGTTTTGTCACGCTGACCAGCGGCCCAGGTTGGAAGTCCGCCCGTAGCTGGGGCGGACGCCGCGTGGGGTCGGCCGCTCGTACGCCAGCAGCAACGCCTCCTCGGCGAGCTGCGCGTCCGGGCACGGCCAGAACGCCTTGCATTCGCAGAAGTTGTCGGTCCGCGGCTTGTGCGCGTCGTGCAGCGCCCGCGCGACGCGCCACAGCATCGGATCAGCGCAGCCGAACGGAGGCTCGAGCGGCGGCTCACCCCCCGCCTCGCCACCGGACCCCGGCGGAACACCCTCGTCGATCATTTCCGTCGCCCCCAGGCTCCATGTCCCACCGCCGCCGGCCCGCGTTCCGGCGACTGCTGCCGAAACGGTAACCGCCGATCCCGCCCCGGCGCAGACACGCTGTGCGCAACTTGCACGACCGGGCGACACCGTCCCCGTGTGCTACTGGGTCCGACCAGGACAAACACCCCACGGCCCGACCAAAACCCCACCCGAACCGGCAGTCCACAACAACCCGAAAAGTGTCATACCTCGGCGATAGGTTCGATGCGCATCGGAGGCGCTCTTACGCTGGGGGAGGCGGTGGTTGCTGTCCGCATGCGGGTTCGCCGATCCGTCGCGCTCGCCGCCGTGGTTCACAACCGGTGCAACGCACGCTGATCGCGGGCTTGGCCTCCGCCGTCGCGGTTTCCGTTCGTGCCGTGGGTGGCGTGATCGAAGTCGCGTGGTGGCCGTCCGGGCGGCCAGGGGTGTCCTTCGATCATGGTGGCGGTCGGCTCTCGTGGTTGCCGTCTGTGCCGTGGTCGCGGTGGTGCTTCCCGGCCGCCGTTCTCGCCTGGTCCTGCATCGTCGGGGCGTCGTTCGGTGCTTCCACACCGTCGTTGGCTTTCACACCCCGCCCACATCACACCGACCGCCGACGCCGCACCCCTCCGCCGTGGCCTTACGACCCGTCCACATCACACCGGCCGTCGACGCCGCACCCCTCCGCCGTGGGCTTACGACCCGTCCACATCGCACCGGCCGTCGCCGACGTGCCCGCCGTCGTTGGTTTCAGGACCGGTGCACGTCGGGCTGGCTGCGGCGTCGGATTTGCGGGTGTTGTGGGGCTGGTTGCCTGGGGCGAACCTGGGCGGAATGCAGAGTACGGGTGCCGGAGCCGCCACTCCGACACCCGTACAAGAGGAAAGCCCCTAAACGGAAGCTGCCTCTGCATCGAGGGTCACGGCCAACGCGTGAACTACCGCGGCGACGCGTAGACCCTCGTCGACCACTTCGCGGGACACCCCTGCACCACGAAGTGATCTTTCGTGCGATTCCAGGCACACCCCGCACCCGGTGATCGCGGATACTGCTATGGACCACAGCTCGGTGTCGACCGTGCCGACGCCGGGCCAGGTGGTCACCTGGCGGCGCAGCCGCGCCGGCAGGTGCTGGTACGCCTCGTCACCGATGAGGTGCTTGGCGCGGAAATATACGTTGTGGATTGCCATGCGCGCGGCAACCGCCTTGGCTGCTTCAACAGCCTCGGGCTTCAGATGATTCCCGGCCTCGGCAAGGATCGAGCGGAACACGAAGGCGCTCCGTGTGGTCATCGCGCAGGAGAGCGCGGTGCCCCACAGCTGCTGCTCGGTGAGCAGGGTGCCGGCGAGGGCGGCGTCGAGGTTCAACTCGACGTCCTTCGCATACGACGGCAGCGCGGCCTTCAGTGCCTCGATCGACATCAGACCGACGGCCTACCCGGACGGGCCTCACCAACGGTGAGCACGGGAACCTCCTTGGTGCGTTCGCTTGACTGGTTCCAACCTTGACCGACGCTCGTTACGGGGACATGACGAACAGGGTGAATCGTGAAGCAGATCACCTGGGTTCTCAGAATTCGGAATCACATGCCACGGATCGCGCGGTCGTGGCAAGCTACCCAACGTGACTCGGCTCATTATTGGCCCTTAGCGCGACCAGCATCCCCTCGCTGGCCGCGCAGACCTCTCGCATTCGCGAGGGGTCTTTTTGTTGGTCCACCCGCCGGAAGCCGCCAGGGCCGCCAGGGCCGCCCAGAAGCCAAATCCCAAAGCCCAAAGCCAGGAGAAGACCATGCAGGTGTACGACACCACGCTGCGCGACGGGGCCCAGCGCGAGGCGATCAGCTACTCAGTCGTCGACAAGCTGGCGGTCGCCCGGCTGCTCGACGAGTTCGGCGTCGGGTTCATCGAGGGCGGCTGGCCGGGCGCGATGCCGAAGGACACGGAGTTCTTCCGGAGAGCCAGGACCGAGCTGGACCTCAAGCACGCGGTGTTCGTCGCGTTCGGGGCCACCCGCAAGGCCGGCGTCCGGGTGCAGGACGACCAGCAGGTGCGGGCGCTGCTCGACGCGGAGACGCCGGCCGTGACCCTGGTCGCCAAGTCCGACCTGCGGCACGTGGAGCGGGCCCTGCGCACCACGGCGGAAGAGAACCTGGCGATGGTCCACGACACCGTCGCGTACCTGGTGGCCGAGGGGCGGCGGGTGTTCCTGGACCTGGAGCACTTCTTCGACGGGTACGCCTTCGACCCGGAGTACACCGCGAAGGTCGCCGCGACCGCGCTCGCCGCCGGCGCCGAGAAGGCGGTCATGTGCGACACGAACGGCGGGATGCTGCCGTCGCTGATCACCCGGGCGATCGGCGAGGTCAAGGGCAGGCTCTCGGTCGCGCTCGGGATCTCCGAGGCCGAGGCGGTCGAACGGCTCGGCATCCACTGCCAGAACGACACCTCGTGCGCGGTCGCCAACACGGTCGCCGCCGTCGAGGCGGGCGTCCCGCACTTCCAGTGCACCGCGAACGGCTACGGCGAGCGGCCCGGCAACGCCGACCTCTTCGCCGTCGTCGGCAACCTTCAGCTGAAGCTCGGCATGCCGGTCCTACCGGACGGGTGCGTCGAGCAGATGGTGCGCGTCTCGCACGCCATCGCAGAGATCGCAAACATCGCACCCGACACCCACCAGGCTTATGTCGGGTCGTCAGCGTTCGCTCACAAGGCGGGCCTGCACGCGAGCGCGATCAAAGTGGATCCCGTGCTCTACAACCACATCGACCCGGTCGTCGTGGGCAATGACATGCGGATCCTTGTCACCGAGATGGCCGGACGGGCCAGCATCGAGCTCAAGGCACGCGAGCTCGGCGTCGACCTGTCCGGTCATCCGGAGGCGCTGTCGCGGGTCACCACCCGCGTGAAGGACCTGGAGGCGCGGGGCTGGTCGTTCGAGGCCGCCGACGCGTCGTTCGAGCTGCTGGCCCGCGCCGAGCTCGCCGACGGTGCGGTGCCGAAGCCGTTCGCGCTGGAGTCGTACCGCGTCATCGTCGAGCACCGCGAGGACGGCGCCGTGGTGTCGGAGGCGACGGTGAAGGTCCGCGTCCGGGGTGAGCGGATCATCGCGACGGCGGAGGGCAACGGCCCGGTCAACGCCCTCGACGAGGCGCTGCGGGTGGCGCTGACCCGGCACTACCCCGAGCTGTCGCGCTTCGAGCTGGCCGACTACAAGGTCCGCATCCTCGAGGGCAGCCACGGCACGGGTGCCGTCACGCGGGTGCTGGTCGAGACGCGCTCGACGGGGGAGGACTGGACGACCGTCGGCGTCCACGAGAACGTCGTGGAGGCGAGCTGGACCGCGCTGGTCGACGCGCTGAGCTACGGCCTGTCCCGCCAGGTGCGGGTGTAGCGGACCCGAAGGGTGGGGCCGTCAGCCGGCCCCACCCGTCACGGGCACTTGTTCTGCCGGAAGGCGGTCAGTGATGCTGCGTCCGGCTCGAACTTCCACTGGCCGTTCTGATACTTGATGGTGTTGGTGCCGCTCGCCGCGGCCCCGCTCGCCGGCGTCCGCGTCCACTTGACCGTGGCCGTGGAGTCGTCGACCGGTGTCACGCCGGTGACCAGGTAGTCGCCCTGCAGCCCGGTGCAGGTCGAGACCAGGTCGACGTAGGCTTCCTTGTTGATGGCCGACTGCGCGGTGTCGGTCCAGAGCTCCCAGGCTCCGGCCCAGTCGCCGGATGACAGGTTTTCGAACACCTGCTCCGCCGTGACCTGCGCGGTCTGTGGGTCCTGCGGCTGGGCGGTCACCTCAACCGTCGGACGGTCGGCGGACGGTGACTCGCCCGAGTCATCCTTCTTGTCCGAGCAGCCCGCAAGGACGCTCGTCAGCACAACCGGCGCGATGACGGCGAGCGCGATGCCGCGGAAGGTTCGTGTCACCCATCTGCTCCAACGTGGTTCTGTCGGGGCGTTCCGCCCGATCCGTACGTGAAGGTACTCCCGGCCAACGAACCGCGTATAGCCGGAGGTACGCGCGAGTGATCTTTCGGGCGCCATTCGGCATGATCGGACAGGTCAGGCGTCGGCCTTTGGGAGCACCAGCTCGGCGAAGACGGCCTTGTGGTCGGTCCCCGCGATCTTGTGGATCACGACCTTCCGCACCCCGACGCGCTCATCGGTCAGCACGTGGTCGAGCGTCACGCCGGGGATGAACCACCGATCGTCGTAGGGCCACGACGTGTCGAGCCCGGCGCCGACGACGTCCGCGGCGTCGTGGTAGCCCTTCTCGAGCACGTCGCGGAACGCCTCGTGGTCGAGCGTCGCGTTGAAGTCGCCGATGAGCAGGTTGACCGGTCCGGCCGGGGTCGCGGCGGGCTGCGCGGCCAGATCCGACACCCAGCAGGAGTCCCGGGAGCCGTCCGACGGGGCGCACGGGTGCACCGACTCGACGTGCAGCTCGAGGGCGCCCGGGACCCGTACACCCGCCTGCGCCTGACCGAAGTCGGACGTGAACCGCCGGTATCCCTTGTCGGTGAGCGGGAAGCGGCTGTAGACGGCCGAGCCGCTCACGCCGGGGCGCGGGTAGGACACCGCGTTGGGCAGCAGCTGCTCCAGGCCGGCCCGGCGCAGCGCGGTGCGCGCCTCGTCGGTGTACTCCTGCACGGCGAGCAGGTCGACGGAGCCCGCGCGCACGAGGCCGACGATGCGGTCGGGGTCGGCGCGGCCGATGAGCATGTTGACGCTCATGACCCGCAGCGTCGGACCCTCGGTCGCGCCCGCGTCGCCGTCGGAGATCCAGCGGGGCAGCACACACGCCGCGAACGCGACGGTCACCACCGCCGCCGCGACCGCCGGCCAGATCCGCTTCGTCAGCAGGGCCATCGCCAGCGGTACCAGCGAAACAACCGCGACATAAGGGGTGAACGCGATCAGCTGGACCGTCGGGAAGCCACTCTCCAGGCCGAACACCCGGGCCGCCGCCCACGCCGCGAAGGGCGCGATGAGCAGCCACAGCAGCACGGTCAGCCACGGCCGCCGCCGCCGGGAGATCTCGGCGGCGGGCGCGAACTCCTCGGTGCTGACCATTCCGCCAGGGTAGGCGAGGCGCGCCAGCCGGCCCGGTCCCTGCTGAGAATCTTCACAGAACCCGCCGGCGGGCTACTACGCTGCGCAGGTGCATCCGGTCATCGTGCGGCTCGGTCCGGTCGCGATCCTGACCCACGACGTGTGCGTGGCGGCCGGCATCGCGGTCGCGGCGCTGGTCTTCCTGTGGGAGATCCGCCGCCGCCGGGCGCAGGACGACCGGCTCTGGTACGTGCTGGCCGGCGCCCTCGTCGGCGGTGCCCTCTTCGCCCGGCTCGGCACGTGGGCGCAGCACCTCGACCCGCGCGACAACGCGTCGCTGCTGGAGCAGTGGGCGTACGGCAACCGCAGCATCCTGTCCGGCCTCGTCGGCGCGTACGTCGGCGCGATCGTGGCCAAGAAGGTGTCCGGCTACCCGTGGCGGACCGGCGACCTCTTCGCCCCCGCCGTCGCGGCCGGGATGGCGGTCGGCCGCGTCGGCTGCCTGCTCGCCGAGCCGCCCGGCACCCCGACCGGCCTGCCGTGGGGCATCACGCTCGACGCGGCGCAGGCCGAGGCGATGCACACGCCCGCCGGCGTGCCGCTGCACCCGTCCTTCGCGTACGAGATCCTCTTCCACGCCGTCGCGTTCGGCGCGCTGCTCGCGCTGCGCCGGAAGGTGACCGCGCCGGGCGCGCTGTTCAAAATCTATCTGGCCGCTTACGCCGCGTTCCGTTTCATGGTGGAGTTCGTGCGGGGCAACGAGGTGGTGTGGGCCGGCCTGACCCGGCCGCAGCTGTTCCTCCTGGCCTGCCTGCCGCTCATCGTGGCGGGCCTCGTCAAAGATCTGGTGCGACAGAAGGAAACGGTGGCCGCATGAATCCGAACTGGACGGTGCCGACGCCGCCGCCGGACGGGGACCGCCCGATCCGCGGCAGGAAGGTCGCCGCGGGGCTCGGCATCGCCGCCGCCGCGCAGGTCCTCGTCATCATCATCGGCGTGGTCGTGACGATCGCCTTCGGCGCTTCGGACAAGAGCGAGAACGCGCTGCTCGGCGTCTACCTGGAGATGCTGCTGCAGGTGGTGCTGTTCGTCGCGTGCCTGGTGGTCGGCATCGTCTGGATCGTGCGCCGGGACCGGGGCCTCGGCATCGGCATCCTCATCGGCTGGGCGGTCAGCGTCATCGTCTTCCCCATCGCGGGGATCGGCGTCTGCATCGCCATCGTCAACGCGAACACGGGGACCGCATGAGCGGGCCGGAGCGCAGCGGAGGGCTGCGAATCGGTGTTGCAGGTTGGAGCTCAGGCCGGCGCCGGAGCGCAGCGGAGGTGACGGCATGAGCACCGGAATGCAGCTTCGTGGGGACCGGATCCACCGGTACGTCAACGCCTTCTGCCCACAGTGCCACGACGAGCACCCCGACCGTCCACTGGAGACGGTGCAGCGGCTGTCGGGCTGGCTCGCCGAGCGCGACGGCCGGATCTGGCTTGAGCGTGGCTGCCCCTCGCACGGTCTCGTCCGCACGCTGTACGACGAGTCGCCGGAGATCCTGCGGTACCTGGAGCAGTGGACCGCCCCGACGAAGTCGCACGTGCCGGACCTCGCCGGGAACTTCGCGCCCGTGCCGTCGGCGTACCTCGCCGGCCTGCCGGAGATGCAGACCCAGCACACCTGCATCCTGCTCGCCGACCTCACCGACAGCTGCAACCTGCGCTGCCCCACCTGCTTCACCGACTCCTCCCCGGCGATCGAGGGCGTCGTGCCGCTCGCCGAGGTGCTGGCCAGCGTCGACACGAAGCTGTCCCGGGAGAACGGGCGCATCGACGTGCTCATGCTGTCCGGCGGCGAGCCCACGCTGTACCCGCAGCTGGCCGAGCTGCTGCGGGAGGTCTCCGCCCGCAACGTCGTGCGGATCCTCATCAACTCCAACGGCGTGAAGATCGCCCGCGACGACGCGCTGCTGGACCTGCTCACCGAGCACCGCGAGCGGGTCGAGGTCTATCTCCAGTACGACGGCGTCTCCGAGCGCGCCGCCCGCCACCACCGCGGCGCCGACCTGCGCCGCCTCAAGGACCAGGCGGTCGACCGGCTCTCCTCCCGCGGCATCTTCACCACCCTCACCATGACGTGCGCCCTCGGCGTCAACGACGACGAGATCGGCGCCGTCGTGAAGCGCGCGCTCGACACCCCGTACGTCGGCGGCGTCTCCCTGCAGCCGCAGTTCGGCTCCGGTCGTTCGGGTGCGATCGACCCCCTCGACCGTCTCACCCACACCGGCGTCCTGGCCCGCCTCGGCCCGCAGACCGGCGACCAGGTCACCTGGCGCGACCTGACCGCCCTGCCCTGCTCGCACCCGCACTGCTGCTCCGTGGGGTACCTGCTGCGCGACGACGCGGGGGAGTGGCAGTCGATGACCAAGCTCATCGGCCACGACCGCCTCCTGACGTTCCTGGACCTCTCCCCGGACCTCGTCGCCAACCGCATCGCCGACGTCCAGCTCCCGTTGGCGCTGCGGACCGCCGTCAAGGACTCGCTGCTGGGCCTGCTGTCCGAGCAGTCGTCGCTGTCCCACCCCGACGTCGGCTCGCTCTGGCGCGACATCTGCGAGAACTGCGACCTCGGCATCTCGACCCTCACCACGCTGGTCTCCTCGTCCCTGCCCGGCGGCCGCAACCGCCTGCGCAAGATGCTCGGCGAACGCGTCAAACGCATCACGGTCAAGCCCTTCATGGACATGCACACGATGATCGAGGAGCGCCTCCTGCAGTGCTGCGTGCACGTCGCCACCGTCGCCACCGCCGCTGACGGCTCCCCGGCACACCAGTGCGCCCCGTTCTGCGCCGTCCAGGCCTGGCCGGCCCTCTCCGCCCAACGCCTGCCCAGGGCGCTGTGACGACCCCGCCCGCGCAGCCCTACGACCCGCTGCGCCTCTGCGTGTACGCGACGATCGCCGCCCTCGCGTGGCTCCTGGGCCCGGTCGCCCTGCTCGGCTTCGCCCTGCTCGGCTTCTTCGGCTACCTCCGCGCCCGCCGCCAGGGCCTGACCCGCTCCAAGTGCGTCCTGCGCGACACCCGCCTGGTCCTGACCTACCTGGCCGCCCTGACCCTGGCCGCCACCGCCGGCATCACCTGGAACGTCTACACCTGGCTCACCTGACCCCACCCCCAGGCCTCGCGAGCGGCGTCGGCGATCTGGGTCGCCAGATCCAGGCTGCGTGCCCCCGACGTCTCACCTGCGGTGCTCGAAGGCCTTCACGTCGCCGTGGAACAGCTGAACAACGACTACTCGCACATGGAGCCGGCAGTCCTGGTCGAGGAGGGCCAGCGGTGGCTCAACCGGCTGATCGCGCTACACGACGGCAGGCTGTCCCTCGAGCAGCACCGCGAGGTGCTGTCGCCCGCAGAAGAGGTCATCCGATCGGGCACCACTCCCGACGGCATTGTTCGCAGGCCAATGCGGGGGCAGAAGCGCACATCAGTCGCGGAGTTGTCGCTGCGAAGCAAGGCGATCTTGAGGCCGCGCAGAACGCCTGATACTGGTTGATCGCACCGCCGCATCAGCACCGCACGGGGGTGTCATGCTCCGTGGGGCAGCATCTGACCACCACGGCGTCGGCGCTCGCCACACGAACCATCACGGCACAGAGCATCGCGGCGTGGGCCGGCACAGCGCAGATCAGCACAGCGCATAGCCGCGCAGAGCATCATGGGATCGTCCGCTCAGTCCAGGTGGGCTGTGTCGCCGCTCCCGGAAGACTGACCCCCGGGCGATCGGCATGGGTCACCGCGTCGCCTGGCCGGCTCTGCTTGGGTCATCGCGCCGCTGAGCGGTTTCAGGCCGAACGGTCACGCCGCCAGCCCGACACCGCACGCCATGCCGCGCGGGCCGCTGCCCGGAGCCGGCGGCCGGGGGACCGATCAAGCGGACTGCCCAGAGGGAGGCTCCGAGGTCACGAGAAGCTCACGACCTCATGTTCGCCAAGCTCGATACCGTACCGCTTGTAGACCTTCGTGGTGTTCTCGCTCGTGAGCTGCGACTCCTCGTACCCGAGAAGGGCGGCGACGCGGCGCACCTCCTCCGGCGAGGAGGCCTCGATCTCCAGGTACGGCGGGATCATCGGCCACTCGTCGATCTCCAGTTGAGCGCCGTCGAGGGTGAAGCTGGTTCTGCGGTTCTCCTGGTAGGACTTCGGGTGGAAACCGAGGAAGCCCAGGAGCTCGTTCGTCGCGTCCAGGTCGTCCACGGTGACCTCGACCTCGTAGGTGCCGTCGATACCGTCGTGGGAGATCTCCTTGACGGCGAGCGTGGTCTTCGTGCCGTTGTCGCGCAGCCGGATCCACTTGCTCTCGTCGCCCGCGACGATGTCGTACACGTAGCGGCGCTGGAGCGTCGGGGTGCTGACCTCACTGCCGTTCTTGGAAAGAATCAGGTCCGCCATCGCGGCCGGGTCGATGTCGAGCACCTTCGCCTCGAACTCTGCGGGCACGTCGAGTCCTTTCACAGCAAATCGGTCGTCGGGCAACTGGCGGCGCTTGGGTCCTGCCGCGCCGCTGAGGACGGCCTGCACGACCTGGGCCAGTCCAACACCGCGATCGGGTTGTGCGCAGGTCGGTCGTGACCGCCGGCTAGACGAGGGCCGCGGCCGCATCCTCGGCGCGGCCTACTGTTCCACGGCTTGGGGCAGGGCGGTGTCGCAGTGGGTGATGAGGGCGGCGCGCAGGGGGGTGGCGCGGTCGGACAGGTCGCGTTGGCGGCGGGTGTACTCGGCGCGGCCTTCGGGGGTTTCGATCGGGACCGGGGGGTAGCCGAGGGTGGCCAGGTCGTACGGGCTGGCCTGCATGTCGAGAGTGCGGATGTCGGCGGCCAGCTCGAAGCAGTCGGCGATCAGTTCGCCGGGGGTCAGCGGGCTGAGCTTGTAGGACCACTTGTACAGGTCCATGTTGGCGTGCAGGCAGCCTGGCTGCTCGTTGGCGAGCTGGGTTTCGCGGGTCGGTTGCAGCAGGTTCAGCGACCGGGCGGGGGCGGTGTAGAAGCGGAAGGCGTCGAAGTGGCTGCAGCGGATGCGGCTCGCCTCGACGACGGCGTCGGTGCCGGTGGGGCCGAGGCGCAGCGGCCACGCGTTGTGGCGGAGCTCGTCCTGCGTCTGGCGGTAGACCATCGCCCACTCGTGCAGGCCGAAGCAGCCCAGGTGCGGGGGTCTGGCCGCGGTCGCCACGAGCAGGTCCCGGACCCAGGCGACGGTCTCCGGCCGGCGGTGCGGGGCGCCGCCCGGACGCCACTGGCGCAGCTGCGCGGGCCGGAACGAGTAGTACGTGAACAGGAAGTCGAGCACCGGGTGCTTCTCGCCGCGGCGGCGGCGCTCCAGGTGCGGCACGATCCACCGGTCGACCCGTGCCTCGTGGGCGGCCCTGCGGGCGTCGTCTGAGAGCACGCGACAAGCTTAGGTTGTACCGTCACACGCATGCGCAAGCTCGGTGCACTGCTCGCGGCGACCACGGCCTGCACATTGTTGCTCGCGGGGTGTGGTGGCGAGCCGGAGGAGCGGGGCGAGCCGGCGGCGCCGAGCTCGTCCACGGCGGGAGGCGCCTCGGCGGGGGCGCCGGCGCTGGCGCTCGGGAAGCCGACGAGCGTCAAGGTCGCCGTGGGCGCGGGGGTGAACGGGGCGCCGTTCGACGTGGCGCGCAACGTGACGATGCCGGCGGGGTGGGGCGCGTCGGTCTACGCGCGGGTCGAGAAGGCCAGGTTCCTGGCGGTCACGCCGAGCGGTGACCTGCTGGTGTCCCAGCCCGCGCAGGGCAAGGTCCGCGTGGTGCGGGCCGGGAAGGTCACCGAGTTCGCGTCCGGGCTCAACCGGCCGCACGACATGGTGTTCGCCGAGGTCGGCGGAGCGACGTGGCTGTTCGTGGCCGAGGCGGACAAGGTCGTGCGCTACCCGTACCAGAGCGGGGACCTCAAGGCGCACGACGGCCAGGTGGTCGTCGACGGGCTTCCCGACACCAGCACGCCGGAGCTGCGCGGCAACTACGCGCACGTGCTGAAGAACATCGCGGTGAAGGACGGCAAGCTGTACGTGTCGATCGCCTCCACCTGCAACGCGTGCGTCGAGGACACCGTCAGCGACCCGCAGCGCGCCGCGATCTACACGTTCGACGCCGCGGGGAAGAACGCGGGCAGGCACCTGCTGGCGCGCGGCATCCGCAACGCCGAAGGGCTGGCGTTCCGGCCCGGCACCGACGAGCTGTGGGCCGTGGTCAACAACCGCGACAACACGCTCGTCCCCGACGACCGCGACGTCGACGGCGACGGCAAGTCCGACAAGGGCAAGCGGATGAGCCAGTTCGTCGACCAGTACCCGGTCGAGGAGCTCATCAAGGTCCGCGACGGCGGCTTCTACGGCTGGCCGTTCTGCAACCCCAACAGCGACAACGGCACCCACAACCTGCCGTTCCACCGCGACTACGAGCTCAACCGCGACGGCCAGAGGGCCGACTGCACCAAGGCCGACCCGATCGACCTCGGCCTGCCCGCGCACACCGCGCCGCTGGGCCTGACCTTCGTGCCGGCCCTCGAGGGCGCCGTCGTGCCGCTGCACGGCTCGTGGAACAGCACGAAGCCCGTCGGCTACAAGGTCGTCTTCGTCCCGTGGACCACCGGCGGCCCCGGCGACCCGGTCGACCTCCTCAGCGGCCTCGTCGACACGAAGGCCGGCAAGCCCTGGCTCCGCCCCGTGGACGCCGCCCTCGACGCCGACGGCTCCATCCTCGTCAGCGACGACTTCGCCGGTGCGATCCTGCGCCTCACCCCGCCGAAGTAGACCCGATCTTCGCGGGGGTGCCGTCGGCGAGCAGGAACGCGACGCCGACGGGTCCATTGTGGACCGTGACGGCGCCGTCGGCGGAGACGGAGACGTCCAGCAGGCCGTCGGCGACCTTCAGGCCGCGGACGCGGAACGCGCCGACCGGCGACGGGGTGAGCGGGTCGAACGTGACGCGGCCGGCGGGGATGTCGACGTCCAGGCCCAGCAGCGCGACGAGCAGCGCGGGCCCCGCGGCGGCGGCCCAGGCCTGCGGGCGGCACGCCGCCGGGTACGGCGTCGCGTCGTCGTCGCCGCCGTACAACTCGGGCAGCCGGAAATCGAAGCGTCCGGCGGCGTCGAGGAGGGCGCCCACCAGCGCCGCCGCCTCCTTGCGGTGGCCGTCGCGGGCCAGGCCGAGCAGCGCGATCGCGGTGTCGTGCGGCCAGACCGAGCCGGCGTGGTAGGAGCCGGGGTCGTAGCCGGCCGACGACCGGGCGAGGGTCCGCAGCCCGAACGGGGAGCGCAGGCGGGTCAGCCAGCCGGCGACCGCGGCGCTCTCGGCGGGTGACAGCAGGCCGGTGCCGAGCAGGTGGCCCATGTTCGACGCCACCGCGTCGACCTGCTCGCCGGTGCCGGTGACGGCGAGCGCCGGAAAGCCGCCCGGGCACCAGAACGCGGCCCGGAACCGGTCCGCGAGGTCGGCCGCCGCCGAACGCCACCGCTCGGCGCCCGGGCGGCCGAACGCGTCGAGCAGGCCGGCGCCTTCGCGGAAGGCTTGGTACGCGTACGCCTGGACCTCGCACAGCGCCAGGGTCCCGCTCGCGACGCGCCCGTCGGCGAACTGGATGCCGTCGGCGGAGTCCTTCCAGCCCTGGTGGGTGAGGCCGGCGCCGGTGGTGCGATAGGTGACGAGGCCGCCGTGCCCGGCGAGCCACGCGAGGGCGGCCTCGACGGCGGGCAGCAGGGCCTCCACGGCGTCGGGGCGCATGCCCCAGCGGTACGCGTCGGCGAGGGTGCAGACGAAGAGCGCGGTCGCGTCGACGGTGCCGTAATAGACCGGCGGCAGTCGGTGCGCGGCGTCCTCGCGGCGGATCTCGTGCGGGATCCGGCCGGGCTCTTCTTCGGTTTCGCCGGTGTACGAGATGTCGTGGCGGGTCGAGGTGTCTTGCTGTTTCGGGGAGTCCTGCTCGGCCGAAGCGCCTTGGTGAGCCGAAGTGCCTTGTTGCGCCGAGGTCGCGGTGCCTTGGTGGGCGGCGAGCGTTCGTAGTGTGCCGGCGGCGACGTCGGTCCCCAGTGGCAGGGCGAGCCGCGCCGACCAGAGCGCGTCCCGGCCGAACAGCGTCAGGTACCACGGGCTGCCGGCGCTGTAGTACAGATCGCCGCGGCGCAGCGCGTCGAGGTCCTGGACGCCGGTGCGCACCAGCGCGTCGAGCCGGGCGTCGCCGGCCGCGACCCGCAGCGTGCTGAACCGCTTGGCCCGCGGGATCGGCGGGACGTCGGTGCGGGTGAAACGCAGCTCGACCGTCCACTGCTCCCCGGGCGCCAGCGTGACGGTCCACCGCAACGCGTCGCCGGCCTCATCGGGCGCCGGCGTGGCGTCGAGGCGGACCGACATGCCGTCCCCGGACCGCGCCCCGGCGAGCAGCGGCACCATGTCCACTGTGGAGCCGTCGCGGACCGCGCCGGTGGTGGCGAAGTCCGTCGCGGCCGCCACCGCCAGCGTGACCACCCGCGGCTCGCCGGCCTTGTTGGCCAACGAGATGGTCTCGGTGCCACCCAGCGGCTCGGCCAGCCGGTTACGTGCGATGGCGAGGTTTCCCCGTACATCCGCGAAAACCGCTGAAGCAGCACCGGTGCGACGCACGTCCCGCGCCGCCACGGCCACGCCGTCGACCGTGATCTCCAGCCGGGCGAGCACCCGGCGGTCCTCGACGTAGAGCCCGTCGGCGCCGCCGGTGAGCTGACCGGACGGCCCCGACAACCACGTCGCGGGGGCGGCCACACAGGTCACGTGCGCGTGCAGGTCGTGATTCGCCACACGTCGCACGGTACGTTAGCCGCGTGAGCAGCGATGCGAGACCGGGTTGGCTGCGGCGCACCGAGGCCGAGCAGCGGTGGCCCGCCGCGCTCGCGATCGCCGTCGCGGTGGCCGTGCACCTGCTGCTGCCGGCCGACCTGGCGCCCCGCCCGCGCTGGCTGCTGCCGGGCCTGGAGGCGGCCCTGCTGATCAGCGTCGTCGTGGTCAACCCGCTGCGGATCAACCGGGAGACCCGCATCCTGCGGCCGCTGAGCATCTGCCTGGCCGCGCTGCTCGGCGTCGCGACCGCGTGGTCGGCGGCGCTGCTCGTGCGGGCGCTGTTCGGGCAGGGGCACATCGCGCCGTCACATCTGCTGCTGTGGGCCGCCGCGATCTGGCTGACGAACGTCATCGTGTTCGCCCTCTGGTTCTGGGAAGGCGACCGCGGAGGCCCGGCGGCGCGCGCCGACGGGAGCAACCCGCACCCCGACTTCCTCTTCGCCCAGATGACCGCCGGCGACCTCGTGCCCCGCGACTGGGAGCCGGGGTTCTTCGACTACTTCTACCTGTCGTTCACCAACGCCACCGCGTTCAGCCCGACCGACACCCTGCCGATGTCCACCTGGGCCAAGGCCGGCATGCTCGTCGAGTCCGCCGTCTCGCTCGCCACCGTCCTGCTCGTCGTGGCCCGCGCGGTGAACGTGATCGGCTGAGGCCCGTCTCAGGTCCTCTCACCCTCGCCACAGCAACACTCGAATACCTTCCGCTGCAGCTACAACGGGAGGCACACCATGATCGAGGCTGTCGGCCTCACCAAACGCTACGGCGACCGCGTCGCCGTCGACCAGCTGTCGTTCACCGTGCGGCCGGGCCAGGTCACCGGGTTCCTCGGCCCGAACGGCGCCGGCAAGTCCACCACCATGCGGATGATCCTCGGGCTCGACGCCCCCACCAGCGGCCGGGTCACCATCGACGGCCGCCCGTTCGGCCGCCTCGACAACCCGATGCTCGAGGTCGGCGCGCTGCTGGACGCCAAGGCGATCCACGGTGGGCGCAGCGCGTACCACCACCTCCTCTGCCTCGCGCAGACCAACAACATCCCGCGCCGCCGCGTCGACGAGGTCCTGGAGATCGTCGGGCTCACCGCCGTCGCACGGAAGCGGTCGAAGGGCTTCTCGCTCGGCATGGGCCAGCGGCTCGGCATCGCCACGGCCCTGCTCGGCGACCCGCGCATCCTCATGTTCGACGAGCCCGTGAACGGCCTGGACCCCGAGGGCATCCTCTGGATCCGCAACCTCATGAAGTCCCTCGCCGCCGAGGGCCGCACCGTCTTCGTCTCGTCGCACCTGATGAGCGAGATGTCGCTGACCGCCGACCACCTGCTCGTCATCGGCCGCGGCCGGCTGATCGCCGACTGCACGGTCCAGGAGTTCATCGAGCAGAACTCGGTCCTGGCCACCCGCGTGCGCACGCCCGACGTGTCGGCGTTGGCGGCGTTGGTACGAGCGGCCGGCGCCACCGCCGTCGCCGAGCCCGACGGTTCGCTGCTCGTCACGGAGCTGCCGATGCGCGACATCGGCGACCTGGCCTTCGCGCACGGCCTGCGGCTGCACGAGCTGGCGCCCCTGCAGGCGTCGCTGGAGCAGGCGTTCATGGAGCTCACCAAGGACAGCGTCGAATACCGGGGGACCCGATGACGACTTTGACGGCCCGCCGCGCCGGCTTCGACGGCCTGCTGCGCTCCGAGTGGACGAAGCTGCGCACCGTCCGCTCCACCACCTGGTCCCTGGTGGCGATGGCCGCCATCTCCGTCGGCCTGATGTCGCTCATCGCCTGGCTCCTCATGCGCCAGTGGCCGTCGTTCTCACTGGAGGACCAGGCCGCCCTGGCCGCCGAACCCCTCCAGATCATCATCGACCAGCCCGTCTTCATCTCCCAGCTCATCGTCGCCGTCCTGGGCGTCATGGTCGTCTCCGCCGAGTACACCACCGGCATGATCCGCTCCACCCTCCAGTCCCAGCCGCGCCGCCTGCTGGTCCTGTCCGCGAAGGTCCTCGTCTTCGCGCTCCTCATGTTCGCCGTCGGCGAGCTCCTGAGCTTCGCCGCCTTCTTCACCGGCCGCTGGATCATGTCCGACCACATCCCGGTCACCCTCTCCGACCCGGGCATCACCAGATCCGTCTTCGGCGCCGGCCTCTACCTGACGGTCCTGGGCCTCTTCGCCCTGGCCTTCGGCGCCATCATCCGCCACACCGCGGGTGCCATCACCGGCGTACTCGGCCTGATCCTCGTCGTCTCCAACCTGACCGCCCTGCTCCCCGGCACGTGGGGCGCCCACATCCACGCCTGGATGCCCACCAACGCGGGCCAGCTCATCTACAAGCCGACCCTCCCCCCGGACCCGCTGCTGACCCAGTGGCAGGGCCTGGCCGTCTTCGCCGGCTGGACCGCCCTGCTCCTGCTCGTCGCCGCCTACCTGTTCAAGAAGCGCGACGCCTGACCCACCCACCAACCACTCCGCCCGCCCCGCCACTGTTGGACCGGCCGGGGCGGGCACCCCGCTCGAGCGGGCCGCTCCGCCTCCGCAGGTCTGGCCCCAGCAGCACGAACGAGCCCCCGCGCTTTCCGAGCACCCTCCACACGGCGTGCCACGTCGTCCCCGTGCGGCATCTGGTCGGCGCCCCCCGATGGGCTCAGCGGCCCAGTGGGGTTGATTCCACCGGCCCACAGCGCCCTCCAGCAACGCCGTTTATGGGCGCATGGTCCGTGCGGCGCGGTGTTCAGGTTCTGCCCGGCACGGCGTGGCGCCCCCCGTGCGGTGTCGTGCGCGACGGCGTGCCCGCTCGGCCTGAAACCGCTCATCGGCACGGTGACCCATGCGGGCCTGCCCAGGGGTGCGGGGGGTGGGCCCAGCGGCGTGAGGATCACGCTAGACGCAGCAACGGCAAGACAGCCCATCTGGATTGAGCAGACGATCCCCATGCTCTGCTCTGCGCTGACCCGCACGGTGATGCCCCGCCCCGTGGTGGTTCGTGCGGCGTGCACCGACGCCGTGGTGGCCAGGTTCTGTCCCGGCGAGGCATGACGCCCCGTGCGCGTTGGGTGTGGCGGCGCGATCGCCACCCCTGAACCCACCGAGCGGCGCGGCGACCCGTGCGAGCTGGATCGGGCGGGCGTGATGGTGCGGGGCTGGCCGCGCGGTGTGCTGCCCCGTGCGGGACAGGTCGGCCGTGACGGTGCGGTGTAGCTGTGCGGCATGCTGGCCCGTGCCGCACGGGCCGGCGCCGCGGTGGCCAGGTGCTGGACGGCCCGGTGTGGCGCCCCGTGCGGTGCTGGTGTGGCGGTGCGATCGCCACCCTCGAAGCCGCTGATCGGTGCGGTCACGCATGCAGGTGGGCCGGACTGCGCGACGGCCCGTGCCCCGTGCGGCGCTGGTGTGACGGTGTAATCGCCGCCCTCGAAGCGCCGTGTGGCTCGGTGGCCCATGAAGGGGTGGGCTGGGCGGCGTGCTGGCCCGTACGGCGCGGCCCGGCCCGGTGTCGGTTCAAGTATCGGACGACCCGGCGCAGCCCCCCGTGCGGCGCGGTGAAGTCGGGGCGCCGCGGTGACTCCTGCGGGGTGGACCGGACGGCGCGACGGCTCGTGTGGGTGGACCGGGCGGCGTGTAGTGCACGACGGCCTGTCCAGCGTGATGTCCATGTCGGATGAGCCGACCGTGACGGTGCGGGGCTGCCTGTGCGGCGTGCTGCCCCGTGCGGTGTAGGCCGGCTGACCGGTCCCATGCCGGGTGGTGGGCCGACCATGAGGGTGGCGGGCGGTCCGGCCATCGCGATGACCAAAGAACGCGGACAGCGCAGCGGCGTGGGGACGAACGGATGGGAGGGGGGTGTTCCGGCTGGGCGGGCCGCCCAAAGCGGGGCGATGCGAAGCAAGCCCCGCCCCCGCGATGCGCAGCGAGCGGTGCGACGCGAAGCGGAGCATTGGGGGTGTGGGGTGAGAATCCCCCACTGGGGAGCGGCGGCGGAGCCGCTGCGCGGGGGGATGCGGAAGTCCACCAACGCGAACGGGTCCACCCCGTGAACAGGGTGGACCCATTGGACTGTAGCCCCGACCGGATTCGAACCGGCGCTACCGCCTTGAGAGGGCGGCGTCCTGGGCCGCTAGACGACGGGGCCCCAGGTCTTGCTCTTTGTTGCTGTGTCGTGCGGTGGAACAATACAGCACCGCGATCTTGCTGCGGTGCTGGGGTACCAGGACTCGAACCTAGACTAACTGAACCAGAATCAGTTGGGCTGCCAATTACCCCATACCCCATCGGCGCTGTTGGCGCCGGTTGAGAACTTTACCGGAGCGAACGCACCAGGCCAAATCGGTTGTCGCAAAAACGCCTATTCCAAGGTCAGGACCTTGTTGGTGAGCGCGCCGACGCCCTCGATCGTGACGGTCACCTCGTCGCCGGCCACCATGCGGGAGACGCCGGCGGGGGTGCCGGTGAGGATCACGTCGCCGGGGAGGAGGGTCATGACGTGTGAGACATATGACACAAGGGTCGGCACGTCGAAGACCATGTCCTTGGTGCGGCCGAGCTGGCGGACCTCGTCGTTGACCTCGCAGCGGACCTCGACGTCGCTGACGTCCAGGCCGGTGACGATCCAGGGGCCGATGGGGCAGAAGGAGTCGAAGCCCTTCCCGCGCGTGAACTGCACGTCCTTGCGCTGCAGGTCGCGGGCGGTGACGTCGTTGGCGGCGGTGTAGCCGAAGATGGCCGCGGCGGCGCCGGCCCGGTCGACGCGGCGGGCGCCTGTGACACCGATCACGACGGCGAGCTCGGCCTCGTGCTCGACCTGCTGCGACTGCGGCGGGATCCGGATGGCGTCGTTGGGGCCGATGACCGACGTGGAGGGCTTCAGGAAGAGCAGCGGCTCCTTCGGCACGTCGTTGCCGAGCTCCGCGGCGTGGTCGGCGTAGTTGCGCCCGACGCACACCACCTTGCTGGGCAGGATCGGCGAGAGCAGCCGCACGTCGGCGACGGCCCAGCGCTGACCGGTGAACCGGAGCTCCCCGAACGGGTGACCCTCGATCTCCGCGACGGTGAGCCCGGCGAGCCCGGCCGAGGGCTCGCCCTCGACGACTCCGAACGACATGCCACTGCTGTGGGCGAAACGAGCGATACGCACGCCGTGAAATCTACTCCGCCGCCAGATGCCGCTCCACGAACGCATTGCTGAACTTGCGGTCCGGGTCGAGCCGGTCACGCAACGCGAGGAAGTCGGCGAGGCGCGAAGGGCGCGCCGCGTGGTGGAACACCTTGCCCCAGTGCGGCCGGGGCGACAGCGGCGCCAGCGCCTCCTCCAGGGCCGCGACGACCGGCGCGACCCGCTCGGCGTCCTTGATCCAGGTGAAGTGCAGCGCCACGCTGTCCCGCCCGTACGTCGGGCTCAGCCACAGGTCGTCGGCCGCCACGACCCTGATCTCGGAGATCTGCAGCACGGGCGTCACGAGGTGCCGCAGCCGCTCGACCGCGGCGAACGCCTCCACCGCGTCCTGCCGCGCCACGAAGAACTCGCTCTGCAGCTCCTCGCCGCTGCTCGGCGTGAACTCCAGCTTGAAGTGCGGCAGCCGCCGGTGCCACGGACCGGGCACGCCGCCCTGCTCGGTGCAGCTGACCGCGGGCATCGCGGCGATCGGGTGCATCGGCCGCGTCGCCGGCACCGCGCCGAACCCGTCGGGCTCCTCCCCGTCGGCGAGCTTGAGCCACAGCTGATCGACCGTGTCGCCCGCCCAGGTGGTGAACAGGCTCACCGAATAGCCCGCGGTCGCGATCTCGTCCCAGCGGGCGTCGAGGACCTTCCGCGGCAGGTGCTCGAAGACGTGTTGGCGGATGGTGTACGACTGCCGCACCTCCAACGTCACGCCCACGACCACGCCGAGGGCGCCCAGCGCCACGACGCTGCCCGCGAAGTCGGGGTCGCCCCGCTCCAGCCGCACCAGCTCCCCGCCGGCGGTGACCAGCTCGACCCCCGCCACGGCCGTCGCCAGGCTGCCCAGGGCCGCGCCGGACCCGTGCGTGCCGGTGGCGACCGCCCCCGCCACCGAGATGTGCGGCAGCGACCCGAGGTTGTGCAGGGCGTGCCCCTCGGCGTCCAGGAACGTGGCCAGCTCGCCATACCGCACCCCGCCGGCCACGGTGACCGTCCCAGCCGCCGCGTCGATCCGCGGCTCGGCCGGCAGCCCCGCCACGCTCACGAGATCCGCCGGCGTGTCGGCGATGTCGTTGAACGAGTGCCCCGACCCGAGCACCCGCACCCGCTCCGCCCCTGCCACGATCTCCCGCACCGCGTCCACCGTGGACGGTCGATGCACCCGGGCGGCGCCGAACGTCAGATTCCCCGCCCAGTTGGTCACGCTCATGTGCCCGAGTCTATGCACGCTCCGCCGTTCGCGGCCGCGATCAGCCGTCGATCTCACCAGACGCGTCCGTTCGGCTACTGTCCGCCAGATGGCGCCGGCAGCAGACTTCCCGAGGTGACTCAACCGCCGATCAACCAGCGGGGCCGGCGCTCCGGCCGGGCCCCGACCATCGCGATGGTCTCCTTCGTGGTCTTCGTCGTCGGGATCTGCGGCATCGCCGCGATCGGCGCGGGCACCGAGCGCCCGGAAGACACCCGCGACGTTGCCCGGACGGGCGCGCTCGCGCTGCCGCAGACGTCCTCGGCGGCTGTCGAAGCCACGGCCACCACGACGAGCGCCCCGGCGACGACACCACCCACGACGACCGCACCACCGCCGACCACCAGCCCGGCGACGAACCCCACGACGAACCCCGCCACGAACCCGGCGACCAAAGCGCCGACCAAGGCACCCACCACGAAGGCGACCACGAAGCCCGCCGGGAACTGCAACCCGAACTACACCCCGTGCGTGCCGAACGACCCGGTCGACGTCGACTGCAAGGGCGGCAGCGGCAACGGCCCGTCATACGTCCAGGGCCCCGTCCGCGTCATCGGCGACGACGTCTACGACCTCGACCGCGACGGCGACGGCATCGGCTGCGAATAGCGGCTGGGAACGGTCAGCCGGTCCGGATCGTCGAGCCGGTGGCGCCGTCCACGACGGTGCGGCGGTCGAGCGGGGCCTTCAGGGGGACCGGGGTGGACGTCGTCGTGGTCGGGACGGTGCCGCAGGAGTCCGGGGCCCGGGAGCGCAGGTGGGCGGTGAGGGTGACGGTCCGGGCGTCCTCGGCGACGTCGATGTGGTCGAGCGCGTCGCAGCTGGAGTACGTGAGCGACACCTCCAGCTCAGGGCTGTTGCCGGCGGCGGTGGCGACGGACGCGATCGGCGTCGTGGTCGTGCCGGGGCCGCGGGTCAGCCACCGGACCCCGAACCCGGCGGCCAGACCGATCACCGCGACCGCCGTCGCGACCAGCCACACCTTGCTTCGTGTCAGCATTGCAGACCCCCGTCCGCCGAAGCCGTCGTCGACACCCAAGGTAATGGGCGTCGATACGCGGCGGGGTCCCGGAAGCGTTACGGGGATTCCAGATAGCGCAGCATCTGCTGGATCTCGGCGGTGCGGGAGTCGGTGATGCGCTTGGCCAGGTCGAGGGCGCCGGGGTTGACGCCGGAGCCGGTCTCCATGCGGGCGATCTCGACCGCGTTGTGCTGGTGGGCCACCAGCATGTTGAGGAAGCGCTGCTCGAACGCGGTGCCGTCGAAGGTGGCGAGGGCGGCGATGTCGTCGGCGTTCGTGCCGTGGGCGCCGCCGTGGCCCGAGTGGGAGTCGGGGGCGGCGGTCGGGGGCTGGTTCCACGACTCGAGCCAGACCTGCATCGTCTTGGTCTCGTCGGCCTCGGTGACGTCGATCGCGGCGGCCAGGGTCCGCACGTCCTCGCGGACCGCCTTGGTGCGGGCCAGGCGCACCATCGCGAGCGCCTGCGCCTGATGGGCGACCATCATCTGGGCGAACATGACGTCGGTGTCGTTGAAGACCCGGGACGAGGCTGTGCCCCCGGCGGCGCCGGGAGGGGCCGGCTGCGCCGGGGCGGCGGCACAGCCGGCGAGGAGCAACGCCGAGACCAGTACCAGGAATCGCATCCGTTCCTCCTCCAGGAACCGGGGGCGCCCGGCGGACGGGCGCCCCCGCGAGCATCGAGCTAGACGCGCTGCCAGAGCGCCGGGACGTTGGGCGGCTCCCAACCGGCGATGGCGGTGTGTGCCTGGCGGCACTGGTAGGTGGCGCCGCCGTACGTGACGCGGTCACCGGCCTTGTACGCGGTCCCGGCCGCCCACGTGCCACCCGCGGGCGGCGTGGTCGGGGTCGGGGTGGGGTTCGCGGTCGGCGTGGGGGAGGGTTGGGTGGGCGTCGGGGTGGGGTTCCCGCCACCGCCGACCTGCAGGTCCACGCAGGAGTAGAAGGCGTTGGGCGTGTCGGCGATGTTCCACCGGGCCAGGACCATGATCCGGCCGGTGCGCCCGCCGAGGCTCACCGTGTGGGAGACGGTCGCGCCGGGCTGGCGGCCGCCGTCGTCGACGACCGCGATGCGCGTGCCGCCGACGAAGTACTCCCAGGTGCTGGTGGAGTGCCGGGCGGTGAGCACCCAGTTGAACGTGACCGAGTTGCCGACGGCGGTCGCCGGCCAGCCCTTGTTGTTGTCGTCGAGCTGGGCGAACCGGCTGTTGCCGCCGCTGCAGCTCATCAGGCCCTTCGGGCCCTCGACGCTCTGCGGCTCGTAGACGATCTCGCCGCAGTTGGCGACCCGGCCCTGGGCGCACATCGCCTGACGGCTGGCGGGGGAAGAAACGTAACCGTGAGCGGCCGCCGGCTGGGCGGACGCGAGCAGTGACGTGGCGACGGCGCCGAGCGCCAGTGGAACCAGCGCGACCGTTCTTCGCATCGATCGCTCCCTTCGTGCAGTGGGGGTGATGCGGCCAATGTAAAGGAAGGATTGTTAACAGTAAATAACCTTTATGGAAATCGGTCGATAGAGCGCTCTCACTTAAGGTAGGGTCCAGCCGGCCTTAAGGCGACACGAGTGCGAGCAGGGCGCGGACCGCCGGATTCCTGCTGGAAGCGGCCCACGCCAGGCCGATGTCGACGGTCGGCGGCACCCCGGTGAACCGGCGCAGGACCACGCCGGGCACCCGCAGCGCCGTCGCGCGCCCCGACGGCACCGCCGCGATCACGCCGCCCGCCGCCACCGAGCGCAGCAGCTGCTCGTCGTCCGGCTCGTGCCGGGCGAGCACGAAGCCGCCACCGGGCCAGACCTGCGCGACGATCCGGTCGTACATGCCGGGGCCGTTGTCGCGCGGCCACATCACCGCCGGCTCGCCGCGCAGCAGCTCCCGCGGCACCCGGCGGCGCGCGGCCAGGGGGTGCCCGGCGGGCAGCGCGAGCAGCAGCTCCTCGGTGCCGATCGGCAGCCACCGGATGCCTGGGTCGTCGACCGGCGGCCGCACGAACGCCGCGTCGTAACGCCCCGCGAGCAGACCGGCGACGTTGGGCGCGGTCCAGCCCGTCTCCGGCACGACCTCCACGAGGGGGTGCGCGGCGCGGAACCGCTCGACGAGCTCGTCGACGCTGCCGCCGCGGGCCGATCGCGTGTACGCCAACCGCAGCCGCCCGCCCTGCCCGCGCACCGCCGCGGCGATCCGCTCCTCGGCGGCGGCGACCTCCGCCAGCAGCGTGACCGCCTCCGCCGCGACGACCGCGCCGACCGGGGTGAGCGCGCAGCCGCCGCGGCCCCGCTCGACCAGCCGGGCGCCGATCTCCCGCTCCAGGACGCGGATCTGCTGGCTGAGCGCCGGCTGGGCGATGCGCAGCCGGGCCGCCGCCCGCGTGAAGTGCAGCTCCTCGGCGAGGACCATGAAGTACCGCAGCCGCCGCAGTTCCATAAGCCAGGCTTATCAGACCGCAACGAGCCGGTCTTGGACGCCGCGGCGGCGAGGACCACACAGTGAAGACATGAGCGACGTGACAGTTCTCGGCGCCGGGATCATCGGGCTCACCTGCGCCGTCCGCCTGCAGGAGCACGGGCACACCGTGACGGTCGTGACCGCCGACGAGCCGGGGCGCACCGTGTCGAGTCTGGCCGCCGCGGTCTGGTACCCCACCCGTACCGACGCCGACCCCCGCGTCCTGAGCTGGGCCGGCCGCACCTTCGACGAGCTGACCGCGCAGGCGGCGCGGGGCGTGCCCGGCGTCGTGCCCCGGCCCACCCGCATGATCCTGCGCCGCCCGCACGTGACGCCCTGGTGGGCCCCGGCCGTCCCGGACTTCGCGGAGGGGCCGGGCGAGTGGCGTTTCACCGTCCCTTCCGTGGAGATGCCGGTGTACCTGCGGAGCCTGCTCGACCGGTTCGGCACGGCCGGCGGGCGGCTCTTGCGGCACCGGGTCGAGCGCCTCGCCGACGTGCCGCGGCTCGTGGCCGGCGCGCGGGTCGTGGTCAACGCGACCGGGCTCGCCGCCCGCGACCTCGCGGACGACCCCGCCGTGCACCCCGCCCGCGGCCAGATCGTCGGTGTCGCCAATCCCGGCCTCGTCACCTCGGTGCGTGACGAGGAACACCCGGCGGGCATGACGTACGTCCATCCCCGCAGCCGGGACGTGGTCCTCGGCGGCACGTTCCAGTCCGGCGAGTGGGACACCGCCGTCGACCCGGCGACCACGGCGGCGATCCTGGCCCGCTGCACCGAGCTGGTCCCCGAGCTGGCCGGGGCGCCGGTGCTGTGGCAGGCGGCGGGGCTGCGGCCCGCGCGGCACGGCGGCGCCAGGGTCGAGGCCGACCCGGTGGGGCTGCCCGGCGGCGTCCGCCTCGTGCACGCGTACGGCCACGGCGGCGCCGGCGTCACCCTCTCCTGGGGCTGCGCCGACGACGTCGTCACCCTCGCCGGTGGCGCGGCAGGCGCATGATCGAAGCATGATTCGCTTCGTGCTGAACGTGCTGTGGCTGATCTTCGGCGGCGGCTTCCTGTTGTTCGTGGGCTATGCCTTCGCCGCGGCGATCTGCTTCGTGCTCATCGTGACGATCCCGTTCGCGGTGGCGTCATGGCGGCTCGCCCTGTATTCGCTCTGGCCGTTCGGGCGGACGGTGCAGGCCAAGCCCGACGCCGGGGTGGCGACGGGCCTGGCCAACATCCTGTGGGTCGTGCTCGCCGGCTGGTGGCTGGCGCTCAGCCACGTGACGGCCGGGGTGGCGCTGTGCCTGTCGATCATCGGGATCCCGTTCGGGATCGCCCACTTCAAGCTCGTGCCGGTCGCCTTCTGGCCGCTCGGGCGCGAGGTGGTGGAGGTCTAGCCGATCAGGACCCGGGCCATGACGACGGTGTCGCCGCCGTCGTGGCCGACGGTCACGCCGATCCCCTTGGCCGGGGCGGTGTCGCCGCGCTCGCCGTCGACGTAGAACGCAGCGGTGGCGCCGGGGACCCCGCCCGCGGTCGCGGCCCGGAAGCGCTCGCTGTCGGCGAGTTTTCCGCTGGTACCGGCAGCGAACGTCTTCGTCCGCAGGACCACGTGCTCCTCGCGCACCTCGCACACCGTCCCACCGGCCTTCAGCAGCTCGGCGAGGTCGGCCTGCAGCTGCTTGGCCGCGGCGGCGTCGGCGAGCCGCAGGTCGACCTGCAGCGGCTCGCTCAGCTCGTGCTCCTTGGGCTCCGGCCCGGCCACGGCGAACGTCACCGACGTCGCGGCGGCCATCGCCTTGTCCAGCGCCTGGATGGCCTTCTGGACCGCCTCCGAGCTGGGCAGGGTCGTCGTGAACGACCGCACCACGCCGCCGTCGCCCAGCTCCGGGTGCTCCCGGAAGTACTTCTCGATCGCCGCCGGGTCGGTGAGGTCGACGCCCGGCGGGAGCGTGATCACCAGATCGGGATCGCCGCCCGGCGGCGGGGGAAGGTCGTCCAGGTCGATGTCGCCGGCGAGGCCGCCGAACTGGGCGAGCGGGAACAGGGTCGAGGACAGGATCATGCCGGCACCGCCGAGGAGCGACAGGTCGCCGAGCGGGCCGCCGGCGGCGCCGGCCGCGGTCGCGTCCGCGGGCAGCGCGCCCAGGAGGGCGAGCGCGTCGGTGCCGGTGGAGGTGGCGGTGAGCGGCAGGCCCGAGCCGCCCGACACGCGGGCCCGCAGCTCCAGACCGTCGTCGCCGGCCTGGACGCCGACGACGACCGTGCCCTTCAGCTCCGGCAGCGCGACCGGGGGCCCGGCGACCTCGGCGCCGGCCTCTCCGCCTTCTTCGCCTTCTGCGCCTTCGAGGTCGCCGTCGAACGCGAAGAACGCCTGCGTCAGGTCGCCGGCGCGGGCCAGGTCGGCCCACGCGAGGCCGGGCTGGCCGGCGGGGAGCTTCGCCACGGCGGCGGTGAACGCGGGATCCTTCGACAGCGGGGCCTTCGCCGCCGCGGCGGCCGCCGCGGTCGCGGCCCGCTGGAGGTCCTTGCCGTCGAACGCGAGCAGCACGTGCCCGTCGCCGACGACGAAGCCGAGGTCGTCGGTGCCGGCCTTCTGCTGGGCGGCGGTGAGCGCCTTGCGGGCCTTGGCGTCGTCGCGGGAGGAGGCGACGACGAGGGTGACGGCCTTGGCGTCCGGCTCCGGGGCGGCCCACATGGCGACGCCGATCCGGTCGTCGAACCAGGAGGCCACGTCGTCGTAGCCGATGGGCGCCTCGAGGTCGGCGAAGATGTCGCGCTTCGTGTCGTCCAGGGTCTTCGGGCCGTTGCCGCCGGCCTTGCGCAGCAGGGCCTCGACCTTGACCCGCTGGCCGATGCCGGGGGAGAGGTCGATGCGGGCGAACGCGGCGACCGAGGCGGGCACGAGGTCCTCCGGCAGGGTGCCGGTCGGGCCGTTCCACATCCTGGCGAGCGCGAAGGCGCCGCCACCGAGCAGCACGGCGACCGCGACCGCCGCGGCGCTCAGGACCACGGCGAGCCGCCGCCGCGGCCGGACCGGTGCCTCGGTGAGCTCGTCACCGACTGCGAACGCCGGGGCGTCACCGTCGAGCGTCCGCGCGCCGGCGCCCGCGTCCGCCTCGGAGGCGACGACCGTGAGGTCCGCCTCGGGCGCGGCGACCGCGACGTCCGCCTCGGGCCTGCCGGCCCCGGGTTCCGCCGCCGGTAAGGGCGAAGGGGTGTCGTCGGAGTCCTGGGGCAGCAGGGAATCGTCGGGCGATCGGGTGCTCTCGGACATGTGGCGTTCCTCCCCGTGGATGTCGTCGCGCATCGTAGCGGGAGGGCTGCGCCCGGGAGCACCCGACAAACGGCTAGAACTGGGCGGCGATGCCCAGCAGTGCGGCGACCAGGACGATCAGGCCGAGCATGGCGGTCATGCAGCCGCCCCGCCCGCCGCTGCCGCCGCTCGGAGCCGGTGGCGCCGGCGCGGTCGGTGCGGTGGGGGTGCCGGGGCGCTGCGGGCCGTCCGGGGTCGGTGAGCCCGGCGCGTTCGACGGCCGGTCCGGGGCACCCGAGGGGGCCTGGCCGACGCCGGACCCTTCACCCTCTGGGGTGTCGGGTGCCTCGGAGAGGCCGTCGTCGATGGGCTCCGGGCTGGCGGGGGTGGACTCAGGCACGGGGGGCTCCTCAGTCAGTCGGGCTCGATGTGCCGCACGCTACAGGCCCCCGATGTGCCGCACGTTACAGGCCGGAGAGGCGCTGCCCGGCCCGCACCACGGCCATCGCGTGGCGGTCGCCGGGGCGCCGGCCGAGCCGCTCGATCGGGCCCGACACGCTGATCGCGGCGATGACCCGGCCGGTCCGGTCGCGGATCGGCGCGGAGACGCTGGCCACGCCGGCCTCGCGCTCGGCGACGCTCTGTGCCCAGCCGCGGCGGCGGACCTCGGCGAGGGTGCGGCCGGTGAACTTGCAGCGCGGCAGCAGCGGCATCACCGCCTCCGGCGGCTCCCACGCGAGGAGCACCTGGGCGGCGGAGCCGGCGGTCATCGGCAGCACCGAGCCGATCGGCACCGTGTCGCGCAGCCCGCTGGCGCGCTCGGCGGCGGCCACGCAGAGCCGCTCGTCGGCGCGGCGGAGGTAGAGCTGCGCGCTTTCGCCGGTCGCGTCGCGCAGTGCGGTGAGCATCGGCTCGGCCGCGGTCAGGAGAACGTCCGGTGCCGCGTTGGCTAGCTCGCCCAGACGCGGGCCCGGCCGCCAGCGTCCTTGCGCGTCACGAACAAGCAATCGGTGGATTTCCAGGGCCTGTGCGAGCCGGTGCGCCGTTGCCCGGGGAAGCTTGGTCCGGTCCACCAGTTCGGCAAGGCTGGCGCCGTCGACACAGGCGGCCAGAATGACCACCGCCTTGTCGAGCACGCCGACACCGCTCATACTGTGTCCCACAGACCGAAACATACCTCCCAAACTTTAGGATGTCCAGATGGTGGGAGAAGCACGACCGCGGACGCTCGCAGAGAAGGTGTGGGACGCGCACGTCGTCCGTTCCGCCGCAGGCGAGCCGGATCTGCTGTACATCGACCTGCACCTGGTCCACGAGGTCACCAGCCCGCAGGCGTTCGACGGCCTGCGGCTGGGTGGGCGGCCGGTGCGCCGTCCCGACCTGACGATCGCGACCGAGGACCACAACACGCCGACCGACAACCTGCTGACGATCAGCGACCCCGTGTCGCGCACCCAGATCGAGACGCTGCGGCGCAACTGCGACGAGTTCGGTGTGCGCCGGCACTCGCTCGGCGACGCGCAGCAGGGCGTCGTCCACGTCATGGGACCGCAGCTGGGCCTGACCCAGCCGGGCATGACGATCGTGTGCGGCGACTCGCACACCTCCACGCACGGCGCGTTCGGCTCGATCGCGTTCGGCATCGGCACCAGCGAGGTCGAGCACGTCCTGGCGACCCAGACGCTGCCGCAGCCGCACCTCAAGACGATGGCGGTGAACGTCGTCGGCGAGCTCGCCCCCGGCGTCACGGCGAAGGACCTGGTGCTGGCGCTCATCACCCAGGTCGGCACCGGCGGCGGCCGCGGCCATGTGGTGGAGTACCGCGGGCCCGCGATCGAGAAGATGTCGATGGAGGGCCGGATGACGGTCTCCAACATGTCCATCGAGTGGGGCGCCAAGGCCGGCATGATCGCGCCGGACGAGACCACGTTCGCCTACGTCGAGGGCCGCGAGTACGCGCCGAAGGGCGAGGCGTGGGACCGCGCGAAGGCGTACTGGCAGACGCTGCGCACCGACGAGGGCGCGAAGTTCGACACCGAGGTGACGCTCGACATCACCCACCTCACCCCGTTCGTCACCTGGGGCACCAACCCGGGCCAGGGGGCGCCGCTGGGCGCGAGCGTGCCGAACCCGGCCGACTTCGCCGAGGACGCCGACCGCGTCGCGGCGCAGAAGGCGCTGGAGTACATGGACCTGACACCGGGCACGCCGCTGCGCGACGTCGCGGTGGACGTGGTCTTCCTCGGCTCGTGCACCAACGGCCGGCTCGAGGACCTGCGGGCCGCCGCCGACGTGCTGCGCGGGCGCAAGGTCGCCGACAGCGTGCGCATGCTCGTCGTGCCGGGGTCCGCGTCGGTCCGTGCCGCGGCCGAGGAGGAGGGCCTCAACGAGGTCTTCACCGCGGCCGGGGCCGAGTGGCGCTTCGCGGGCTGCTCGATGTGCCTGGGCATGAACCCGGACACGCTGAAGCCGGGCGAGCGCTCCGCCTCGACCTCCAACCGTAACTTCGAGGGCCGGCAGGGCCGTGGTGGGCGCACCCACCTGGTGTCGCCGCAGGTCGCCGCCGCTACCGCCGTCGTCGGCCGCCTGGCGGCCCCCGCGGACCTGAACTGACCGAGAAGACAGGCAGGAATCCGACATGGAGAAGTTCACCGTCCACACCGGCACGGCCGTCCCGCTGCGCCGGTCCAACGTGGACACCGACCAGATCATCCCCGCCGTCTACCTCAAGCGCGTCACCCGAACCGGGTTCGAAGACGGGTTGTTCAACGCGTGGCGCTCGGATCCCGCATTCGTGCTCAACAATCCCGCGTACACGGGCGCCTCGATCCTTGTCGCCGGGCCCGACTTCGGCACCGGATCGTCGCGCGAGCACGCCGTCTGGGCGCTGCAGAACTACGGCTTCAAGGCGGTCGTCGCGCCGCGTTTCGGCGACATCTTCCGGGGCAACGCGCTCAAGGCCGGGCTCCTGCCCGTCGAGCTGGACCTGAAACTCGTCGAGGAGCTGTGGGCCGCGATCGAAGCGGATCCGCAGTTGGCGGTAACGGTCGATCTGCAGGATCGGCAGTTGCGTGCGGGGGACCGTGAATGGGCCTTCCCGATCGACGATTTCAGCCGTTGGCGCCTGCTGGAAGGCCTGGACGACATCGGTCTGACGCTGCGCCACGAGGAGGCCATCACCGCCTTCGAACAAGGCCGTCCGGAGTGGACACCCGTCGTTCACTAGGCCCCGCCTGGGCGTCTCGATGAGCCGCCGGCCGAATCCGTTGCTCCACAACGATTTCTTTTCCGTCTAATGTTTGTATTCTGTGAGCGTTGGGATACCTTGCCCACAGGGACTTCATTTCTGGTACGGGAGGAAACAACGTGAACAAGGCCGAGCTCATCGAGGCGCTCAGCGCTCGCCTGGGCGACAAGAAGTCGGCAAACGCGGCGCTGGACGCGGTGCTCGCCGAGATTCAGGCCGCCGTGACCAAGGGCGACAAGGTCGCCATCACCGGTTTCGGCGTCTTCGAGAAGCGCGTGCGTGGTGCGAGAACCGCGCGTAACCCGCGCACCGGTGAGGCCGTGAAGGTGAAGAAGACGTCGGTGCCTGCTTTCCGGGCCGGCGCCAGCTTCCGCGAGATGGTCGCCGCCGGCAAGGTGCCGAAGGCCGCGCCGGCCAAGAAGGCCGCCGCCGCCACGAAGACCGCCGCCGCGAAGGCGACGACCGCCAAGGCCACCACGGCGAAGGCCGCTCCGGCCAAGGCCGCCGCCAAGGCGACGACCGCCAAGGCCACCACGGCGAAGGCCGCCCCGGCCAAGGCCGCCACCAAGGCGACCGCGACCAAGGCGGCGGCGAAGGCCGCTCCGGCCAAGGCCGCCGCGACCAAGGCCGCCCCCGCCAAGAAGGCCGCCGCGAAGACCACGCGCGCCGCCGCGTCGACGACCGCGCGCAAGACGGCCACCGCCGCCACCACGACGGCCGCCAAGAAGGCGCCCGCCAAGAAGGCCGCCGCCAAGTGAGGTAAGGCAACGGAAAGGGGCGGCGCCGCGAACTCGCGGCGCCGCCCCTTCCGTTTGTGCGTCAGACCCGCAGCGGGCGCACCGGATCCCAGCCGAGGAGCCGGTCACCGCTGAAGGTGAGCACCCAGCCGGTGCCCTTGCGGGTGTGGAAGTCCACATTGGTGCGTCCGGTCAATACGGTCAGCAGCGGCGGCATCAACTTGCCCTGGCTGCACACGACGCTCGCCCCGCCCCGCGCCGCGAGGGTTCGCAGCGCGGCCGCGGCCGCCTCGGGGGACCGGCCCTCGTCGAACGCGCCGTCCAGGTCGAACGGCATCTCCAGCGGCTCCACCGTCTGCCGGCACCGCAAGGGGGTGGCCGACACCACCCATTCGGGCCGCAGGAGCCGCAGGAGGGCGCTCAGCGCCGCCGCGTGGCCCACGCCGGCCGTGTCCAGCGGGCGGTCCGCGTCCGGGCCGGCCCACTCCTTGCGCTTGCCCGCGTGCGCGTGGCGGACCAGGGCGACCACCGCCGTCACGGGCGGCAGGTCCAGGAACGCCTTCACCACACCCCGGTCGTGCGCGTAGCTCAGCAGCGCGGGCGCCTGCGCGACCGGCACCCAGCGCGCCTCCTCGATCTCGTCGTCCGCGGGCCGGTCCTGCCACAGCAGCGCCCGCATCGACCAGTAGTCGACGACCTTCTCCACGCCCGGCTCGCTGGTCAGGTAGCGGATCGAGGGCAGCCTGGCCTGCGGCACACCCCGCACCAGCGTCTCCTCGTGGACCTCCCGCACCGCGGCGGCCAGCTCGTGCTCGCCGGGGTCGACCTTGCCCTTGGGCAGGGACCAGTCGTCGTACCGCGGGCGGTGCACCAGCACGATCTCGACACCGTCCCGCGCCGGGCGCCACACCACGCCACCCGCCGCGCGGACGACCGTGTTCACTTCAGCCATGCTGTGGTGTTCTCCTCGCAGACCGCGGCCCACACCGCCGGGAACGCGGCGCGTGCCCGGGTGACGGCGGCCCGCTCCCGCTCGAACAGTCTGCCCGCCGTGACGGCGAGACGGTGGTCGCCACGGTCGAGGAACCGCGCCACGAACAGCCACGTGTCGGCCGCGGTCGCCGCGTCCTGGTGCTCGCCGAGCACCTTCTGCGCCTTCGCGACCCGCTTGGCGAGCACCGCGGCCTCGGGGCCGGGCACCCAGGAGAACGCGTACCGGGCCCGCTTGGCCAGCTTGCGCACCTCGTGCCAGTCGTCGTCGGGCAGCTCGGGGGTCAGCGCGTCGGCGCCGGCCACCAGCTGCCGCCACGGCTTGCGGACCAGACCCGGCAGCACCCGCCCGGCGGGCGCCCCGTGCCGGCCGACGAGCCTGGGCGGGCGGGTCAGCGCGTCGAGGAGCTGGACGTAGCGCGGCGAGCGCAGCGCCTCGTCCAGCGCCGACAGGGCCGTCTCCTGCCGCCCGGCGAGCGCGGCGTCGATCCGGCCCACCGACTCGGCGTCCACCGCCACGAGCGGGTCGGCGGCGGCGGTCACGTGCAGCCGGGCCCGCATCACCTCGATGTCGCGGGCGCCGCCGAGCGCGCCGGCCAGCCGGCCCAGCTCCGCCCGCAGCGGCCGGCTCCAGGCCGGGTCGAGCAGCGCCTGGAACGTCTGCAGGTCGCTGCGCAGCCGCCGGGTGCCGACCCGCATCTGGTGCACGGGGGTGTCGCCGTTGGGCATCGTCTCGCGCAGCCGGGCGAACGCGTCGTGCCGCAGGATCCGCGCGACGCCGTCGCGGAGCGCGTCGGTGAGGACCGCGCCGGCGCTGTCGTCGGGCTCCGGCGGGCCCGCGGCGCCGTCCGGGTCGGGCACCGCGCCGGCCGCGGTCAGCGCGCCCGCGATGCGGGCCAGGTCCTCGGGCGTGCCGTCGACCGGCAGCACCTCGACCCGCCGGGGGCGGCGGCCCGTCCCGCGCTCGGACAGGAGGCGGACCTCGGCCAGTACACCACCCGCCGCCGAAGACACGTGCACGGCTGAGCGGACCGTCCGCACCGCGCCGAGGTCCGCGCCGCGGCGGAAGGCGGTCACCGCGTCGAGCAGGTCCGGCGGGACGACGCCGGCACCCGCGGCCTGGCTGTGCAGCTCCCGGCCCCGCCGCGGCAGCAGCAGCGTCCACGTGCCGTCGCCGTGCTGGCGCAGCGACACCCCGGCGCGGGCGAGGGCGCCGTCCGGGGTGTCGTGGAAGGTGGCGTCGACGTCGCGGCCGTCCAGGTCGGGCAGCGTGAACCCGTCCCCGACAGAGAACCTCACGTCGCCGCCTCCGCCGCGACCGCGCCTGTGGTTCGGGGGCTTCCGCTGCGCTCCGGCCCGCTCACGCCGGCTCCACCCGGTCGACGATGCGGCGCAGCAGGGCCTCCTGCGGGTTCTTGCCCTGCCGGCGGTGCCAGGTGCCGTCGCCGGCCAGCTCGAACGCGCCGGTGTCGTCGCTCATCATCAGCTTCAGCACCCGGTCGAGCTCGCCGGCCGCGACCGGGTCGGTGACCTTGACCAGCGCCTCGACCCGGCGGTCCAGGTTGCGGTGCATGAGGTCCGCGGAGCCGATCCAGTATTCGGCGGAGGCGTCGCGGCCGAACCGGAACACCCGCGAGTGCTCCAGGAACCGGCCGAGCACCGATCGGACCCGGATGTTGTCCGACAGGCCCGGCACGCCCGGCCGCAGCGCGCAGATGCCGCGCACGATCAGGTCGACGCTCACGCCGGCCTGGCCGGCGCGGTAGAGCGAGTCGATGATCTCCTCGTCGACCAGCGAGTTGACCTTCAGCTGGATCAGGCCCTGCTCGCCGAGGGAGATCTCCCGGTCGATCCGGTCGATGATGCCGCGCCGGACGCCGTGCGGCGCGACCAGCAGCCGGCGGTAGGAGGTCTGGCGGCTGTACCCGGTGAGCACGTTGAACAGGTCGGTGAGGTCGGCGCCGACCTCCGGGTCCGCGGTGAGCAGCCCGTAGTCCTCGTAGAGCCGGGCCGTCTTCGGGTGGTAGTTGCCGGTGCCGACGTGGCAGTACCGCCGGATGTGGTTGCCCTCCTGGCGCACCACGAGGGCCGTCTTCGTGTGGGTCTTGAGCCCGACGAGGCCGTAGACGACGTGGCAGCCGGCCCGCTCCAGCGTCCTCGCCCAGCCGATGTTGGCCTTCTCGTCGAACCGGGCCTTCACCTCGACCAGCACCACGACCTGCTTGCCGGCCTCGGCCGCGTCCACGAGCGCGTCCACGATCGGGGAGTCGCCGCTGGTCCGGTACAGCGTCAGCTTGATCGCCAGCACGTTGGGGTCGGCGGCGGCCTGCTCGACGAAGCGCTGCACGCTGGTCGAGAACGAGTGGTACGGGTGGTGCACCAGGATGTCGTGGTCGCGCAGCCGGGCGAAGACGCTGCGCGGGGTCTCGCCCTCGGCGAAGTGCGGGTGGGTCGCCGGCACGAACGGCTGGTCCTTCAGCGACGGCCGGTCCACGCCGTTGTAGATCTCCCACAGCGCGGTCAGGTCGAGCAGGCCCGGCACCCGCAGCACGTCGTGGGAGTCCATGTCGAGCTCGCGGACCAGCAGCTCCAGCACGTGGTCGGAGATCGACGCGGCGACCTCCAGGCGCACCGGCGGGCCGAAGCGGCGCCGCGCCAGCTCCCGCTCCAGGGCCTGCAGCAGGTCCTCGTCGCGGTCCTCGTCCAGCTCGACCTCGGCGTTGCGGGTCACCCGGAACAGGTGGTGCTCGACCACCTGCATCCCCGAGAACAGCTGCCCGAGGTGCGCGGCGATCAGCTCCTCCACCGGCAGGAACCGCACCGTGCGCACGCCGTCGCGGGTGGTCCGGTCCAGCGCGTAGAAGCGCGGCACGTTGTTGGGCACCTTGATCCGGGCGAACAGCTCGGGGCCGCCGTCGTGCTCCCGCACCACGACCGCCAGGTTGAGCGACAGGCCGGAGATGTAGGGGAACGGGTGCGCCGGGTCGACCGCCAGCGGCGTCAGCACCGGGAAGATCTGCTCGCGGAACGACGTGCGCATCCGCTCCCGCTCGGCCGGGTCGAGGTCGCTCCACGGCACGATGTGGATCCGCTCCTCGGCCATCGCCGGGGCGATCTCCTCGGCGAAGACCCGCGACTGGCGCGCGACCAGCGCGGTGGTGCGCTCGGCGATCTGCTCCAGCTGCTCCGTCGGCGGCAGGAACCCGGGGCGGCGCACCGGGATGCCGGTCTGCAGCCGCCGCTTCAGGCCCGCGACCCGGACCATGTAGAACTCGTCGAGGTTGCTGGCGAAGATGGCGAGGAACTTCGCGCGCTCCAGCAGCGGGGTCGCGGGGTCCTCGGCCAGGGTCAGCACCCGGGCGTTGAAGTCCAGCCAGGAGAGCTCCCGGTTGAGATACCGGTCCTCGGGCAGCGGTTTCTCGGATGGTACGACCAGCGCGTCGGACTCGGCGTGTGTCTTACCGGGGGACTTCTGGGTGGGGACCAGCAGGGGCTGCTCCGTCACCGTCTCGCTCATGGTGACCTCCTCGGGCTCGGCCTGATTCGCCTGCACGTCTTCACCGGGTGCTGGTGCCGCGGCCTTCGTCGCCCGCCGGACCCGTGGCGCGGTGCCGCCCGCCGGAGGGGCCGCCCGTCGCGGTGCCGCCTTGCGCGGGGCGGCCTTGGGAGGCGCGCTCTGCGGGTCGGAGCGTTGCGCTGCGTTACGGGGGCGGCTGCGACCGGTCGGCGTCTCGTCCACCGGATCATCATGGCCCGTTTGTGCCGATCTGAACATGAACTTCCCGCTGCATGGCCACTACGGGAAGGTGGGCAGCGTGACCTTGACGACGGCCCCGGCGGCGTCCCGGTCGATGCGGACCCGCTGCCCCAGGCGGAGGTGGCGCAGGCCCGACGCGTCGAAGGCAGCAGCGGGGAACCGCAGCTCAGCACCGTCGTCGAGCAGCACCGTGCCGGTGCGGGTGTCGTCGTCGAACGTCGCCACGGTCCCCTGCATCAGTCCACGCTACCGCGCATCGATTACCGGCGCGTGTCTCGCGTCACCGCGGCGCCGCCGCTGCCACCCGCGGCCGGCCTGCTCGACGGCACCGGGGTGCTTTTCGTCACTCACCGGTACCCGGCCGTGTTGCGCGGGGCGCCCGCCGGTCCTGCGTGGGGTGCCCGCCGGTCCTGCGCGGGGTGCTCTGCCGTCGTGCGGGGGTGGCCGTCGTGCGGGGTTGGTCGTCAGGCGGGGTTCGGTCGTCAGGCGGGGTTCGGTCGTCAGGCGGGGGTGCAGAGGACCTCGCCCGTGTGGGGGCCGAGGCCGAGGCCGGTGGCGGCGTCGAGGTCGGCGGCGGTGTCGACGTCGCGGCGCAGGCTGGGCCAGTCGCCGTCGAGCCGGACCGCGCCCGAGCGCAGGTGCGCCGCCGCCGAGCCGGGCCCGAAGTGCGGGTCCAGGGCCACCCCGGCGGGCGCGGCGAGCAGCACGGTGCCGCTGCCCTCCAGGTCCGGCACGAACGCGCGGCGGCCCAGCGCCTCCGCCGCGGCCAGGGCGACCGCCAGGTCGGCGGGGCGCATCGCCGGCAGGTCGGCGGTCAGCGCGACCACGGGCGCGCCGCCCGCGGCCCGCGCCCCGAAGGCCAGCGCCGCGTTGAGTCCGGCGGCCGGGGTGTCGGGCAGACAGGTGGCGCCGTCGGCGACGAGCTCCGCCCGCACCAGCGGGTCGTCGCAGACCGCGACGACCCCGGCCACCGACGGGCAGGCGAGCGCCGCCGCGACCGTGTCACGGGCCATGGCCAGCACCAGGCCGGGATGCGCGGGCCGCGGGACGGCGCCGCGCAACCGTGTCTTCGCCGCCCCGAGCGGCTTGACAGGCACGACCGCCACCCAGGTGCTGAGCATGACCCATCCTGACACGGCGCCACGGCGCCCGGCAGTGGCATGATTCGCAGCAGAACCGTGAGGGGAGGGTGAGATGAAGCGCCGGAGGCTCGGCTTCTGGCGGCGTTTCGCCGTCATGACCGTGAAGCCCACGATCCAGTTGCTGACCCGCCGGACCTGGACGGGCATGGAGCACATCCCCGCCGAGGGTGGGGTGATCATGGTCGTCAACCACATCTCCCATGCCGACCCGCTCGCCGTCGCGCACTACATCTACGACGCCGGCCGATGGCCGTCGTTCCTGGCCAAGGCCAGCCTGTTCAAGGTGCCGGTGCTGGGTTACCTGCTGCGGGCCAACCACCAGATCCCGGTCCACCGCGGCACCACCGACGCCGTGAAGGCCCTGGAAGCCGCCCGGGCGGGCGTCCGGGGCGGCGAGGCCGTGGTGATCTACCCCGAGGGCACCACCACCCGCGAGCCCGACCTGTGGCCGATGCGGGGCAAGACCGGCGCCGCCCGCCTCTGGCTGGACACCCGCGCGCCGATGGTCCCGATCGTCATGTGGGGCCCCGAGCGGATCTACGACCCGCGCACCAGCAAGCTGAAGCTGCTGCCCCGCGCCGACGTGACGATCATCGCCGGCGACCCGATCGACCTGTCCGCCTGGGGCGATGCGCAGCCGACCGCCCAGACGCTCAACGAGATCACCGACCACATCATGCTGCACCTCCGCGACATGCTCGTGGAGATCCGGGGCGGCACCCCGCCGCCGCTGTGGACACCGCGCAAGACGCTCGCATGAGCGCGCCGGAGCGCAGCGTCGGCATGAGCGGCCCGAGCGCAGCGCAGGACCGTACATGAGCATGACGGAGGGCATATGAGCATTCGACGCGCCGCGGTGCTCGGGGCCGGGTCGTGGGGCACGGTGTTCGCCAAGCTGCTCGCCGACGCGGGCACCCCGGACGTCACCGTCTGGGCCCGCCGGCCGGCCGTGGCCGAGGCGATCCGCGAGCGGCACATGAACCCGGACTACCTGCCCGGCACGTGGCTGCCCGGCGCGATCACCGCGACCGACGACGCCGCCGAGGCCGTCGACGGCGCCGACCTGGTCGTGCTCGCCGTGCCGTCGCAGACGCTGCGCGACAACCTGGGCGCCTGGGCGGGCACGATCCGCTCCGACGCCACGCTCGTCAGCCTGATGAAGGGCATCGAGCTGGGCACGCTCAAGCGGATGAGCGAGGTGATCGTCGACTCCGCCGGTGTCGAGCCCGACCGCATCGCCGTCGTCACCGGGCCCAACCTGGCCCCCGAGATCGCCGCCGAGCAGCCCGCGGCCACCGTGGTGGCGTGCACCGACATCCGGCGCGCCGAGCTCGTCCAGCGTGCGATCAGCACGCGCTACCTCCGGCCGTACACCAACGACGACGTCATCGGGTGCGAGCTCGGCGGCGCCGTCAAGAACGCGATCGCGCTCGCCTACGGCATGGCCTCCGCGCTCGGATTCGGCGACAACACCCGGGCGACGCTGATCACCCGCGGCCTCGCCGAGACCACCCGCCTCGGCGGGGCGCTCGGCGCCAACCTGATGACGTTCGCCGGGCTCGCCGGCCTCGGCGACCTGGTCGCGACGTGCTCCTCGCCGCTGTCGCGCAACCGCACGTTCGGCGAGCACCTCGGCCGCGGCGAGACCCTGGAGCAGGCGCAGGCCGCCACCCGGCAGACCGCCGAAGGCGTCAAGAGCTGCCTGTCGATCCGCGACCTGGCGCACAGCGTCGGCGTGGAGATGCCGATCACCGAGCAGGTCGAGCTGGTCTGCCACGAGGGCGTCGACCCGCTCAGGGCGCTCGCCGCGCTCATGTCCCGCGAGACCAAGCCCGAGCGGCCCGGCGTCCCGTCGACGGCGGAGCATCAGTAGGGTTTTCCGCATGACTGGTGACGGCACACGGGTCGTGCACGCCGGCGTTCCCGAGGCCGTGCCCGGCCGGCCCTTCCTGCCCGGTCCGGCCTTCGGCGCGCCGTACCACCTCGATCCGGTGCTGGGGCCGCAGCCGGGCGTCGACGGTTACGGGCGCACCGACAACCCGACCTGGCGCGCGCTGGAAGGCGCGATCGGCGAGCTCGAGGGCGGCGAGTGTGTGACCTTCGCCTCCGGCATGGCCGCCATCAGCGCCGTGCTGCTGAGCGTGCTGCGCCCCGGCGACACCGTCGTCGTGCCCGCCGACGGCTACTACAAGACCAGGGCGTTCGCGGCGTCGTACCTCGGCGAACGCGGCGTCACCGTCGTCGAGGCGCCGACCGCGGGCCCCTACCCGGCCCTGGAGACCGTCCGGCTGCTGCTGGTGGAGACCCCCGCCAACCCGGGGCTCGACGTGTGCGACATCGCCGAGCTGGCCGCGCGCGTGCACGCCGGCGGCGGGCTGGTCGCCGTCGACAACACCGCGGCGACCCCGCTCGGGCAGCGCCCCCTCGACCTGGGCGCCGACATCTCCGTCGCGTCCGGCACCAAGGCCCTGACCGGCCACTCCGACATCCTGCTCGGCTATGCGTGCACCCGCGACCCGCAGCTCACCGCGGCGCTCACCGGCTGGCGCGGCGCCACGGGCGCGGTGCCCGGCCCGTTCGAGGCGTGGCTCGCGCACCGCTCGATCGGCACCCTCGACCTGCGCCTGGCCCGCCAGACCGCCAACGCGGCCGCCGTCGCCGAGGTGCTCGCCGCGCACCCGGCGGTCGTCTCGGTGCGCTGGCCCGGCCGGCCCGAGGACCCCGCCCACGAGGTCGCGTCCCGGCAGATGCGCCGCGTCCCGGGCGTGGTCACGTTCACGCTCGCCGGCAAGGCCGCCGCCGACCAGTTCCTGCAGGCCGCGACCCTGGTGTTCGCCGCCACCTCGTTCGGCGGGCTGCACACCTCCGCCGACCGGCGGGCGCAGTGGGGCGACGACACCCCCGAGGGCCTGATCCGCCTCTCGTGCGGCGTCGAGGACACCGATGACCTGATCGCCGACGTACGGAAGGCACTCGACGCGATCGTCGCCTGACGCAGCGTGGGATGCTGACCAGTCGACAGCGCGAGCTTGACCTTGCGGTTAGGGTCGGCGCGTGGAAACGCCAGAGAAGACCCGGGTCGCCGTCGTGTTCGGCGGCGGCAGCACCGAGCACGCCATGTCCAGCGTCGGCGCCGCCGACCTCCTCGACGCCCTCGACACCGACGAGTTCGAGATCGTGCCGGTCGGGGTGACCCAGGAGGGTCGCTGGGTGCTCGGCGCGGCGGCGGGCTCCTCGCCGGCGTCCACGGATCTGGTGCCGGCCGGCGCCGCCGTCACCGTGGTCGACGCCCGCGACGGGGTGGCCCGGCTCGGCGGCGTCGACGTGGTGTTCCCCGTCCTGCAGGGCGTCTTCGGCGAGGAGGGCACGATCCAGGGCCTCCTCGAGATGGCGGACCTGCCCTATGTCGGCTCCGGCGTGCTCGCCGCGTCGGTGGCGATGGACCACGACTTCCTGCGCAAGCTGGCCGTGGCGTCGGGGCTGCCCGTCGCGCCCTACGTGGTGCTCAGGGACTCCTCGGACGTCGCCGGCGCCGACCGGGAGCGGCTCGGGCTGCCCGTCGTCGTCCGGCCCGCCCGCGGCGCCGGTGGCATGACCGAGATCACCGACTGGGCCGAGCTGCCCGCCGCGGTCGCCGCGGCCCGCACCGTCGACGCGAAGGTGGTCGTCATTGCCGCCCCCGCCGGCCGCAGGGTCACCGTCGGCGTCCTCGACACCTCGGGGCAGCCCGAGTCCAGCGTGCCCGGCGAGATCGTCGACGGCCGGGTGACCGCGCCGGCCGACCTCGACCGCGCCGTCGAGCGCCGCGCCCGTGACCTCGCCGTGGAGGCGTTCGTCACCCTCGACTGCGCCGGGCTGGCCATGGTCGAGTGCACGGTCACCGCCGGCGGCGACGTCCTGTTCGACAGGATCGACACCATGCCCGGCTTCGACCCCGGAGCGGCGTTTCCCGTGGTGTGGCAGGCCAGCGGCGTCGCGTACACCACCCTGATCACGCAACTGGTCAAGGCGGCGGTGCGGCGCGGGACGGGCCTGCACTGACCCGGGTCAGGCGCTCCGCGTGGCGGTCAGCAGTGCGTCGCGCCCGGGTCCTCGTAGGGCACCGTCTCGGTGATCGGCGCCGACAGGTGCGACAGCCACGAGCCGTCGGCCTTCTTCGGCACCACGACCCGCAGCGGGACATGGCGGTCGATCGTCGTCCAGACGGTCTCCTGCTTGTGCTCCTCCGGATACCAGCAGACGCCGGAGACGCCCACCAGCTGGGCGTCGCGCGGGACCGCCCGCTTACCGATCGCGCCGCAGGACAGCACGATCGCCGGGTCGCCGAAGGCCGCATGCTGCTCGGTGCCGGCGCTGACCGGACGCCGGTGCAGCCCGCCGAGGGTCTCCGGCATGCGCGCCACCAGCGCACGGCAGACCACCGTCGTGGCCTCGTCCATGGCCACGGCGTCGGTGTGGACGGTGCCCGTGGCCTCCGCCTTGGGAAAGCCGCCGAGCAGCCAGAACGCCAGGACGCCGACCAGCAGCGCGACGGGGATCGCGGTGACGGTGGCGATCCTGGCGGGGCTCTTCGCCGTCATCTATAAGTGCACCACCGAGCACGTCAGCGTGCGGGTGATGCCGGGCACCAGCTGCACGTTGCTGACGATCAGTTTGCCCAGCTCGTCGACGCTGCGCGCCTCCGTGAGCACCACCACGTCGTACGGCCCCGTGACCGCGTCCACCCGGACGACCCCGGTCAGCTCCTGGATGGCGGTCGCCACATCGCGTGCCTTGCCGACCTCTGTTTGGATCAGGATGTATGCCTGTACCACGACACGACTCCTTCCTGCGCCGCGCGAGCGCTGATCAGCGCTGAACCTACCGCACCATGGGATACAGCGGACCAGCAGCCGTGCGTGATCGTGCCACAACACGCTGCGTTACCCGCAACATCGCGCATTCAATGTTCAGTTTTTCTGTTTGACTTGGAGGACGGGTGACCGTTGCAACCGCCGGGGAGTTCGGGCTCATCTCACGGGTGACGGCCCGGCTCGGGGCGGCGTCGCCCCTGGTCCTGCTGGGGCCCGGCGACGACGCGGCCCTGGTCGCAGCGCCTGACGGCCGGGTCCTGGCCAGCACCGACGTGCTCGTGGACGGCCGGCACTTCCGCCGCGACTGGTCCTCCGCCCGCGACATCGGCCACCGCGCCGCCGCCGCCAACCTCGCCGACATCGCCGCCATGGGGGCCCGGCCGACGGCGCTGCTCGTCGCGCTCTGTACCCCCGCGAACCTGGAGATCACCTGGGCGGAGGAGCTCGCGGACGGGCTCGCCGCGGAGGCGGGCAAGGTCGGCGCGGTCGTCGTCGGCGGCGACATGTCCGCGAGCCCGACCCTGACCATCGCGGTGACGGCCCTGGGCCACCTGGAGGGCCGCGACCCCCTGGTGCGCACCGGCGCCCGCCCCGGCGACGTGGTCGCGATTTGCGGCCGGATCGGGTATGCGGCAGCCGGGTACACCATCCTCTCCCGCGGCTTCCGCTCCCCGAAGCTGCTGGTGGAGGCGCACCGCCGGCCGCAGGTGCCCTACGCCGCCGGGCCGTCCGGCGCCCTCCTCGGTGCCACCTCCATGATCGACGTATCCGACGGGCTGCTCGCCGACCTGGGCCACATCGCGACCGCCAGCGGCGTCGGGATCGACCTGCGCCGGTCCGCGTTCGTCGTGCCCGAGCAGATGCGTGACGCGGCGACGGCGCTCGGCGTCGACCCGTACGGCTGGATCCTCGCCGGCGGGGACGACCACGCGCTCGCGGCCACCTTCCCGTCGTCCGTGGAGCTGCCCGACGACTGGCGCGTCATCGGCGAGGTCCTACCGCCCAGTCTCTTCACCGCCGGTGACGGTGTGACCGTCGACGGTAGGCGGTACACCGGTGGAGCCCCAGGCTGGGACCACTTCCGGTAACGAGTGATCGCTTCTATACCCTTTACGCGTGACTGAGCTCGACATTCGACTGACCCGCTACGGCTCGCGGGTCGCCACCGAACTCATCAGCGCCACGCTCGCCGACCTGAGCGAGCGCTACGGCGGATCGGGGGACACCACCCCCATCGAGCCTGGTGATTTCGACCCGCCGCTGGGCGGTTTCTTCGTCGCGTACGTCGACCACGCGCCGGCGGGGTGCTGCGGCTGGCGGACCTTCGCCGAGGACGAGAGCACCGCGGAGCTCAAGCGGCTCTACGTGGACCCGGCGTTCCGCGGGATCGGCCTGGCCCGGCAGCTGATCACGGCGGTCGAGGACTCGGCCCGCGCGGCCGGGCGGAAGCGGGTCTGGCTGGAGACCGGCACGGCGCAGCCGGAGGCGATGGCCCTGTACGAGTCGGCCGGCTACGCGCTGATCCCCGACTTCGGGCACTACAAGGGCTATCCGAGCGTGCGGTCGTTCGGCCGGTCGTTGTAGCGCGTTGAAAAAGGCCCCGCCGGTGGCGGGGCCTTTTCTTGCTGCTGGTGTTCTTGCTTTGCTGGTGCAGGCGATCAGCCGCGAACGACCTTGCCGGCCTTGAGGCAGGAGGTGCATGCCTGCACCTTCCGCGTGGTGCCGCCACCGGCCGGGGTGCGCACCGTCTGAATGTTGGGGTTCCAACGGCGGTTGGTCCGCCGGTGCGAGTGGGACACGTTGTGGCCGAAGCCCGGTCCCTTGCCGCAGACGTCGCACACGCTAGCCACGGGGATCTCCTGGGATTGATTGCGTCTCGGGCTGGACCCCTCCACCGGCCGGGCCGGGGGCGGGCTCCAGGTGTCGCCGACCGGTCGACCGGCGGGCAACCCCGCAAGGTTACCTGATGAGCCCCGCTGACTCCCAATCGGGCCTTGCCGGGGTCGCTTTCCTGGGGCTCGGGTGGCGAGCGGGGAAATTGTCGGTGGTCGCCGATAGGCTCGGCGCGTGCCAGTGAATGTCGATGCTGCTGCTGTTCGCCGGTGGTGCGCCGCCGGCCTCGACGCGCTGCGCCGGCACCGGTCCGAGATCGACGCCCTCAACGTCTATCCCGTGCCTGACGGCGACACGGGGACCAACCTGGCGTTGACCATGTCCGCCGCCACGGCCGCGGTGGAGGCCGCCCCTGGCTCCTCCAGCGCGGGGGAGCTGCTCGCGGTCGCGGCAAGGGGTGCGCTGCTGGGCGCCCGGGGCAATTCGGGCATCATCCTGGCCCAGCTGCTCAAGGGTCTGGCGACCTCCCTGGCCTCGACGCGGGCGATCGGCCCGGCCGAGCTGGCGGCGGCGCTGGAGCGGGCGGCGGCGTCGGCGTATGCGGCGGTGGCGGCACCGGTGGAGGGCACGGTCCTGTCGGTGGCGTCGGCCGCGGCCCGCGCGGCCGCCGGCGCGTCGTCGCGGGTCTCGGCCGGCGGGTCGACCGGTCCCGGCGGTGAGCCGTCGGCGGCGGGCGGGTCGTCACCCGGGGTCGGGGCTGGGTCGCCGGGAGTCGGGGACGGGTCGCGGGGTTCCGGTAGGTCGTTGCGGGGTTCCGGTGGTGAGCTGGTGGGGTCCGGCGGGTTGTCGGCGCGGGTCGGTGGCGAGTCGGCGGGCTCCGGTGGGGCGTCGCGGGATTCCGATGGTGAGCTGGTGGGCTCCGGCGGGTCGTCTGCGGGGTTCGGTGGTGAGCTGGGGAGCCTCGGCGGGTCGTCGGGGGGCGGTAGTGAGCCGGCGGGCTCCGGTGGGTTGTTGTCGGGGGTCGGCGATGAGGCGGCGGGCTCCGTGGCCGGGGCGGCGCCGGTGGGGGCTGGCGGGGTGTTGTGGGAGCTCGGGGGCGGGGCGGGTTGGGGCGGAGTGGTGGAGGTGGCGCGGGCGGCGGCGGAAGGGGCCCGGGTGGCCCTCGCGCGGACGCCTGAGCAGCTGCCGGCGCTGGCCAGGGCGGGGGTGGTCGACGCCGGGGGGCGTGGACTGGTGGTGCTGCTGGAGGCGTTCGTGACCTCGCTGACGGGGGAGACGCCGCCGGTCCCGGTCGACGTGCCGGCCCGGGTCGCCGATCCGGGTGGGGTGATGGAGCGTGAGGCGGGGTCGGTCGAGTTCGGCTATGAGGTGCAGTTCCTGCTGGACGCCCCGGCCGCCGCGATCGAGCCGCTGCGGGAGGCGCTGAGCGCCCTCGGTGACTCGCTGGTCATCGTCGGGGACGAGTCGACCTGGCACGTGCACGTCCACGTCAACGACGTCGGGGCGGCGATCGAGGCAGGGATCGGGGCGGGGCGGCCCAGCAGGATCACCGTGACGCGGTTCGCCGAGCAGATCGCCGAGCGGCGGGCGGCCGACGCGGCAGCGCCGTCCGGTCCGGTGGGCGTGATCGGGTCGGAGGGCACCGTTCGTACGCCGGCCGCAACCGAAAACGAGAGCGCCGGCTCGGGGATCGTCGTCGTGTGCACCGGGCGGGGGCTCGCTGAGCTGCTCGCGGCCGAGGGGGCCACGGTGGTGACCGGGACGCCGTCGATGGCGGAGGTGCTCGCGGCGATCCGGGCGACGGGCGCGGGCAGGGTGGTCGTTTTGCCCAACGACGCCAACGTCCTCGCCGTCGCCACCGCGGCGGCGGCCGAGGCCAGGACGGCCGGGATCCGGGCGGGTGTCGTGCCGACCCGGTCGCCGGTGCAGGCGCTGGCGGCGATGGCGGTGCGGGACACCGGGCGCAGGTTCGAGGACGACGTGATCGCGATGGCGGAGGCCGCGGCCCGGTGCAGGTCGGCGGAGCTGACGGTCGCGGCCCGGGAGGCGCTCACCGTCGCCGGGCGGTGCCAGCTCGGGGACGTGCTCGCCATCGTCGACGGGGAGGTCAACCTCATCGGGCAGGACCTGGAGGGCACCGCGTGCCTGCTGCTCGACCGGATGCTGCTGGCCGGCGGGGAGCTGGTCACCCTCATCGCGGGGCAGGGGGCGCCGCCGGGGCTGGGGGAGACGCTGCGGCGGCATGTCGCGGGGGCGTGGCCGTTCGTCGAGGTGCAGTGCTATGAGGGAGACCAGCCGCACTATCCGCTGCTGGTCGGGGTGGAGTGAGACCGGTGACCGAGATCGACCTGACCACGCCGCTGCAGAAGGTGATCGGCAACGGCGCGAAGCTGCTCGCCGACAGCCTCAACCTGCACACCGTGGGTGACCTCGTGTATCACTTCCCGCGGCGGTACGAGGAACGCGGCGAGCACACCGACATCCGGTCCCTGGAGATGGACACCGAGGTCACGGTGTTCGGGCAGGTGAAGCGGGTGTCGTCGCGGACGTTCGTGCAGCAGCGGGGCAAGACCGCGGGCAAGCGTGGGTCGCTGCTGGAGGTGGTCGTCGGCGACGACAGCGGCGGCGAGCTGAGCGTGACGTTCTTCAACCAGCCGTGGCGGGAGTCGCAGCTGCGGCCCGGGCGGTGGGGGCTGTTCTCCGGCAAGGTCGGCCGGTTCCAGAGCAAGCTGCAGCTCAACCAGCCCGACTACATCCTGCTCGACGGCGCCGAGGGGGAGGAGAGCGTCGAGGAGTTCGCGGGCGCGATCATCCCGGTGTATCCGGCGACGGCGAAGGTGCCGACGTGGCGGATCGCGGCCGCCGTGCGCACCGTGCTGGACGTGCTGCCGCCCACGCCGGACCCCGTGCCGGGGACGGTGCGCGCCAAGCGGAAGCTCTCGTCCCTCGACAAGGCCCTCCGCGAGATCCACCGGCCGGAGTCCCGCGAGTCGCTGCACTTCGCCAGGCGCCGGCTGAAGTGGGACGAGGCGTTCGCGCTCCAGCTGACCCTGGTGCAGCGCAAGCACCGCGCCGCCGACTGGCCCGCCCGGGCCCGGCCGCTGCGCGACGACGGGCTGCTGGCGACGTTCGACGGGCAGCTGCCGTACGAGCTGACCCGCGGCCAGCGTGACGTCGGCAACGAGATCGCGGCCGACCTGGCCCGCCCCCACCCGATGCACCGGCTCCTGCAGGGCGAGGTCGGCTCCGGCAAGACCGTCTGCGCCCTGCGGGCCATGCTGCAGGTCGTCGACGCCGGCGGGCAGGCCGCGATGCTCGCCCCGACCGAGGTCCTCGCCGCCCAGCACCACCGCAACGTGATCGACCTGCTCGGCGGCATGGCCCGCGCCGGCGAGCTCGACGCCGCCCCCGACGCGACCCGGGTCGCGCTGCTGACCGGCTCGCTCGGCGCCGTCGCCAAGCGCAAGGTCCTGGAGGAGATCGGCTCCGGCGCCGCGGGCATCATCGTCGGCACGCACGCGCTGCTGTACGAGGGGGTCACGTTCAAGGACCTGGGCCTCATCGTCGTCGACGAGCAGCACCGCTTCGGCGTCGAGCAGCGCGACGCGTTGCGCGCCAAGGCCGACCAGCCGCCGCACGTGCTGGTCATGACGGCGACGCCGATCCCGCGTACCGTCGCGATGACGGTCTTCGGCGACCTGGAGACGTCGGTGCTCAGCCAGCTGCCCAACGGCCGCTCCCCGATCGCCTCGCACGTCGTGCCGGCCACGGACAAGCCCGCGTTCCTGGACCGGGCGTGGCGCCGCATCCGCGAGGAGGTGGCGGCCGGCCACCAGGCGTACATCGTCTGCCCCCGCATCGGCGACGCCAAGTCCGACGGCGAGGACCTGGCCCTCGCACCCGGCGACGACGACCGCCGGGCGCCGCTGGCCGTGCTCGACGTCGCGCCGCAGCTGGCGGAGGGCCCGCTGCACGGCCTGCGGATCGGCATCCTGCACGGCCGCCTGCCCGCCGACGAGAAGGACGCGGTCATGCGCTCGTTCTCCGCCGGTGACCTGGACGTGCTGGTCGCCACCACGGTCATCGAGGTCGGCGTCGACGTCCCCAACTCGACGGTCATGATGATCCTCGACGCGGACCGCTTCGGCGTCTCCCAGCTGCACCAGCTCCGCGGCCGGGTCGGCCGGGGCAGCGCCGCCGGCCTGTGCCTCCTCGTCACCGAGTCCGTCGAGGGCACCCCGGCCCGCGCCCGCCTGGACGCGGTGGCCTCCACGACCGACGGCTTCAAGCTCGCCGAGCTCGACCTCGAGCAACGCCGCGAGGGCGACGTCCTGGGCGCCACCCAGTCCGGCCGCCGCTCCCACCTGAAGCTCCTGTCCCTGCTCCGCGACGCCGAACTGATCGGCGACGCCCGCGCCGAGGCGTTCGAGCTGCTGGAGGACGACCGCGAGCTGACCCGCCACCCCGGCCTCGCCGCCACCGTCACCCAACTCGTCGACGAGGAGCGCGCCGAGTACCTCGAGAAGGGCTGACCCGCCCTCTGCCGGCTCCCACCGGAGTGGGGTGATCGGCCAGCCCGGCCCGCGCCGCACCAGCCGACCACGCCGGCGTGGGCCTTCGGTATCCGTGGTGGCGGCCCGGTGCTGTTGCCTTTTCGGCGGGAATCCACACAATCGTCCGGTCCTTGGACTCGAGTAGCTGCGGTGGACCGGGCCGGTCGGATCGGCGTGGCTGGGGTTGCTGTAGACGTTGGTCAATGCCCGGATCTGTGGCTTTTGGGAAATGACGCTGCGCGATCCACCCACGAAAGGATCTTCAAAGTGGGGGTTGATCGCGCAGTGTCTATGGAAGGAATGGGGCGTTTCGGGGTATTGATCGATGTTTTTGTGGGGCTCGTTAGGCGGCGTGGCGGCCGCGGTGGGGGCGGCGGCTGAGGAGGATCAGGCCGCCGCCGAACGCGATCATGAAGATGGCGGCGCCGCCGAGGACGGTGGCGTTGGTGCCGGTGACCGGGAGGCTGTTCGAGATGGCAGGGGCGGTCGTGGTCGGGGTCACGGTGTTGCCGTTGCCGTTGCCGTTGGTGGGGGTGATCTCGGTGATGGTCTCGACCGGGTTGTTCGTCTGCGGGGCTGAGGCGGACGGGGATGCGGTCGGGGAGGTGGAGGTTGTCGCGGTGGGGGACGGTGCGGCCGGAGCTGTGGTGGTCTCGGACTCCGACGGTGTGGTGGGGGTCGACGTCGACGCGGAGGGTGTGGCGGTGGCCGGCTCCGACGCGGTCGCCGACGGGGCGGCGGATGTCGACGGGGAGGCGGGGATGGAAGCGGACGTCGACGGAGAAGCGGATTCCGAGGCGGAGGGCGAGACGGAGGTGGAGGGCGAGGCGGTGGTCGACTCGGAGGTGGACGGAGAGGTCGACGAGGAGGACGGAGAGGTCGACGAGGAGGCGGACGGCGAGGCAGAGGGGGAGACGGACTGCGAGGCGGAGGGGGAGGCGGACGGGGCGGTGGTTGTGGACGGGGAGGTGGTGGGGGTGTCGCAGGAGGAGGGGGCGGTCCAGGTGGCGGTCACCGTCTTGAACGTGTTGTCGCGGACCGTCACCTGCTTGGCGGCCACCGGCAGGTCGCGGGTGGTGCCCGGGGCGACCCGGACGAGGCCGCCGGGGAGGTCGAAGACGGCGTCCACGTTGGCGGTGGGGGAGTTGGCGAGGTGGGCGGCAGGGTGCCGTCGCAGTCGGCGGTGAAGGTCGCGGCCGGCTGGGGGGTGCAGGTCGTGGTGCCGCCGTTGTACCAGGCGCGCACGCCCGCCGAGCGGCTGCCGGGGGTGGCGGTGTCGCCGAGCCTGGTCGTGCCGTAGCGGGGGCCGCCGTCGACGATGGGGTTGATCACATTGGTGCCGAAGACGGTGTCGACCTGGGTGTAGCAGCCGGGGACGTCGACGCGGAGGGTGATCGACGGCGTGGTGGGGGTGATCGCGGCGGTGTCGGTGGCGTAGACGAACTGCGGGTTGCCGAAGGACCTCGACGGGGCGGTGTAGGAGACGAGCGTGAAGGGCTGCCGTTCGCCGGAGCACAGGGGGGGCGGCCGAGGTGATTGTCGCGGTGCCGGCCGGGCCGTCGAACGTGTGCCGGTAGGTGGCCGAGGACGCCGGGGTGCAGGACGTGCCGGAGATGGCCGACGAGGCGAACGCGGTGCCGGCGAAGGCGCCGCCGAACAGCAGCGTGCTACCGAAAACGAGCAGGGTCTTGCGCAAGACGTGCCCCCAACATCGCAGGTCTGGGGGCGGTCTCACCACTGACTCCCCGGCCGCAAAGCGGTGACCGATTGTGCTCGGCCCGGATCTACGTCTCCCCAATTCATGGGTAGTCGTGACGGTTTGTCGCGACTGCAAACAGCGTGAGACCAGCTACGCAACGCTGAAAAGTCCTGCCGGATGGCGCGCTACTCTCCGTAATCGAGCACGCAGAGTAGTCATGCCGGATTGAATCGCAGTACACAATGAAAAATCGGAAAAGTCCGAATTGGGAGTGGCGCGGGTCACGTCGACGGCGCGCCTAGGCTGGACGGCGTGACACGCATCGTGGCCGGCGCGCTCGGCGGCCGGCGCCTGACGGTCCCCGCGGGACAGGGGACCCGGCCGACCTCCGACCGGGTCCGGGAGGCCCTCTTCAGCAGCCTGGAGGCCATGGTCGACCTCGATGGGTCCCGGTTCGCCGACCTGTACGCGGGATCCGGCGCCGTCGGGTTCGAGGCGTGCTCGCGCGGCGCCGCCCACGTGCTGCTCGCCGAGAGCGATGCCAAGGCCGCCAGGATCGTGCGGTCCAACATCGCCACCCTCGGCGTCGGCGGCACCGTGAAGCTGGTCGCGGACAAGGTCGAGCGGCTGCTCCAGCAGGAGCCCGACGAGCGCTACGACGTGGTGTTCGTCGACCCGCCGTACGCCGTGACCGACGAGAAGGTGGGTGCGGTCCTGGACGCGCTGGTCGCGCGCTGGCTCGCCGCCGGCGCCGTCGTGGTGGTCGAGCGCAGCAGCCGCGGCGCCCCGATGCGCTGGCCCGAGGGCCTGCGGCAGCGCGCCGAGCGGCGCTACGGGGAGACGACGCTGTGGTATGCGGAACGCGAGCCGGGCACGTGAAGCGGGCGGCCGAGCGGCTTTGGTACGGTCCCCGCTCATGAGGCTTGGGCTGGTGCAATGAGGCGCGCGGTGTGTCCGGGTTCGTTCGATCCGGTGACCAACGGACATCTGGACATCGTGGGACGCGCGTCGAAGATGTTCGATGAGGTCGTCGTCGCCGTGCTGATCAATACGAGCAAGGCGGGGCTGTTCACGGTCGAGGAGCGGCAGGAGATGCTCGCGGAGGTGACGGCGCCGTACACCAACGTGCGGGTCGACGTCTTCCAGGGCCTGCTGGTCGACTTCTGCCGGGCCAACGACGTCAGCGCGATCGTCAAGGGCGTGCGGGTCGCCGGTGACTTCGACTACGAGCTGCAGATGGCCCAGATGAACTACGGGCTCGGCGCCATCGAGACGCTCTTCATGCCGACCAACCCGAAGTACTCATTCGTCTCGTCGAGCCTCATCAAAGAGGTCGCGAAATGGGGCGGCGACGTTTCGCCGCATGTGCCCGACCTTGTGGCAAACCGGCTGCGCGAGCGGCTCGCCAAACCCGGAAACTGAAAGCTTTCCGTGTGGCGATGGAGCGGCATCATGGTTTGGGCCGCATGATGGTGTCGTTGTTTGCCGTGGGGACAGGGAGTGACCGCAAGTGGATCCGCTCGAGAGCATCGACCAGATCATCGCGCTGGTCGAGGGTGCACGGTCGGCGCCGATGTCGCGGAGCAACTTCGTGGCCGACCGCGCCGAGATGATCAACCTGCTCGACCAGCTGCGCGCCGACCTGCCGGGTGAACTTCGGCGTGCCACCGCGCTGCTCGACGAGCGGGACAAGATCGTCGACGCGGGGCGCCGCGAGGCCGAGCGGATCATCACCGAGGCGGAGCAGGAGCACAACCGGCTCGTGTCGATCAACGAGATCGTCGTCTCCGCCGAGCACGAGGCGTCTCGCATGATCAACGAGGCGCGGGCCGAGACCCAGCGGCTCCGCGACGAGGTCGACGACTATGTCGACACGGCCCTCGCCAACTTCGAGCAGTTCCTCACCCGATCGCTCGCCTCGATCGAGCGTGGCCGCGACAAGATGCACGCGCTGCGCGAGATAGGCTCTTTCACACCGTCCGGCGACGACGACCGGCCGCTGCCGTTCTAACCCGACCGGCAGGGGCGATTCGACGGGAGATCTGCCGCTCGGGTAGCCTTGTCCGTCGGCCCTGCCTGGCCGGAGTCTGAAGATGCCACATCAACCGCACCCGCAACTGGATCCCCGGAAGCCGCTGGTCCTCGAGACGAGAGACCTGCCGCGACGACCGGGCGCTCTTCATGCGGTGTCGCGCCAAGTGCCGGCACCCGAGGACCTCGGTCTGGAGCTGATCGGCGTGCCTGCGGGCGCCGAGCTCGACCTCCAGCTGCGGATGGAGTCGGTGTCAGAAGGCGTTCTCGTCTCCGGCACCGTCACCGGCCCGCTGGCGGGCGAGTGCGGACGCTGCCTGCGCCCGATCAGCGACACGTTGGAAGTCCCGATCCAAGAGTTCTATGCCTATGCGCACAGCACCACGGACGAGACGACCGACGAGGACGAGGTCGGAAGGCTACAGGGCGACCTGATCGACCTGGAGCCGGCATTGCGGGACGCGGTGGTGCTCTCCCTGGCCGCCAATCCCGTGTGCCGTGAAGACTGCCCAGGGCTGTGCCCCGACTGCGGGGTGCCGCTGGATGAGTTGCCCGCCGGCCACGGCCACGAGCAGCTCGACCCGCGCTGGGCCGCCCTGACCCAGATCCAGCACTCAGAGGAGTAAGACCCGTGGCCGTTCCCAAGCGGAAGATGTCGCGCAGCAACACCCGGTCGCGCCGGAGCCAGTGGAAAGCCGTCGCGGTGCAGACGCAGCCGTGCCCGCAGTGCCGCTCTCCGAAGCTGCCCCACGCTGCGTGCTCGGTCTGCGGCACGTACAACGGCCGTCAGGTCATCGAGGTCTGATTTCCGGATCCGGGTGACGCGATCCGACAGGTCGCCGCACGGCGGGCAGCCCCCGTCCGGCACCGCGCGGATCGCCGTCGACCTCCTCGGCGGGGACAGTGCTCCCGCCGTCGTGGTTGACGGCGCTCTGCGCGCGTGCAGCGCCGATCCAGACCTGCATCTGCTCCTCGTAGGGCCGCGCGAGTCGGCCGACGAGGTCATCGGCGCGCTCGCGGTCCACGACCGCGAGCGCGTCAGCGTCAGCGTGGTCGACCGCACCGTCGGCATGGGTGACGCCCCGATGCGCCACGTCAGGCGGGAGTCCACCGTCCGCGCCGCGGCGGAGGCCGTCTACGCCGGCCGCGCCGGCGCGATGGTCTCCGCCGGATCCAGCGGCGCCGCCGTCGCCGCGTCGGCCCACGTGCTGGGGCGGCTCCGCGGGGTCCGACGCCCCGGCCTCGCCGCGCACGTGCCCACCCCGCACGGCCCGGTGCTGCTGCTCGACGTGGGCGTGACGATCGACGGCACGATGCTGGAGCTCGTCCAGCACGCGGTCCTCGGCGCCGCCTACGCCAAGGTCGCCCTCGGCGTGACCGACCCGCGCGTCGGGCTGCTGTCCATCGGCAGCGAGCCCGGCAAGGGCGACCGGCTCCGCCGGGCCGTCGCCGTCGCGCTGTCCGACACCGTCCTGCCCGCCGGCGGGCGCTACATCGGCCTCGTCGAGGGCCACGACGTGCCCCTCGGAGGCCCGGCCGACGTGATCGTCACCGACGGTTTCACCGGCAACATCCTGCTCAAGGGCATCGAGGGTGCGACGGCTGCTGCCAGTACAGTCGCCGCAAACCGCACAGGAGCGGCCGAAGCGCCACATGTCGTGGCCGCTAGCAAAGGCGCCGCACTGCTCGGCGTCGCCGGCGCCGTCGTGGTCTGCCACGGCTCCGCCGACGGTCCCGACATCGCCTCCGGCATCGCCCTCGCCGCGCGCCTGCACCGCGAGCGGATCATCCCCGCGGTCGCCGGGCTCGCCGACGAACTGCTGACCGAACTCTCCTCGGCCGGCGGCCTCACCATCCGTGACGCATTGGGAGAGCGCTCGTGAAAAACCCGGCCCCACTCGAGTCCGCCTTCGAGGTGGATTTCGACCCCGACATGCTCCGCAGGGCGCTGACGCACCGCTCGTACGCCTACGAGAACGGCGGCCTGCCCACCAACGAGCGGCTCGAGTTCCTCGGCGACGCCGTGCTCGGCGTGGTGATCACCACCGCGCTGTTCAAGAACCACCCCGACCTCGCCGAAGGCCAGCTGGCGAAGCTGCGCGCGAGCGTGGTCAACATGCGCGCCCTCGCCGACGTCGCCCGCCGGCTCGGCCCCGAGGGCATCGGCCCGTTCCTGCTGCTCGGCAAGGGCGAGGAGGCGACCGGCGGGCGCAACAAGGCCAGCATCCTCGCCGACACGCTCGAGGCGCTCATCGGCGCGATCTACCTCCAGTACGGCCTGGACACCGCCGCCACGGTGATCCACAAGCTGTTCGACGAGCTGATGGCCGAGGCCGCGCTGCGCGGCGCCGGTCTCGACTGGAAGACCAGCCTCCAGGAGCTCACCGCCGGCCGCGGCCTCGGCGTCCCCGAGTACCGCATCGACGAGGAGGGCCCCGACCACGCCAAGCGGTTCACCGCCTGGGTGATCGTCGCCAAGCGCCGCTACGGCGGCGCGCAGGGCGGCAGCAAGAAGGAAGCTGAGCAGCGGGCCGCCGAGGCAGCCTGGCGGGAACTGTCGGCGCGGCCCCCGGAGCCCCCCGGGGCGCTGAAGGGTGACGATGACCGCGGTGACTGAGGTGGCGCGGCGGCCGAGAACACAGTTCCTGTGGGCTCTGCCGCTGGCGGTGTACGCGCTGAGCCGTCTTCTCCAGCTGCTGCTGGTCTGGTGGATGGCCGACAACGGCGAGGTCCGCAGCCGGTTGCTCGCGTGGGACGGCGGCCACTTCGTCCGGCTCGCCGAGGAGGGGTACCCGACCGGGTACAGCTACACCACCGAGGGGGCGCTCACGGGCAACGGCCTGGCGTTCTTCCCCGGCTACCCGATGCTGGTCCGCATCGTGCACCTGGCGACCGGCCTCGAGGTCGGCACCGCCGCCATCACGGTCGCGTGGATCGCCGGAGCGTTCGCCGCGATCCTCGTGTGCGCACTGGGCACCCGCCTCTACGACGAGCGGGTCGGCGTGGCCCTGACCGCGCTCTTCTGCACCCAGCCGATGTCGATGGCGCTGTCCATGGCGTACTCGGAGGCGCTGTTCGTCGCGATGGTCGCCGGCATGTTCCTGTTCGCGCACCGCGGCGACTGGCTTTTCGCCGGTCTGTTCGGCCTCGGCGCGGCGCTGTCCCGGCCGACCGGCGCCGCCGCCGCGCTCGGCCTGGCGGTCGCCGCCGCGATGGCTGTGTATCGAATCCACAAGTCGGACAAATCTGATAAATCGGACTCGTTGGACAATCCTCCGATTTGGCATCCGATTCTCGCGGCCGCTGTCGCGCTCGCGGGGGTGCCCGGCTACCTGCTGTGGGTCGGCATGCGGGTCGGCGACCTCGGCGCGTGGTTCGACATCCAGACCGCCGGCTGGGGCACCACGTTCGACTACGGCACGTCCACGTTCAACTTCGTGCGCGACGCGTTGCGTACCGGCGAAGGCTGGATCCAGGTGAGCATCGCCTGGATGGTCATCGGGGTCGTCGCACTGGCCGCCATCGCGGTGGTGCAGAGGGTGTGGCCGCCGCTGCTCGTGTACGGCCTGATCGCGCTCGTCCTGGTCCTCGGTCAGGGCGGCTACTACCACTCGAAGCCGCGGCTGCTGGTCCCCGTGCTGGTGATCCTGGTCCCGCCGGCGATCGCACTCGGACGGGCGAAGCCGCGGACGGCGGCGCTAGTGTTGTCGGGCTGCGCGGCGTTCGGGCTGTGGTACGGGTCCTACCTGATCACCGTCTGGCACTACGCCATCTGATGGTTTTCAGCCTCTTTGGGGCTTTCCTTCGCATTGGAGCCTGATGCCCGAGTTACCCGAGGTCGAGACCGTCCGCCGGGGCCTCGACAAGTGGGTCTCCGGCCGGCGCATCGCCACCGTCGAGGTGCTGCACCCGCGCGCGATCCGCCGCCACCTGCCCGGCGCCGTCCACTTCGCCGACGTCCTCGCCGGCCGCCGCGTCGGCGCGGTCCAGCGCCGCGGCAAGTACCTCTGGCTGCCGCTGGACGACGAGGACGCGCTCGTCGGCCACCTCGGCATGTCGGGCCAGCTGCTCATGCAGCCGGTCGAGGCGCCCGCGGAGGTGCACCTGCGGGTCCGGTTCACGTTCGACGACGACGGCCCCGAGCTGCGCTTCGTCGACCAGCGCACCTTCGGTGGCCTCGCGGTCTCCGCCGGCGGCGCGGTGCTGCCCGTGGAGCTCACCCACATCGCGCTCGACCCGGTCGACCCGTCCTTCTCGGACGAGGCGTTCGTGGAGAACCTGCGCCGCCGCCGTACCGACGTCAAGCGCGCCCTGCTCGACCAGACCCTGATCTCCGGCGTCGGCAACATCTACGCCGACGAGGCCCTCTGGCGCGCGAAGCTGCACGGCGCCCGCCAGACCGACCAGATCTCCCGCCCCGCCGTACGCCGCCTGCTCGCCCACGTCCGCGACGTCCTCAACGAGGCGATCGTCCAGGGCGGCACCAGCTTCGACGCGCTCTACGTCAACGTCAACGGCGAGAGCGGCTACTTCGACCGTTCCCTCAACGCCTACGGCCGTGAGGGCCTGCCCTGCCCCCGCTGCGCCTCCCTGATCCGCCGCGAGTCGTTCATGAACCGCTCGTCCTTCTCCTGCCCCCGCTGCCAGCCCCGCCCCAGGACCGCCACGCTCCGCTCACCCCGCTGACCCCGGGGACGGATCTTGGCCCCCCGGCTGGCTTCGGCGGCTCGGGGTGCGGCGCTGGCCTGACCGCGTTCGGCGGCACGTGCGCCAGCCCGGCCTGGCCGGATGCCTGCTGTGAGAGCCGGGCACCGACCCGGTCGAGGTGCGGCTCGACGTCGCCGCTTCATCAGCCGCAGCACCGGCTCCCGCACCGCGAGGCGCTCTCAGCGCCCGCGAAGGGGCGTGACCATTGCTGCACCGCGCGAAGATCGTCGCGGCGACCTCGGCGGCGATGGTGGCCCGCCCGCCGATGTCGGCTGTACCGGCCGTATCGATCTTGGCTAACCCGGGCCCGGCAGTGCAGACCGGGCCCGGCAGTGCAGACCGGGCCCGGCAGCGCAGACCGGGTCAGCCCGCAGACCGGGCCAGGCGCCTGCAGGCCGGCCCGGTCGCTCCGCCGTCCAGGGCTGGCTGTCCCATGGTGCTAGGTTGCCCCGCCGTCCAGGGCCGACCGGCCTGCACCGCGTGCCAGGTCGTTCCGCTGTCCAGGGCTCGCTGCCCTGCGGCTCCACGTCGGGCGGTCGACACGTCGGGCGGTCGACACGTCGGTCGGTCGCCGGCTTGCGGTGCTCGCCGCAGGTCGACGGCCTTGCCGCGCCGCGTCCGGCGCGCCGATGGCCACCGCACCGGGGCGCGTGGTCGGCGGCTTGGCGCGCCACGCCGGGCAGCGTCGGTTCCCCGTGCTGCGTCGGACAGTGATCAACGGTTACTGCGCCACAGGCAGGTGGGCGGGCGGGCGGTGGTCGCGGGCGCGCGAAGTGGGCTTGATCAATTCCGTCGGCGGGTCAGGGGATGGCCGGTCGCTGGTGGAGGGCAGCGGGGGAGGCCTGTGCCGTGCCTGGCAGTTCTCACTGCACCTTACATCCACCGAACTAATTGATCACGGACATGTTGCTCTGCGTAGCCTAACCCGTGCGGCCTGTTCTGGCGGCTGCGGTGGTAGCGGTGGCGGTGTTGGTCAGGCGGTGCGGGCGGGGTCGGCGGGGGAGAGGGGTCGGCGGGTTGAGGTCGGCGAGGCCGGGGAGCTGGCCGCACCAGGCGGGCAGGTCGGAGTACGGGTCCGGGGCGCCCAGGTCGGTCACCATGCCGAAGCCCGCGCCGCGGGCGACCTGCAGGCGGGCGGCCTCGTCGAGCTCCCACGGCGGCACCGCGTGGACGAGGTGGCCGTCGCCGGGGAGGGCGCCGGCGCCGTTCCAGCGGCGGTAGTCGCGCCAGCTGCCGTCGAAGACGCAGATGGGCAGGCCGAGGTCGCGGTAGGTCTGGTCGGGCGGGCCGCCCGGGTTGAGGACCACGTCGGGCAGGTCGGCGCGCTGGGCGAACCGGGCGGCGATGGCGACAGGGCCGATCGAGTGCGGGCTGACCGGCACCCTGTCGAGGAAGACGCCGCGGACCGGGTAGCCGGCCCAGCGGTACACGTCGGCGCGGATCTGTTCGATCGGCCTGGTGGACAGGTCGACGTCGACGTAGCCGAGCAGCCGGACGCCGGCCGCGGCGAGCCTGCTCATGGCGGCCGTGTACACCGGGTCGCGCCCGCTGCCGGGGCCGCCCGCCACGTCGACGACGACGGTGAACGCGGAACCGTGTCCCGCGACGATCTCCCATGCGTGTGGCCGGGCGAGGGGATGCGCCCGCAGTGGCAGGAGCGTCGGAACCCGGTCCACGACCGGACTAACGATGCTGGGCCCCCTCAAGCACGGCCGGTGTCCACGGTCCAGTAGGGCGTCTTGCCGCGCATGGCGGCGCCGACGCCGATCGACTTCGTGGCACAGTCCAGCAGGATCTCGCGGTCGCCCTTGTCGCGCAGCCAGCTCTTGACGACGCCACCGGGGTCGCCGCCCTTGGCGACCAGCTCGCCGGCGAAGGCGGTGTAGCCGGCCTGGCGGGCCCGGTCGGCCGGGGAGCTGCCGTCGCTGCCCTGTGACCGGCTGAAATCGTGGGTGAGCATGTCGGCGCTGTGTGCCCTGGCCGCGGTACGCAGCTGCGGGTTCATCCGCAGCGCCTCACACCTGGCCTTGCGGCGCTCGCCGTTGACGAGCTGCACGACCCGGTCCTCGTAGCCGCTGTTGAAGCTGGCGTTGAGGGTCGGGGTGGCCTTCGCCGTGGTGGGGGCGGCGGAGGTCGGGGCGGCGCTGGTGGCGGCGTCCGCGGGTGAGGAGGTGTCCCCCTCGGGGGCGGGGGCCGCGAGCTGGGGAGCCGCAGCGGCGGCCGAGGGCTCGCTCCCGCCGTCGGTCAGCGCGGGCACGATCATCGCGCCGATGCCGAAGAGGATCAGGACGGCCGTGACGGCCGCGGCGATGCCGATGGGTCCGAGCCGGGCCAGCAAGGCAGGCTGCGGCGCGGTCATCGGGGATCTCCTTCAGGTGGGGGCCGATCAGTGCAAAGAGCAGTACAAAGAGCAGTGCGAAGAGCGGTGCGAAGAGCAGTGCGAAGGGCAGCGCGAAGCGCCGGACGCGGGTGAGGCGGGGCGAGTGATCTGAAACGGGTGAGGCGGAATTTCTTCGACACGACGCTACTTTGCAGTGGCGCTTGCGGGCAACTGGTGGCACACTGCCACGATCGGCTACAGGGGTGTGATCACGCACCCGGGTGAGTGAGAACACCCTGGCCAGGACGTTTGGCGTGCCGGTTGGCTTGACGAAGTCGCCGACCGGGGGCGAACATAGAGGTGTCGCCAGTCGCGCCCAATCATGCCCTAGTGCTTCGGTCGCGGGTGCTGGGCGCGCGTTTGCCGGAATCCGACCGGCTGCGCTTATCAAGGAGACGATATGGCTAAGGCCCTCTTCGGCCACGTAGGCGGCGCGCCCGATCGGCGCCTCGTAGACGAGGTCACCCAGCTGCGTGCCAAGGTTCGGGCGCTCGAGTTCGAGGTCGTCCGGCTGCGCGCCGAGAATGACCGGCTCGCAGCGGCGGCCGCAGAGGCGGACCACCTGGTCCGGCTCGTCGAGCCGGCGATGGCCTGACCCTAGGCCTTCGCGACCACGTAAGGAACGCCGGAGAAATCCGGCGCTCTGCACTGGAACCTACGCAGAACTGAACAGTAAACCCGCGCGCCGATCATCCTCTGGGTATCGGCGCGCAGTCATGTCATCACGCACCGCAAAGCAACGCCATACAACGCCAGGCAACGCCAAGAAAAGCATCAACATCAAGAAAGCGCCGTGCAGTCGTGTAACGACGCAGCGTCGACAATGGTTGCGAATGACTTCCGGGTGACATTTTCGCGGGTGCGCATCGGCGCATTATGGTGTGCGGCACTGCCGGATTGGGTATCCTGCCGGGCGATAGTCTGCCCAGTACAAGCACGAGTGACGAACCCGAGCGGCAGTCACGAGTGACGAACCCGAGCGGCAGCCACGAGTGACGAACCCGAGCGACAGCACCCGAGCGGCGCCCAACCCACCCCGTGGAGATCCGTGCATCTCAAGAGTCTGACGGTCAAGGGCTTCAAGTCCTTCGCGTCCGCGACCACGCTGCGTCTCGAGCCGGGCATCACCTGCGTCGTCGGCCCCAACGGGTCGGGCAAGTCCAACGTGGTGGACGCGATCTCCTGGGTTCTGGGCGAGCAGGGTGCCAAGGCGCTGCGCGGCGGCAAGATGGAAGACGTGATCTTCGCCGGGACCGCCGGCCGGGCGCCGCTGGGCCGGGCCGAGGTCACGCTCACGATCGACAACACCGACGGCGCGTTGCCGATCGACTACACCGAGGTCTCGATCACCCGCCGGATGTTCCGCTCCGGCGAGAGCGAGTACGAGATCAACGGCAACCAGTGCCGGCTGCTCGACATCCAGGAGCTGCTGTCGGACTCCGGCATCGGCCGCGAGATGCACGTGATCGTCGGTCAGGGCCGGCTCGACGGCGTGCTGCACGCCCGCCCGGAGGACCGCAGGTCCTTCATCGAGGAGGCGGCCGGTGTACTGAAGCACCGCAAGCGCAAAGAGAAGGCGATCCGCAAGCTCGACGCGATGGCCGCCAACCTCAACCGCCTCGGTGACCTCACCACCGAGCTGCGCCGCCAGCTCAAGCCGCTCGGCCGGCAGGCCGAGGTCGCCCGCCGGGCCGCCGGCATCCAGGCCGACCTGCGCGACGCCCGGCTGCGCCTGCTCGCCGACGACCTCGCCACGCTGCGCACGACCCTCGACAAGGAGATCGCGGACGAGACCGCGCTGCGGGCCCGCCGCGAGGAGGTCGAGGCCGAGGTCGAGTCGATCAACGAGCGGCTGGCGACCCTGGAGGCCGAGCACGCCGCCGACGCGCCGGTGCTCGCCGAGGCGCAGGAGACCTGGTTCCAGCTGTCGACGCTGCAGGAGCGGTACCGCTCGCTGCACCAACTGGCCGCGGAGCGGCACCGCAACCTGTCCGCCGCCCCCGTCGACGAGCGGCCCGGCCGCGACCCCGACCAGCTGACGGCCGAGGCGGAGAAGGTACGGGAGCAGGAGGACGAGCTGCGGGCGGCCCTGGAGGCCAGCCAGGAGCGGCTCGCCGACGCCGTGGACCGGCGGCAGGACCTGGAGCGGCGGCTCGCGTTCGCGGAGAAGGCGATCGTCGCCGCGCACAAGGCCATCGCCGACCGCCGCGAGGGCCTGGCGAAGCTCGCCGGCCAGGTCGAGTCCGCGCGCAGCCGCGCGACCGCCGCCGCCGACGAGATCGAGCGGCTGTCGGTGCAGCTCGCCGAGGCCGAGACGCGCTCCGAGCACGCCCACGCGCTGTACGAGGAGGCGAGCGCCGGCGCGAGCGTCGCCGACCACGCCAACGCCGACCTGGAGATCCGTCACCAGGAGGCGACCCGCGAGCTCGACGCGATCAACAACGAGGTCAAGCAGCACAGTGACGCCGAGCGGGCGGCCGAGAAGGACGCCGCGCAGTGGAAGGCCCGCGAGGAGGCCCTGGCGACCGGCCTGCGCCGCAAGGACGGCGCCGGCACGCTGCTCGCCCGCGCCGACCGGATCCCGGGCGTGCTCGGCAGCGTCGCCGCGCTGCTGTCGGTGCAGGCCGGGCACGAGGCGGCCCTCGCCGCCGCGCTCGGCGCGCTCGCCGACGCCGTCGCGGTCGCCAACATCGACGGCGCCACCGCGTCCGTGGAGATGCTCAAGCAGGACGACGCCGGCCGGGCCGCGCTGCTGATCGCGTCCGCGCCGACGCACAGCGCGCCGCCGGTCGAGCGGGTCCCGCTGCCGCCCGGCGCCGCCTGGGCCCTGGACCTGGTCCGCGCGCCCGACGAGCTGCGCCCCGCCCTCGAACGGGCGATCGGCGACGTGGTCTTCGCGCCGGACCTCACGGTCGCGAAGCGGATCGTGTCGTACGCGCCCAACCTGCGCGCGGTCACGCCCGAGGGCGACGTCCTCGGCGCGTACGCGGCCGCCGGCGGGTCGGGCAAGCAGCACAGCTACATCGAGGTCCAGGCCGCCGTCGAGGAGGCCCGCCAGCAGAAGGTCGACGCCGAGCGTCGCGTCGCCGAGGCGCGCGAGCTGCTCGCCCTGGCCCGGCACGCCGCGACCGGCGCCAAGCAGCAGGTCGCGGAGGCCGCCGCGGCGAAGAAGGAGGCCGACAGCGCGCGCAACGCCGCCGCCCGCCGCCTCGCCGAGTTCGGCGCCGCCGCCAAGTCCGCGAAGGCCGAGGTCGAGCGGCACGCCGCCGCCCGCGCGAAGGCGGAGGCGGCCCGCGAGTCCGGTGTGACCAGCCTCGCCGACCTGGAGGAGCGGCTCGCCCTCGCCGAGGAGACGCCGATCGACGAGGACCCGTCGACCATGGAGCGCGACGACCTCGCCGAGCAGGTGCCCGTCGCCCGCCAGCAGGAGATGGAGGTCCGGCTCGCCGTCCGCACCGCCGAGGAGCGGGTCGGCGCCCTCGCCGGCCGGGCCGACGCGCTGCTGCGCCAGGCCGCCCAGGAGCGGGCCGCCCGCGAGCGGGCCGCCGCCCGCAAGGCCACCCGCGCCCGCGGTGCCAGGGTCGCCGAGACCGTGGTCGCCGCCGCCCAGCTGGCGCTGGACAACCTCGCCGAGTCGATCGCCGAGGCGCAGGAGACCCGCGACGCGCTCGCGGAGACCCGGGCCGAGCGCGAGTCGACGCTGACCGAGGTCCGGGGCCGCGCGAAGCAGTTCACCGCCGAGCTGGACCGGCTCACCAACGCCGTGCACCGCGACGAGGTCGCCCGGGCCGAGCAGCGGATGCGCATCGAGCAGCTGGAGGCGCGCTCCGCCGAGGAGTTCGGCCTCGACGCCGACACGCTCGTCGCCGAGTACGGCCCGCACCTGGAGGTGCCGCCCACCGCGCCCGAGGTCGCCGCCGCGGAGGCCGAGGGCAAGCCGGCGCCCGCGCCGGTGCCCTTCGACCGGGCCACGCAGGAGAAGCGCGCCGCGAAGGCCGAGCGCGAGCTCAACCTGCTGGGCAAGGTCAACCCCCTCGCCCTGGAGGAGTTCGCGGCGATGGAGGAGCGCTACAAGTTCCTCTCCGACCAGCTCGAGGACCTCAAGGCGACCCGCCGTGACCTGCTCACCGTCGTGAAGGACGTCGACGACCGCATCCTCGAGGTCTTCACCAGCGCCTACCACGACACGGCGCGCGAGTTCGAGCAGGTCTTCTCGGTGCTGTTCCCCGGCGGCGAGGGCCGCCTGGTGCTCACCGACCCCGACGACATGCTCACCACCGGCATCGAGGTCGAGGCCCGCCCGCCGGGCAAGAAGATCAAGCGGCTGTCGCTGCTGTCGGGTGGCGAGCGGTCGCTGACCGCGGTCGCGCTGCTGTGCGCGATCTTCCGGGCCCGCCCCTCGCCGTTCTACATCATGGACGAGGTCGAGGCGGCCCTCGACGACGTCAACCTCGGCCGCCTGATCACGCTCTTCGAGCAGCTTCGCGAGAAGAGCCAGCTGATCATCATCACGCACCAGAAGCGCACGATGGAGGTCGCCGACGCCCTCTACGGCGTCACCATGCGCCAGGGTGTGACCGAAGTCATCTCTCAGCGCCTCCGCACGGAAGAAGCCGCATGACGATTCGCCCCACCGCTCTGTTGATCGATTTCGACGGTGTACTGCGCCGCCACGACCCGGCGATCGCCGAGCTGGTCGAGCTGCGGCACGGCCTGGAGCCCGGCGCGATCCTGGCCGCCGGGCTCGAATGGGACCGGCGGCTGCCGGCGATCACCGGGGAGATCAAGCGCGACGAGTGGCTCGAGAGCATCGCCGAGGCCCTGGGCGTCGACGTGTCCGTCGTGCAGGAGTGGGACGCGTACAAGGGCGAGATCGTGCCCGAGGTGCTGCGCTTCGTGAAGGACGTCAGGGCCGCGGGCATGAAGGTCGGCCTGGCGACCAACGCCATGGACGACCTCGGCGACGTCCTCGCGCTGCACGGGCTCACCAAGCAGTTCGACGCGGTCGCCAACTCCTCGGAGATCAGCGTGCACAAGCCGGCGCCGGGCTTCTTCCGCGCCGCGTGCGCGCTGGTCGGCACGCACCCGAAGCAGTGCCTGTTCATCGACGACACCGACCGCAACATCCGCGCGGCGCGAGCGGCAGGCCTCTCGGCCTACCGCTACACGCCCGGCGACGACCTGAGCTACGCGAGGAAAGCCCTGGGGATCTAGAGCGCGGTCTCGATCGCCTTCACGACGAGATCGGACTTGGGCGTGTCCCGCGGCGAGAAGCGGGCTGCGACCGTGCCGTCGGGGGCGATCAGGAACTTCTCGAAGTTCCACCGGATGTCCCCGGTGTAGCCCTCGGCGTCCGGGACGTCGACCAGGTGCTGGTAGAGCGGGTGCCGGCCGTCGCCGTTCACCTCGACCTTCTCCGTCATCGGGAAGGTCACGCCGTAGGTCGTGCTGCAGAACTCGGCGATCTCCTCCGTGGTGCCCGGCTCCTGCCCGCCGAACTGGTTGCACGGCACGCCGAGCACGGTGAACCCGCGGTCGCCGTACTCCTTCTGCAGCGCCTCCAGCTCGGTGTACTGCGGCGTCAGTCCGCACTTCGAGGCGACATTGACGACCAGCACGGGGTGCCCGCGGAACTGGCCGAGGTCCAGCGGATCGCCCTGCAGCCCGGCGATCTCGACGTCGTAGATGCTCATGGGGTGATCGTATGCCGACCTTGACTTCGGGGGTTCGTTCGGTACATTAACAAAGACCGATCCCGGTGAGCCCACCCTCACTCACCGCGGTCTCGCCCGTGATCCTCGCCGGACGGCGCCGGCGGACCTGCCCTTGCGCGCATGCGTGAGAGGCACGCCCGCGACCGCCGTATCCCCGAGGAGGGCCCAGCCATCATGGCCGTTGTCACCGTGCGCAACCCCGGCACCGGCGAAGTGCTGGGGGAGGTGCCCGCGACCGGCGCGGCGCAGGTCGCCGCGACCGTCGAGCGGGCCGGCAAAGGCCAGCGGGCGATGGCCGCCACCCCCGCGCACGAGCGCGCCGCGCTGCTGCGCCGCGTCGCCGACCTGATCGAGGCCGAGCTCGAAGGCCTCGCCCGGCTCCTCGCCGCCGAGAACGGCAAGCCGATCCAGCAGACCCGCGGCGAGGTCGAGGCCGCGATCCGCATCTTCCGCGCGACCGCGGGGGAGGCGACCAGGCTCTTCGGCCGGCAGATCCCGCTGGACGCCGTGCCGGGCCTGGAGCGGCACCTCGCGGTCACCATCCGCGAGCCGCTCGGCGTCGTCGCCGCGCTCGTGCCGTTCAACTACCCGGTCGAGCTGTACGCGCACAAGGCCGCCGCCGCCCTCGCCGCCGGCAACGCGGTCGTCGTGCAGCCACCCGCCCGCTGCCCCCTGGCGGTGCTGCGAATCGCGGAGCTCGTCAATCAACACGCCCCACGCGACGCGCACCAGGTCGTCCTCGGCGGCGCCGAGGTCAGCCGGCAGCTCGCCGAGATGAGCGGGATCGCCGCCGTCACCCTGACCGGCAGCACCGCCGCCGGCCGCGAGATCGCCCGCCTGGCCGCGGGCACGCTCAAGCAGGTCCACCTGGAGCTCGGCGGCAACGACGCGCTGATCGTCTGCGCCGACGCCGACGTCGAGGAGGCCGCCCGCGCCGTCGTGCTGGGCCGGCTCGCCCGGGGCAACGGGCAGATCTGCTGCGCGGTCAAGCGGGTGTACGCCCAGACGGCGGTCCACGACGCGTTCGTCGACGCCCTGGTCGCGCAGACCGCGAAGCTGACGGTCGGCGACCAGCTGCTGGAGTCCACCGACGTCGGCCCGCTCATCGCCGAGGAGGCCGCCGGGCGGGTGCTCGACGCCGTCCGGACGCTCGTCGCCGACGGCGCCCGGCTCGTCGCCGGCGGGGTCCGCACGCGGGCCTTCATGGACCCGACCGTGCTGGTCGACGTGCCCGCCGCCAGCCCGGCGTTCGCCGAGGAGATCTTCGGGCCGGTGGCGCCCGTGGCCCGCTTCGACGACCCGGCGGAGGCGGTCCGGCTCGCCAACGACTCGCCGTACGGCCTGCACGCCGCCGTCTTCACCCGGGACATCTCCCGCGCGCTGAGCATCGCCAGGCAGCTGGACGTCGGCGGCGTCGTCGTCAACGGCTCGACCGCGCTGCGGGCGGAGAACCTGCCGTTCGGCGGCACCAAGGACACCGGCGGCTACCGGGAGGGCGTCCACGACACGGTCCTCGACTTCACCCGGCAGAAGACGGTCGTCGTCATGGACGCCTTCCGATGACGCTGCGGCTGCGCGACGTCCACAAGTCCTACGCCGGCGTCGAGGTCCTGCACGGGGTGACGCTGCACGGCGAGCCCGGCGAGGTCCTCGCGATCGTGGGCGCCAACGGCGCCGGCAAGTCCACCCTGATCAAGGTGCTTGCCGGAGTCGTACCGATGAGCTCCGGCACCCTCTCGCTGGACGACACGGAGCTCGCCCTGCGCACCCCGCACGACGCGCACGCGGCCGGCATCCGCACCGTGCACCAGGAGCTCTCCCTGGTGCCCGAGCTGTCGGTCACGGAGAACCTGCTGATGGGCGACTTCCCGCGCCGGTTCGGCCTGATCGACTGGCCGGCCGCGCACCGCCGGGCCGGTCGGCTGCTGGAGGAGATCGGCTTCGGCGGCATCGACCCGCGGCTGAAGGCGGCCACGCTGTCCGTGGCCCGGCAGCAGATGGTCGAGATCGCCAAGGCCCTCGTCAGCGAACCCCGCGTCCTCGTCCTCGACGAGCCGTCCGCGGTCCTCGCCGGCGCGGACCTCGACGCGTTGTTCGCGGTGATCCGGCGGCTGCAGGAGCGCGGGGTGCTGGTGGTGTACGTGTCGCACCGCCTCGCCGAGGTCCTGGAGCTGGCCACCCGCATCGTCGTGGTCAAGGACGGCCACGTCGTGGCGACCACCACCCCGGACGCCACCGACGAGGGCACCCTGATCCGGCTGATGGCGGGCCGGACCGTGGACCGGATCTACCCGGAGCGCCGGCCCGCCCTGGGAGAGCTGTCCGGGGAGCCGCTGCTGACCGTCGACGGGCTCGGCAGGACGGGGGAGTTCGACGGCGTGTCGTTCACGCTGCGGGCCGGCGAGATCGTGGGGCTCTTCGGCCTCGTCGGGTCGGGCCGCAGCGAACTGGCCGCGTGCCTGTTCGGGGCCGCCCGCCCGACCGCGGGCGCGGCGTTCCGCAGCCCGAAGGAGGCGATCCGGGCGGGCGTCGCGATGGTGACCGAGGACCGGGCCGGCAGCGGCCTGGTGCTCGGCATGACCGTCCGGGACAACATCGGCCTCACCACCTGGCGGTCGACCGCCCGCGGCCCGTTCATCGACCGCACCCGGCAGCAGGCTGCCGTGCACGGCATGATCGAGCGGCTCGGCATCCGCCCCGACCGGTGCGCGGGCATGCCGGTCGTACACCTGAGCGGCGGCAACCAGCAGAAGGTCGTGCTCGCAAAGTGGCTGCTCACGGGCCCTCGCGTGCTGATCCTCGACGAGCCGACCCGCGGGGTCGACATGGCCACCCGGGTCGAGATCTACCGCACCGTGGACGGGCTCGCCCGCGAGGGAATGGGCGTGCTGCTCATCTCCTCCGACCTGACCGAGGTGCTCGGCGCCACCGACCGGGTCCTCGTCATGCGGCAGGGCCGGCTCGCCGGTGAGCTGCCGTCCGAAGGCACCACCGAGGAACAGGTCCTGGAGAGGGCGATCGCGTGACAACGTTGGCTCTTCGGATACGCAACCGGGACGTGACCGTCGAGGCGGCCTTCACGCTGCTGATCGCGGCGCTGATCGTCGTCGCGGCCACCACGTCGGACAGTTTTCTCAGCGGCACCAACCTCACCAACCTCCTCAAGCAGATGGTCACCACGGGGCTGCTCGCCTTCGGCATGCTCGTCGTGATCCTCACCGGCGGGATCGACCTGTCCGTCGGGTCGGTCGTCGCGTTCGCCGGGATCGTGACCGCGGGCCTGGCCGCGGACCTGCCGATCCCGTTGGCGATGGCGGTCGGCGTCCTGAGCGGGCTCGCGTTCGGCGCGGTCAACGGCGTCCTGGTGGCCCGGTTCGAGCTCGCGCCGTTCGTGGTCACCCTCGCGGCGCTCACCACCGTCCGCGGGCTCGCGTTCGTCTACTCGGAGGTGCCGATCGCACCGGCCGACCCCGCGTTCCTCACGCTGGGCTCGGCCATGGTCGGTCCCGTCCCCCTGATCACGCTGATCATGCTGGCCGTCTTCGCGATCGGTGGCGTGTTCCTGGCCCGGACGCCACCCGGGCGCTCGATCATCGCCATCGGCGGCAACGCGGAGACGGTCCGCCTGGCGGGCATCGACGTGCGACGGCACATCGTGCTCGCCTACTGCGTCAGCGGCTTCTGTGCCGGACTCGCCGGGGTCATCCTGACCAGCCGGGTCGGCATCGCACAACCCAGCGTCGGGGTCGCTTTCGAGCTCGACGCGATCGCGGCCTGCGTCATCGGCGGCGCGAGCCTGTCCGGAGGCCGGGGTTCGGCGAAGGGTGCCTTCGGCGGGGTGCTCGTCCTGGTCCTGATCAACAACCTGCTGAACCTGTACGGCGTGCAGTCGTTCTGGCAGCAGGTGCTCAAGGGACTGATCATCATCGCGGTCATCCTCGTGCAGCGCTCGAGGCGGCCGCGCTCCGTCGCGAAGGGACGCGCATGAGAAGAGCCTTATCCCTGCTTCTGGTGGCGGCGCTGGGCCTCACCGCCTGCTCCGACGACCCCGCGGGGAAGGACGGGTACACCGTCGGCGTCGCGAACTTCCTGCTCAGCGGGCCGTACTTCAGCGGCATGGACGCCGCGATCGCCGCGCAGGCCAAGACCAAGGGCAACGTGAAGATCGTCAGCACCGACGCCGGGGGCGACGCCGCCAAGCTCGCCGCCAACGTCGAGGACCTGCTCAGCAAGAACGTCGACGCGATCATCATCTCGGGCGGTCCGCTCGAGTCGGCGCCGGCCGCCCTGAACGCGATCAAGGCGGCGGGCAAGCCCGTCGTGCTGGTCGACCGGAAGTTCGCCACCGGCGAGTACACCAGCTGGATCGGGCCCGACAACGAGGCCATCGGCAAGCAGGACGGCGAGTTCCTGGCGGGCCGGGTCAAGGGCAAGGTCGCGATCATCAAGGGCGGGCCGGCGGACAACTCGATCGGTCTGGCCCGCACCAACGGGTTGAAGTCGGTGCTCAGTACAAAGGCCGACATCACCCTCATCGAGGCCCCCGACTTCGGCAACTGGGGCTCCGACGGCGGGCTCACCGTCATGGAGGGGCTGCTCGCCAAGCACCCCGACCTCGTCGCCGTCTTCTGCGAGAACGACGCGATGTGCCTCGGCGCGCAGCGGGCGATCGCCGCCGCCGGCAAGGCCGGGCAGATCGTGCTCGCCGGCGTCGACGGGCAGGCCGAGGCGCTCAAGGCGATCCTCGACGGCACCAACTACGTCGTCACCGGTCTCAACAGCCCGAAGGTGATCGGCTCGCTCGCCCTGGACCGCACGGTCGAGGTCCTCGGCGGCGCCAAGGTCGAGAAGGACACCGTCGTGCCCTCGCCGCAGATCACCAAGGACAACGCGTCCCAATACCTCTAGGAGCGTCCACATGAGACGACTGCTCGCAGGTGCCCTGGTCGCCGGTTCGCTGGTCGCGATCCCGGTCGCCCCCGCCGCGGCGGCACCGACCTGGCGGCTGCTCTACTCCGAGAACTTCGCCCAGCCCATCAACACCGGCAACGCGCCGTGGGTCCGCGAGACCTACGCCAACCCGTTCGACACCATCACCGACGACGCCGGGCAGTGGTACCGCAACGACTACGGGCCCGCCTGGACGGCGCAGTTCAACTCGTTCGACACGTACCGCAAGGAGTTCACCGTCGGGCAGAACGGCTGGCTCACCGCCTCGCTGTCGGCCCGGGACTTCAACAAGGACGGCGTGCTGGAGGCGCCGCCGTCGATCACCACCGCCACGGTCGGCGGGGCCAGCGCCGCGGTCCTCAACGTGCCCGAGAGCACCGGCGGCGCGATCTTCCGCCCGACGCAGGCGCTGCCCGACCAGTACCGCATCGAGTACAAGCTCAAGACGATCGACTTCGGCGGCAAGCGCAACGGCACCATCAACTACAACGGCCGGGTCAACGGCTACTCGACCGCGGGCTGCAAGACCCAGCACCCGTGGGGCGAGGGCTCCAACAGCCCCGGCTGGAGCGGCGACGCGTCGGTGCCCTACTGCGAGTGGCAGGACGTGCGGGCCGGACCCTACGGGTACAACGGCTTCCACTTCCTGTCCATCGTCGACTTCGCCAACCCCGCGCCGCGCAACAACCACTTCTGGCACTACCACCGCAAGGTGCTGATGGACTCGTTCTCCCAGCACCCCGACCGGGTCGGGTCCGGCACCGGCGGCCGGGTCTGCAACGCCTCGAACAACACGTACTACAACTACCGCGACGGCAACTTCAACACCGTCAACATGTGGATCTCCGGCATGCCCAACTGGAACCCGGGCGCCGGCGGCCTGCCCGGCAACTCCCAGTGGTTCATGACCAGCTGCTCCGGCGGCGCCGCGGAGAACCAGCTGTCCAGCGCCGGGGAGCTGCAGCCGGAGCTGATGCCCAACGAGTACTACACGTTCGCGATCGAGCGCGACGCGACCGGCTACACGCTCGAGGCGAGCGGCAACTTCGCCCGCTCCGGGCAGCGGACGCTGCGCTTCCACCGCGACTTCGTCGTCAACAACGTGCCGATCTGGCACTACAACACCACCGCGGCGGGGTACAACGGCCAGTTCAACGGCAACCTGGTGCAGAACGACGACTTCGGCAGCACCACGTGGCCCAACCAGTGGCCGTCCGGCTCCGCCTACCCCGACTCGTTCGTGATCGGTGACCTCTACACCAACGTGTACGAGGGATCCGCCAGCCTCACCGACATCAAGCTCTTCGTGCCCGACACCGCGTCCGCGCCCAACCTGGCCCTGAACAAGGCGGCCACGGCGTCGTCGCAGTGCGCGGCGGCCGAGGCGCCGGCGAAGGCGGTCAACGGCAGCTGGACCGGCGGCCTGTCGGACAAGTGGTGCGCGCTGGGCGCGAACAAGTGGCTGCGCGTCGACCTGGGCTCCAACCAGCAGGTCGGCAAGATCGTCCTGCGGCACTCGGGGGCGGGCGGCGAGAAGGCCAGCTGGAACACGAAGGACTTCGACCTGCAGACCAGCCTGGACGGCGACACCTGGACGACCGTCGCCCAGGTGCGGGGCAACACCGCGAACACCACCACGCACACGTTCACCCCGCGGACGGCACGACATCTCCGCCTGAACGTGATCACCCCGACGAGCGACAGCGACACCGCCGCCCGGATCTTCGAGCTGGAGGCGTACGCGGCCTAGCCGCGCGGCACACCCGGCCGGCCAGGCCGGGTGTGCCGGCCCTGGGCAAGGTCAGCTCAGCTGCAGCGACGCGACCTTGCCCAGGGTCTTGTCGGGGCGGGTGCCCTCGATCATGACGTGGGCGGAGCGGCCGTCGAGCAGGAGCACGCCGACCGCGTTGCCGAAGTAGGGGTCGGCGGTCTTGCCCCAGTGGACCGGCGGCGGGGGCAGGCCCACGGAGCGGGCGAGGGCCCGCATCAGCTTCGCGGCGGGCGGGTTCCAGCCGAACTTCATCGCCGGTCGGATGTACTTCGGCATGTCGTTGTGCACCGGCGAGCAGGTCAGCTGGTGCACGGGGCTGACGACGGACGGGCCGAGGTCCGCGCGGGCCGCGTAGGAGTGGTGAACATCACCGGACAGCACGCTGATCGTCGCCGGGGCCGGTGAGACGCCGCCCTCGCCCGCGCCGACCTTGCGCAGCAGGGCGGTGAAGGCGTCGAACGAGCGGGTGAACGCCGCCCAGTGCTCCAGGTCGACCGCCTGGCGGAGCTTCTCGCCGAACTTCGACACCCAGTCGCGCGGCGACTCGGCGATCCGCTCGGTGGCGGCCTCCAGGTGGTGGATCGCCGGCGGCAGCAGCCACGGCAGCGAGGAGCCGATCAGCAGGTGGTCGTAGTCGCCGGGGATCCGCTCGGTGAGCCACTGCCACTCCGACTCCCGGAGCATCGCCCGGTGGCCGCGCTCCAGCACGCGGGCGGCGCGGTTGTCGACCACGATCAGCCGGGTGCGGTCGATGTCGATGGCGTAGCTCCACCGGTACGCGGTGGGCTCGTGGTCCGCGCGGGTGCCGAAGGCGTCCAGGACCCCGGTGGCGTCGCCGCCGGCCCGCATGACCGCGGCATAGACGAAGTCGTCGTCGAGGGCGCTGGGCGCGATGTTGCCCAGGTGCTGGTAGACCCAGTAGGAGGAGAGGCCGGCCTGGATGCGCTGCTCCCACCAGGACAGGTCGGCCATCTTGGCGCGCCACCGGTCGGAGGTGTTCCAGTCGTCGATGATCTCGTGGTCGTCGAAGATCATCACGCTCGGGACGGTGGACAGCAGCCAGCGGATCTCCGGGTCGCCCCACGAGTCAAGATAGAGCTTCGTGTACTCGTGGTAGTCCACCACCTGCTTCTTCGGCGCGTCGGCGCGGCGCTTGCGGCGGCGGAGCCACTTCTGGATCTTCTCGGGGGTCTCGTCCGCGTACACCTGGTCGCCGAGCAGCACCAGCAGGTCGGGCCACTCGGTGGGCGCGTCGGCGTTGATCGACTCGATGAGCCGGCCCGCGTAGGCGTCCAGCGCGTCGGGTGGGAACCGGGTCACGCTCAGTGGGCTCGACTCACGGCAGGAGCCGAAGATCAGCCGGACCGGCGCGCCCGAGGGTCGCGTGCGGATCGCCGAGGGCGGCGAGTGGCTGTCCGGCGGCGGCCAGACCACCGAGCCGTCGATGCTCACCCTGTACGGCGTGACCGCGTCCTCCGGCAGCCCGGACACCACGACCAGGGCGTAGTGGTGCCCGTGGACGGTGAAGGTGCGGGCTGATCCGCCGGCGGGCGCGGCGTCGACCTCGACGGTCGCCGGGTGTGACGTCTCCACCCAGATCGTGGCGCGGTCGCCCTCGACGCGGCGGAGCACGGGTCCCAGCAGCAGTGGGCCGTGGTCCTGGTCGAGCGAGTGGGAGGGGTCGTCGTCCGGCATGTCTGTTGACCTCCAGGACGCCGCTGGGGCGCTTCGGGGCAGGGGCGGACCGTTCGGTGGTGCTTCGGGTGGTACTTCGGTGGTGGTGCGAGGTGCACTGAAGATGATCCTGCGTGGGCCGACCTGGCGCCACTGCAGGCCCCGGAGCGCGTCGTCTGGGAGGATTCCTGCCATGGAGTCGTACATCGTCTTCGGCCTGGTGCTGCTCGTCGTGGTGATCGGGGCGACCCTCGCGCTGGTAGCGCCCCGTTTCCGCAAGCCACCGACCCTCCCGCCGGCGCAGAAGCCGACCGTCACCCCTCCCACCAAGCAGGTGCCGCCCGCTCCGCCGAAGGCGCCGCCGGTGAAGACCGTGCCGCCGCCGGTGAAGGCCCCGCCGCCCGTCGTGCAGGCGCCGCCGCCGACCGTGGAGGCGCCGCCGCCGGTGGTCGAGGCCCCGCCGCCCGTCGAGGTCCCGCCGGTCGAGGTGCCCGAGCCGACCGCCGGGCGGCTGGTGCGGCTGCGGGCCAGGCTGTCGCGCTCGCAGAACGTGTTCGGCAAGGGCCTGCTCGCGCTGCTGTCGCGGGACAAGCTCGACGATGACACCTGGGACGAGGTCGAGGAGACCCTGATCGGTGCCGACGTCGGCGTCGCCGCGACCACGGAGATCGTCGGGAAGCTGCGCGAGCGGGCCCGGGTGCACGGCACCGCGACCGCCTCGGAGCTGCGCGGGATGCTCGCCGACGAATTGGTCGCCGCGCTGCAGCCGGACCTGGACCGCAGCCTCGCCGCCACCGCCCGCGACGGGCGCCCGGCGGTGCTGCTCGTCGTCGGCGTCAACGGCGCCGGCAAGACCACCACCTGCGGCAAGATCGCGCGGGTGCTGATCGCCGACGGTCACACGGTCCTGCTGGGCGCGGCCGACACGTTCCGCGCCGCCGCCACCGAGCAGCTCGCGACCTGGGGCAGCCGGGTGGGCGCCGAGGTGGTCCGGGGCCCGGAGGGCGCGGATCCGGCGTCGGTGGCGTTCGACGCGGTCAAACGGGGTATCGATACGAGTGTGGACACCGTGCTGATCGACACCGCCGGCCGGCTGCAGAACAAGGTCGGCCTGATGGACGAGCTGGGCAAGGTCAAGCGCGTCGTGGAGAAGCACGGGCCGGTCGACGAGACCCTGCTGATCCTCGACGCCACCACCGGGCAGAACGGGCTGGAGCAGGCGCGGGTGTTCACCGAGGTGGTCGATGTCACGGGCGTGGTGCTCACCAAGCTCGACGGCACCGCCAAGGGCGGGATCGTCATCGCCGTCCAGCGCAAACTGGGCATCCCGGTGAAGCTGGTCGGCCTCGGCGAGGGCCCCGACGATCTGGCGCCCTTCGATGCCCGGCAGTTCGTCGACGCACTCGTTGGCACGGACGCGTAACCTCGGACGGAAAGCAAGGCACGCGAAGCTCGATCGGGACGCGAAGGACGACACGTGACGCAGCAGGAGATCCCCCTCCACGGCGGAAACACCTCCGTCGTGGTGCGCTCGGGAGACACCGTGCGCCGCAACGCCGGACCCTGGACGCCGGCGGTGCATGCGCTGCTGCGGCACCTGGAGTATGTCGGGTTCACCGGCGCGCCTCGGGCGTTCGGCATAGACGAGCGGGGCCGCGAGGTCCTGTCCTACCTGGAGGGCGAGCCGGGTAGCTATCCGCTCGCCCCGCACTGGGTGACCGACGAGGCGATGGTCACCGTGGCGACCATGCTGCGGATGTTCCACGACGCGCAGGCCGGGTTCCGCCCGCCGCCCAACGCGGTGTGGCGCTCCTTCGGCCCGCCGCCGCCGGACACCGAGGTCATCTGCCACCACGACGCGGCGCCGCACAACGTGATCTGGCGGCCCGACGGGACGCTGTCGCTGATCGACTTCGACCTCGCCTCGCCGGGCGCCAGGATCTACGACGTCGCCTATGCCGCGTGGACCTGGGTGCCGCTCTTCTCCGACCGCGACTCCTACACCCTCGGCTGGAAGCGGCCGAACCGGCCGCGGCGGCTGCGCATGTTCGCCGACGCGTATGGGCTGACCCCGCGTGACCGGCACCGTCTCGTGCGCGTCATCCGGAAACGGATCGTCGATCACATCGAGGGAATTCGACGCATGGCGGCCGCGGGAGACCCCGCTTTCGTGCGGATCGTGCACAAGGGACATCTCCGTCGTCCGGTCCGTGACCTGCGGCTCATCGACTATGAACGGCACACGCTCGAATACGCCCTTCGATAGGGCTATTTGTGTGTGTGAGCGTTTCTTCACACGCTGGAAACATGACGTGACGCCTTAGAAATCGCTCAGCGCCGGTGCGCGAAACGTGGGCCCTGGAAGCTCTCGCGCAACCGGCTGGAAGGGCGACGCTGCTTCTTCAGGTCGGGAGGGAGGATCTCGACTACTAGGAGGCCAGCGTGCCTGAAGCGACCATCGATACCGGCAACACCGCTTGGTTGCTGGTTTCGACAGCGCTTGTGCTGCTCATGACGCCGGGTCTGGCACTGTTCTACGGTGGCCTGAACCGTTCCAAGGGCGTCCTCAACATGATGATGATGAGCTTCTCGACCATCGGGCTCGTCAGCATTCTCTGGCTGTTCTACGGCTTCTCGGCCTCGTTCGGCACGGACAGCCTGGGTGGCTTCATCGGTAACCTCGGCGACTACATGGGCTCCAAGACCTACACGGACCTGTTCTGGGGGGCCACGGACGAGAACCCGTCCGGCATCGGCATCCCGACGTACGTCTTCATGGTCTTCCAGATGACGTTCGCCGTCATCACGGTCGCCCTGATCAGCGGCGCGATCGCCGACCGGGCCAAGTTCGCCGGCTGGCTGCTGTTCGCGTTCGGCTGGGCCACGCTCGTCTACTTCCCCGTCGCCCACAACGTGTGGGGCGGTGGCTGGATCTTCCAGAAGCTGCACCCGCTCGACTTCGCCGGTGGCACCGCCGTCCACATCAACGCCGGTGCGGCAGCGCTGGGCGTGGCACTGGTCCTCGGCAAGCGCATCGGCTGGCCGCGGGAGAGCATGAAGCCGCACAACGTGCCGTTCGTCGCCCTCGGCGCCGGTCTGCTGTGGTTCGGCTGGTTCGGTTTCAACGCGGGCTCCGAGCTCACGGTCGACGGCGTGACCGGCCTCGCGTTCGTCAACACCCAGGTCGCGACCGCCGCCGCGGTGCTCGGCTGGGTCATCGTCGAGTGGATTCGTGACCGGAAGCCGACCCTGGTCGGTGCCTCCTCCGGCGCCATCGCCGGTCTGGTCGCGATCACCCCCGCCTGTGGCTTCATCGACTCGTGGGCCGCGGTCCTGCTCGGCCTGGCCGCCGGTATCGTCTGCGCCCTCGCGGTGAGCCTCAAGTACCGCTTCGGCTTCGACGACTCGCTCGACGTCGTGGGCGTCCACTTCGTCGGCGGCTGGCTCGGCTCCCTGGCGCTGGGCTTCTTCGCCAACTCGGACATCAACTCGGCGATCACCGACGTCGTCGGCGCCAAGGACGGCCTGTTCTTCGGCGGCGGCGCGGCCCAGCTCGGCGCGCAGGCAGCGGCGAGCGCCATCGTGACGGTCTACTCCTTCGCGATCGCCTTCGTCCTCGCCTTCATCATCGAGAAGACGATCGGGTTCCGGGTCAGCGCGGAGGCCGAGGTCGAGGGCATCGACATCTCGGAGCACGCGGAGAGTGGTTACGATCTCCACAACCCGGGTGGTGGCGGCGGCTCGGCCGGTGCCTTCGCCCTGGCGGGGATCGGTGGAAGCGCAAGTGCATCAGCACCGGCGGCGCAAGCCCCGGCGTCGGAATCAGTTGCCGGTTAGCGTCGAGGGATGACGGAGGGAATGGGCATGAAGCTGGTGACCGCGGTCATCAAGCCGTACCAGCTCGACGCGGTGAAAGAGGCCCTGCACGCGCTTGGCGTGGCCGGCCTGACCGTGAGCGAGGTTCAGGGATACGGACGTCAGAAGGGCCACACCGAGGTCTACCGCGGTGCGGAGTACACGGTGGAGTTCGTCCCGAAGATCCGCGTCGAGATCGTCACCGACGAGTTGGACTTCGAGAAGGTCGTGGACGCCATCGTCACCGCCGCCCGCACCGGCAAGATCGGTGACGGCAAGGTGTGGGTCACCTCGGTCGACGAGGTCATCCGGGTCCGCACCGGCGAGCGCGGCCTCGACGCGCTGTAGCCGGCAGACGTGACGCAACTTCCGGCGCCCGCCCCGGTCCTTTCGACCGGGGCGGGCGCCGCCGCGCGTGCCTCACGCTCGGCGGCCCTCGACTCCTGGCTCGCGGACGTCTACACCTTGGCGGGCGGTGCCGGCGAGGGCGCCGCGCTGGTCGCCGTCGGCGGTCTCGGCCGCCGCGAATGCGCCCCGCGCAGCGACCTCGATCTCGTCCTGCTCCACTCCGCCGGTGGCGCCGCCGCCGCCGACGAGGTCGGCACGCGGATGTGGTACCAGATCTGGGACGCCAAGTTCGCGCTCGACCACTCCACCCGTACCCCCGAGCAGGCCCTGGAGCTGGCTCAAAAAGACCTGAAGGTGGCGCTCGGGCTGCTCGACGCCCGGCTCGTCGCCGGCGACGGCCGCCTGCTGGACCGCCTGCACGCCGACGCCGTCGCGCAGTGGCGGCGCGAGGCCCGGCACCTGCTGCCCGCGCTGCGCGCGCTCACCCAGGCCCGCTGGGACGCCCACGGCGAGCTGGCCTTCCTGCTCGAAGGCGACGTCAAGGAGTCCCGGGGCGGCCTGCGCGACGTGGGCGTGCTGCGCGGCATCGGCTTCGCCGGCGTCGCCGACGGTCCCCGGCCGGCGGTTCGCGGCGCGTACCGCACCCTTCTCGACGTCCGGGACGCGCTGCACGCCGTGCGGGGCCGCCGCGTCGACCGGCTGCTCGCCCAGGACCGCGACGAGGTCGCCGAGCTGCTCGACCTCGGCGACCGTGACGAGGTGCTGCGGCGCATCGCGGAGGCGGCCCGCACCATCGCCTACGCCAGCGACGACGCCTGGCGCGCGGTCGAGCGCTGGTCCTCGCCGGCCACCCGCGGCCTCGCCGGGCGCCGGCCCCTCGCCCGTGACGTCGTCGAGCAGCACGGCGAGGTCGTCCTCGCGCGGGCGGCCGTGACGCCGCGGCCCGACCCGTCGCTGCCGCTGCGCGTCGCCGCCGCCGCGGCCCGCGCCGACCTGCCGATCGCGCACGCGACGCTGGAGTGGCTCGGCCAGTTCGCCGCGCCGATGCCGCAGCCGTGGCCGGCGCCGGCCCGCGACGCCCTGCTCACGCTCCTGGGCGGCGGCCCGTCGATGATCTCGATCTGGGAGGCGTGCGACCGGTACGGGCTGGTCGTGAACTGGCTCCCCGAGTGGGCCCGGATCCGCAGCCTGCCCCAGCACAACCCGGTGCACCTGTTCACCGTCGACCGGCACCTGGTCGAGACCGCCCGGCACGCCACGAAGCTGTCCCGCGACGTCGACCGCCCCGACCTGCTGGTGCTCTGCGGCCTGCTGCACGACATCGGCAAGGGCCTGCCCGGCGACCACAGCACCGTCGGCGCGCCGATCGCCGCCGCCATCGCCGCCCGCCTCGGCCTGCCGCCCATCGACGTCGACCTGGTCGAGCGGGTCGTCCGGCTGCACCTGCTGCTGCCGGACACGGCGACCCGCCGCGACCTCAGCGACCCGCGGACGATCGCGGGGGTCGCCGGCGCCGTCGGCGACCACTCGACCCTGTCCGTGCTGCACGCGCTCGCCCGCGCCGACGCCGCCGCGACCGGGCCCGCCGCCTGGTCCGACTGGAAGGGCCGGCTCATCGTCGAGCTGGTCCGGCACGTCGAGCGGGCCCTGGACACCGGGGTGGTCGCGGCGCCGCCGTCGCCGGCCGCCGCGCTGCCCGTCGCCGGGAAGCTGCCCGCGGTGCACGTCGACACCGACGTCGTGTCGGTGACCGCGCAGGACCGGCGGGGGCTGCTCGCCGCGGTGGCCGGCTGCCTGTCGCTGCACCGCCTCGACGTGGTGGCCGCCGACACGATCAGCACGGGTGACCTGGCCAGGATGGTCTGCGCCGTCCAGCCGCGGTACGGCGGGGAGGTCGACCGGGAGGCGGTCGCCAGTGACCTGCGCCGCGCCGTGCTGGGCGAGCTGCCCGTCGCCGAGCGGCTCGCCGCCCGGGAGCGCTCCGCCAGGCAGCGCAACACCGTCCCGCCGCGCGTGGTGTGGCAGCCGGCGAGCGCCGCCACCGCCGCCACCGTCCTGGAGCTGCGCGCCTCCGACACTCCAGGGTTGCTCTTCCGGGTCGCGCACGCCCTGGAGGACGTCGGCGCCGACGTGCGCTCGGCCCGCATCTCGACCCTCGGCGGCGAGGTCGTCGACGCCTTCTACCTGGCCGGGGAGCTGTCCGCGGACGACCGCGCCCGGGTGGCGGACGCGGTGCTGCAGGCGGCGACGCCCGGGTAGCGTCGGTTACCCTTTGCAGCAGCGCCTACCTCGAGGACGGATTCGTCGTGTTTGACACCCTGAGTGATCGGCTCTCCGGCATCTTCACGAAGCTGAAGGGCAAGGGTCGGCTCACCGAGGCGGATGTCGACGCCACCGCGCGGGAGATCCGCCTCGCGCTGCTCGAGGCCGACGTCGCGCTGCCGGTGGTGAAGGACTTCATCGCCCGGCTCAAGGAGCGCGCCCGCGGCGCCGAGGTGTCCAAGGCCCTCAACCCGGCCCAGCAGGTCATCAAGATCGTCCACGAGGAGCTGGTCGCGACGCTCGGCGGCGAGGCGCGCCGGCTGCAGTTCGCCAAGACCGCGCCCACCGTGATCATGCTCGCCGGCCTCCAGGGCTCCGGCAAGACCACCCTGGCGGGCAAGCTCGCCCGCTGGCTCAAGGCGCAGGGCCACCAGCCGCTGCTCGTCGCCTGTGACCTCCAGCGCCCCAATGCCGTCAACCAGCTGCAGGTCCTCGGCGGCCGGGCCGGCGTCGAGGTCTATGCGCCGCAGCCGGGCAACGGCGTCGGCGACCCGGTCAGCGTCGCCCGCGAGTCGATCGAGCACGCCCGCCGCCAGATGCGCGACATCGTGATCGTCGACACCGCCGGCCGGCTCGGCATCGACACCGAGATGATGCAGCAGGCCGCCGACATCCGCGACGCCGTCGACCCCGACGAGGTCATCTTCGTCATCGACGCGATGATCGGTCAGGACGCGGTCACCACCGCCCAGGCCTTCCGCGACGGCGTCGGCATCACCGGTGTCGTGCTGTCCAAGCTCGACGGCGACGCCCGCGGTGGTGCGGCGCTCTCCGTCCGCCACGTCACCGGCCAGCCGATCATGTTCGCGTCGACCGGTGAGAAGCTCGAGGACTTCGACGTCTTCCACCCCGACCGGATGGCCTCGCGCATCCTCGGCATGGGTGACGTGCTCACGCTCATCGAGCAGGCCGAGGCCGCCTTCGAGGACGACCAGAAGGAGCGGATGGCCGCCAAGCTCATGGGCGGCGAGACGTTCACCCTGGAGGACTTCCTCGAGCAGCTGCAGGCGGTGCGGCGGATGGGCCCGATCGCCAACGTGCTGGCCATGATGCCGGGCATGGGGCAGATGAAGGACCAGATCGCCGAGATCGACGACAAGCACTTCGACAAGGTGACGGCGATCATCCGCTCGATGACCCCCGGCGAGCGCACCAACCCCAAGATCCTCAACGCGTCGCGCCGGGTGCGCATCGCCAACGGCTCCGGTGTCACCGTCACCGACGTCAACCAGCTGCTCAACCGCTTCGCCGACGCGCAGAAGATGATGAAGCAGATGAGCGGCATGATGGGCATGCCCGGCATGCGCCGCAAGGCCACCAAGTCGCCGAAGAACAAGCGCAAGGGCAGCAAGAGCGGCGGTGGCGGCGCCCGCCAGCCCCGGCTCGGCGGCGGCGTGCCGCAGCTGCCGCCCGGCTTCGACCCGGCGGCCATGGACCCGAATGCGGCGGGGCTGCCGGCCGGCTTCAAGCTGCCGAAGCTCGACTTCTCGAAGCTGCAGAAGCGTGACGGACAGTCCTGAGGCGCTGCACGTCCGGGGCGTTCTCCTCCCGGACGACACGCAGACCGACATCTGGCTCGTCGGCGACCGGGTGACGCTGTCACCCGTGCCGGGTGCCGTGACCGTCGCCGACGGCGGCTTCGTGCTGCCGGGGCTCGTCGACGCGCACTGCCACCTGGGCATCGCGCCGGGCGGGCACCCGTCCGCCGGCGTCGCCGCCGCCCGGGAGCTGGCGCTGGTCGACCGTGCCGCGGGCGTGCTCGCGATCCGTGACGCGGGGTCGCCCATCCCGTACCCGATGCTCGACGACGACCCGGAGATGCCCCGGCTGGCCAGGGCGGGCCGGCACGTGGCGCCGCCGAAGCGCTACCTGCGCGACATCGGCGTCGAGGTCGGCGCCGCGTCGCTCGCCGAGGAGGTCACCCGGCAGGCCGGGCTCGGCAACGGCTGGGTGAAGCTCGTCGGCGACTGGATCGACCGGGGCGTCGGCGATCTCGCCCCGGCCTGGGACCTGGACGCGATGGCCGGCGCGGTCGCCGCCGCGCACGCCGCCGGGGCTCGCGTCGCGGTGCACACGTTCGCCGAGGAGTCCGTCGCGGCGCTCGTGCGCGCGGGCGTCGACTCCGTCGAGCACGGCACCGGCCTGTCGCCGGACGACATCGATCTCATGGCCCGGCAGCGGACCGCGCTCGTCCCGACCATGATCAACATCGAGACGTTCGACGGGATCGCCGCGACGGCCTCGGGCAAGTTCCCGGCGTACGCCCAGCACATGCTGGCGCTGAAGGACCGCTTCCCGTCGGTGGTGCGGGCGGCGCACGAGGCGGGAGTGCCGATCTACGTCGGCAGTGACGCCGGTGGCGGCATCGCCCACGGGCTCGCCGCCCAGGAGATGCTGCTGCTGCACCACGAGGCCGGCATGCCGGCGCTCGACGTGCTGCGGGCCGGCTCGTGGGGCGCCCGCGAGTGGCTGGGCTTCCCGGGCCTCGTCGAGGGTGGCCTGGCCGACCTGGTGGTCTACGACGGCGACCCCCGCGCGGACCTCACGGAGCTGCTCCGTCCCCGCCGGATCGTCCTCAAGGGCCGGGTCGTCAGGTGACGCTGAGCCCCGGACGGGCCGTGCTGCACCGGCATTTCGCCCGTGACACGCTCGTCTGGGCGCCGCTGGCCAGGGTCGTCGCCGACGACGAGCTCGGGCTGCGCCTGTGGATGGCGACCGGCAGCCCGCTCATCCGCGAGGTCACCACCGACGGCCGGGGGCCGCGGGACATGCCCTTCGCCGAGTGGGTGCTCGCGCCGAAGAAGATCATCCAGGATGTGTACCGGGGACCGAGCACGCTCAAGTTCAACCCGCGCGGCGCCGCGTACTCGGTGTGGTGGCTGTTCGACCCCGCCGGTCGCTTCCGGGCCTGGTACGTCAACCTGGAGGAGCCGTCCGTCACGTGGGACGACGGTGCCGTGGCCGGCGTCGACCTGACCGACCAGGACCTGGACATCTGGGTCTGGCCCGACCGGCGCTGGGACTGGAAGGACGAGGACGAGCTCAACGAGCGCCTCGCCTTCCCCGAGCACTACTGGGTGGGCGACGCCGAGGCGGTCTGGGAGCAGGGGCGGCGGGTCGTGCCGGCGATCGAGGCCGGCATGTGGCCCTTCGACGGCACCTGGACCGACTTCCGGCCGCCGGCCGGCTGGAGCATCCCCCCGCCCGTCGCCGAGGGCTGGGACCGACCGAGGGAGCGTCGTTGAGCGTGAGGTTCACGCCCGGGCAGGTCATCGTGCACCGCAACGTGCGCCTGGGCCGGCTCGGGTGGGTCCGGCCGGCCCGGGTCGTCTCCGACGACGAGCGCGGCCTGCTGCTGTGGATCGCCCGGGGCACCCCGGTGGTCAACGAGGTCTCCGGCGACGGCTTCGGCATGCGCACGATGCCCTTCGCCGAGTTCGTGACCCGGGGCACGGCGCTGAAGCACGGCACCTGGGACGGGCCCGGTGTGCTCAAGCTGCACCGGCCCGGCGACCCGGCGCACTCGGTCTGGTGGTTCCACGACGAGCGGGACCGCTTCAAGAACTGGTACGTCAACCTGGAGCGCCCGGCGGTCCGCTGGAGCGACGAGGGCGGCGCGTCCGGCGTCGACGTCACCGACTGGGACCTCGACATCGTGGCGGCCCCGGACCGGACCTGGCACTGGAAGGACGAGGAGGAGTTCCTGGAGCGCCTCGCCCTGCCGGAGCACTACTGGGTGCCCGACGAGGCCTTCGTGCGGGCCGAGGGTGAGCGGGTCGTGAAGGAGATCGAGGCGGGTGACTTCCCGTTCGACGGCACGTGGACCGACTTCACCCCGCCGGCGAGCTGGACGGTCCCGGATCTTCCGCAGGGTTGGGACCGCGGTTTTTGCGGTGGGTAGCGGGTCTGGCACAATGGACTGCTGGTATCAGGTTTCGCGTCGAGCCCTCTAACCCGGCGTCGGGTCCTTTCCATCAGAGCAGCCGAAGGCGCCAATCCCCACGGTGTCCGGACGTTCGCTCGGCTTCCACACAGATCCAGGAGCGAGCAACCAAGTGGCCGTCAAGATCCGGCTCCTGCGGATGGGCAAGATCCGCAACCCGCAGTACCGCATCGTCATCGCCGACTCGCGCACCAAGCGTGACGGTCGGGCGATCGAGTTCGTCGGGCTTTACCACCCGAAGGAGGAGCCCTCGCGCATCGAGGTCAACTCCGAGCGCGTCCAGCACTGGCTGTCGGTCGGCGCGCAGCCGAGCGAGGCCGTGCAGGCGATCCTCTCCAAGACCGGTGACTGGCAGAAGTTCAAGGGTCTGCCCGCGCCGGCCGAGCCGCTGAAGGTCAAGGCCGTCGCCGCCGACCGCCGCGCCACCTACGAGGCCGAGGCGCAGGCCGCCGCCGGTCTCGCCGAGGCGCCGAAGGCGAAGAAGGCCGAGCCCAAGAAGAAGACCGAGGCCGAGGCTCCGGCCGAGGCCCCGGCCGCGCAGGCTGAGGAGCAGACCGGTGCCGGCGCCGGCGCGGAGGCCTGACGTGTTGCGCCCCGCGCTGGAGCACCTGGTCAAGGGCATCGTCGACAACCCTGACGATGTCCGCGTCCGCATGGTCGACTCCCGTCGCGGTCAGCGCCTCGAGGTCCGGGTCAACCCGGAGGACCTCGGCACGGTGATCGGTCGCGGTGGTCGCACCGCGAAGGCGCTGCGCCAGGTGATCACGTCGATCGGTGGTCGCGGCGTCCGCGTCGAGATCGTCGACGCGTACTGATCCATGCTCCTCGTCGTCGGTCAGATATTCCGTGCGCACGGCATCCGCGGCGAGGTCGTCGTGGACATCCGCACGGATGATCCGGCAGATCGTTTCGCCGTCGGGTCGGTCCTGGTGACCGACTCGACGGCGGTCCGGCATCTGCAGAAGGTCCCGGCCGGTGCCTGGCGCCCGCCGGCGACCGTCACCGTCGAGTCGGTCCGCCCGCACCAGGGCCGGCTGCTCGTCGTGTTCGAGGGCATCTACGACCGCAACCTCGCCGAGGACATGCGCGGCGTGCTGCTCTGCGTCGACAGCGCCGACATTCCCGCCCCGACGGACCCCGACGAGTTCAACGACCACGACCTCGTCGGTCTCTCGATCGTCGACGTGGCGGGGGAGAAGGTCGGCGAGCTGCTGCGCATCGACCACGCCCCGGCGCACGACCTGCTCGTCGTGCGGCTGGTCGACGGGCGCACCGGCCTCGTGCCGTTCGTCCGCGAGATCGTGCCCGAGGTCGACGTGCCGGGTGGGCGGATCGTCATCACCCCGCCGGAAGGCCTCTTCGACCTATGAGGGTCGACGTCGTCACGATCTTCCCGGAGTACCTCGCCCCGCTCGACCTTTCGCTCATCGGCAAGGCCCGCCGCACCGGGATCCTCGAGCTCGCCGTGCACGACCTGCGGACCTGGACGCACGACGTGCACCGCACCGTCGACGACACGCCGTATGGCGGCGGTCCGGGCATGGTGATGCGGCCCGAGCCGTGGGGGCAGTGCTTCGACGCCCTCGCGTCGCCTTCCACGCATCTCGTCGTTCCCACGCCCGCCGGTGTGCCGTTCACCCAGGACCTCGCACGCGAGTTTTCTTCGGAGTCGCACCTTCTGTTCGCTTGCGGGCGATATGAGGGGATCGACCAGCGGGTGATCGACCACGCGGCCACCCGGATGCGGGTGAGCGAGGTCTCGCTCGGCGACTACGTCCTGTTCGGCGGCGAGGTCGCCGTGCTGGTCGTCATGGAGGCGGTGACCCGGCTGCTGCCGGGCGTGCTCGGCAACGCCGACTCCCTGGTGGAGGAGTCACACTCCGCCGGTGTACTGGAAGCGCCCATGTACACGAAGCCGCCGACCTGGCGGGGGCTGGACGTGCCCGAGGTGCTGCGCTCCGGCGACCACGGCAAGATCGCCCGCTGGCGGCGCGAGGAGGGCCTGCGGCGCACCGCTTCCCGGCGGCCCGACCTGCTCGAGGGGACCGGATTTCAGGTTCCGGGTGTCGATGTGGCAAAGTAGTGGGGTTGCTGCGGGCCGACGCCTGCGCACCTCCTGATCATCTTTACGTTCGCGCGCCATGGATTCGGGCGTGCCTTGAGTGACGAGGAACTGCCGCGATGAACACGCTGGACGCGCTCGACGCAATGTCGCAGCGGACCGATATCCCGAGCTTCCGCGCCGGCGACACCATCAAGGTGCACGCGCGGGTCGTCGAGGGCAACCGGTCCCGGGTCCAGGTCTTCCAGGGCGTCGTGATCCGTCGCCAGGGCGACGGCCTGCGCGAGACCTTCTCGGTCCGGAAGGTGAGCTTCGGCGTCGGCGTCGAGCGCACCTACCCGGTCAACAGCCCCGCCGTCGACCGCATCGAGGTCGTCACCCGCGGTGACGTGCGCCGGGCCAAGCTCTACTACCTGCGCGACCTCCGTGGCAAGAAGGCCAAGATCAAGGAGAAGCGCGAGACCAAGGTCGGCTGAGCCGCACCCTGATCGACTTCCGACGAGGAGGACCCGTCCACGGGCCCTCCTCGTCGTCGTTGTGCGGGCAGGGCACGATTGGGGGGAACCGCCCCCGGGCCGCCCCCTTTGTGTTTTTAGGATAGGGTGTGAGATAGGTAAATAGAAACGGCTAAAACCC